>CAZWVA010000039.1:0-24799 GCA_964636885.1 uncultured Spirochaetia bacterium
CAACTCGATTTCAACTGGGGTAAGAGAAGGGTTGGCCTCAATCATAAGGGCAGCAACTCCGGCGGCGTGGGGAGCCGCCATTGAGGTACCGGATTTACTAACCGTGCCCCCTCCTATGGCGGAAGATGTGATAACCTGTCCCGGTGCAAGCATATCCAAGATAGAAGAAGAATTTGAAAAAGAGGCAACACGATCCGTAATATCATCCGTAGCCCCTACGGATATAGCGGCTGATATGCATGCAGGGGAACTGATCTTACTAATAGAACCATCGTTACCCGAGGCTACAAATATTGAAACGCCCTTTGCCTTTAAACCGTTTAGGGCCTCAGCCATTAAAGGATCCGATATATCACAGTTCCCGGAAAAGAGCCCCCCTCCAAGGCTCATATTTACGACCCTTATATCGAGGCTTTGACTCTCGATCTGGCTTAAAACCCAGTCGAGTCCGTCCAGGATACCCGAACTACAGCCAGAGCCGATATCTGGAAGAACCTTGACCGAAACGATGCCGGCATCGGGTGCCACACCCTCTGGGGAAGTGATAATGCCAGAGACATGGGTTCCATGCCCATTATCGTCTTCCGCAGTGTTAGGACCACGGGGACAGCAGGAGGAACAACCGGCCGAGAACCTTTGACACGCACAGTGCTGGGCGATGAGGCTGTCTCCGAGTTGGGGATTGTCTGTGTCGATGCCTGTGTCAATAACGGCCACATTTACGCCGCTTCCCGTAAAACCCATGGTGTGTACCTCATCGGCACTTATAAGGGGCACGCTCTCGGCTAAGGTTGGGAAAACCTCGGTAGGGGCGTATACGGAAACGACATTCGGATCAGCGATTAGTCTAGCTAGCCCCCTTTTACTCACCTCCCCCGCAAAACCGCTTATATTCTCCCACCTAGATTTAATCCTGAAATCGTCTTCTGTGAGCCTGGATAAGACCTCGTTCTGAACCGTATTGATCTCGCGCCTTCTCCGAGAAAAGTCCCTCAAAGGGGATTTAGGGGAAGCTAAGGCGACTATAACTGCCGTTCTACCGCTCGGACTCGCATCCAGGGCCTCTTTAACCCCGGGGCCTATTTTTTCTCCTTCTCGAGGGAAAGCGGACGATCCCAAACACATGGAGCAGAGGATAAAAAACAGGCAGATAGAGGTGTAGAATTGGGTTTTTGCTTTCATACACTGGTCTCCCTTTCACCCTGAGGATATATTTAAACCGCTTCCGGTTTTTCTATTCGTTTCCACAAATGGATCTATGTTACTAGACATCCCTAACATTATAACCCCTAAAAGGGATTTCCCTTATCATAGAGGCTAGCGGATTAACAGGCACGGGTCATTAAAGTAAGACAAACGACTCAGTGATACCATTTTTAAAACCCCTCACCGCATCACATAGCCGACATGCCTCCTTTGGTACCGTGTCCCAAGCCGTATTGATAAAGCGGGTTCATTTATATAGACTTAATGCCATACGTTATAGAACAAGGCTCGCCGAACGTATGCTCTCAGGTATTAAAGGGTACATGTCCTCAGCACTATCGAAGTTAAGGAAAACCCGTCAATCGGAACAGTACTTTTTTATGCATATTCCCAAAACCGCAGGGACGTCGCTAAGAACCGTTATAGAGTCTCAATTCTCTCCAAGCGAAATTAACGAAGGATACCGAATGGAAGATTTCTTTAATCTAACCAGGGAACAGCTACTCAAGCTCAGACTGATTCGTGGGCATCTTGTATACGGAATAGTTAATTATCTCCCACGTCATCCAATTACCATTACTATGCTACGTGAGCCAATATCCAGGGCCATCTCGAATCTCTACGTCGGGAAGCGCAGGTCTTCCTTTCATCTTAATAAACACCTACCAATCGATAAAATGACACTAGATGAGATGTTACAGGAAAAACTGGTGAGAGACACAATAGGTAGTCAACAGGTACGCTATTTTATCACCGATATCGACATAACCGATCCAAAAAATCCGAGAAAGGTTTATCCAACAGGCCAAATCTCTGATAGAGAGAGACTTGAGCTAGCAAAGGAGAGGGTTGCCAGTTTCGATTTCGTTGGTATCACCGAGGAATTCGATAGATCCGTAAAACTGCTTATAAAACGGTTTGGTTGGAAAGAGCCTAAGACGCTACCCCGACTTAACGCTACAGGTGACTACACGGATTTTAAGAGATCCCTATCCGATAAAGGACTGGAGATCCTGAAGGAGCTTACGGCACTCGATAGAGAGCTCTATGACTTTGCCTGTGATCTTTTCCGCGAACGTTACAATAAGACATTTTCAGGTAATTATCCAAATGGGCAATAGGTATGTTTAAATACAAGCCCCTTAGTACTTTATTAAGAAGATGAAGATTCTCATATACGGTCAGCCAAAATCTGGAACAACAGCATTAACCTACAAGATAGCAAATGCTTTAGGAAGCTCAACCCAAGTAATATTCGAGCCAAAATCTAGGAACAGAGAAATCGAAACTGGAGAGAATATCGTTACAAAATGCCTGTTTGGTTTCCCGCCTAATCACGTTAGTCCAGATGAAATTAAGGAATATAACGATTATGAGAAGAAGATATGGATAGCAAGGGATCCCAGAGATATATTCATAAGTCAATTTCTCTACCGATGGTACCATCGCTCAAAGTCAGACGAGAGGGTTTTTAAAGGGGTTTTAGAAAAAGTAAAATTAAAAGAAAAAAACCGTAATTCCATCCCCTTTTATTCCCTTCACGTGCATAGAATAGACGGAGAAGTCCTTACATTGGATCGCCTTAGGCTCCATCACCAAATAATGGGTGAGGTCCTTTGTGATTTCATAAGGGGCCTGGATAGCGATTGGTTTATTTTTAAATACGAAGACATGATAGACGGTGATTTTGTTAAGCTAAATGAATACCTAGGCTTTGAAGTAAAGGATAATGCCGAAGTTCCAAAGACGTACCTCAGAGTAAAAAGATCAAAGTCCTATGGAAATTGGAGGATGTGGTTTACTAAGGAAGACGTTGAGTTTTACAGGGACCTTTATACAGGATACATGCAGTTAATAGGCTATGACACAAACGATTGGGAAATCCTTGACAACGAAACCCTCCCTCCAGAACTCGGTTCCGAGTACATGAAAAAACTCTTCTTTGGTGGAAAGAACGCCGAGGATAACTCTCTTATAGGCTACATAGCAAAGCTCTCCAAGAGGATCTTAAACGCTTGGAGATAGACCGACACCTTGATTTCCCGGTAGCATATCTGCGACCATCGCGATAAGGCATCCTAGGGCAATACGCTTACAATGCCAGGTAGACGATCAAGGGTTACCGCTTCTATTCTCATCGAACGACCCTTTGTTCATAAACCTTTTAATAGACTCGCTCATGTTGAGGTACCTTTCAAAAAGCCACCTGAGGGGGGCCGTTATCTTCCAACTCCTTGTATTTTCCATCCCTTTTACAAGGTAAAAAGCATGCATGTAGAGATCTTGGATGGACTTTAACGCCGTTTCGGCACTTGTCTTATCCCTCTCGCTATGTATAAAGTCAAGGATCCTTTTAAGTAAGATATCCACCGTCTCTACATGTGATTGGAGAGGGGACTCTTTAATAGTATTTTTACCGTGCAGTCTGTAGAAGAGGTATTTCTTGTCATCGAGGAAGAGGAACCTATCACGGTATCTAATCAAAGCGCGGAGGATAAAATCGTAATCGTGCGTGTATCTATACGAATTAAAAAACCCTACCTCCTTTATCAACTCTGAATGAAAGAAGAGGTTAGATGTAGTAACGGCCATATTACCTATAAAAAACGCTTTTTCGAGGGATCCGGTATCTAGATAAATCGACTTTAAACCGCTATACCAAGAATTATAGGTATGTGAAGGGTCTCTAATAACGGCGGAAGACTCGTCTATAAAGACCAGATCCGTTATAACGAGCATAGCGTCCTTGGCCTCTGCGGTTTCCACAAGGCAGGAAAGACGCTCCGGGTGATACACGTCATCTGAGTTTATAATAGATACATACTTCCCCTTTGCAAGTGAAAGCCCTCTATTTAGCGTGTTTGGGGCATCTATATTATCCTGTGTATAGTAGAGGATACGTGGATCATTATAGGTTCTAATCACCCGGTCCGTGCCATCGGTTGAACCATCGTTTATGATAATAAACTCAAAATCGGTGAAGGTCTGATTCAGTACGCTTTCTATAGCTTCACCGACGAATCTCTCATGATTGTAGGCGGGCATAATAACACTGACCGCAGGGTCTTTCATTACTTATCTTTCCCGTAGTTATACGTCTTTGAAAGCAGACGACCGAGCAATCTCATTGGCGCCGTTACTCTCCAGCTCCATGTATTGAGAATAGAGGAGATCTGCTCGTCTTTTTCCCGTATTTGTTCGTCCTTTTGTTTTATAATCTCTTGAATGAGTTCCTCTCTTTCCCGTATCTCTCCTATCTTCTCTTGAATCAGTCTGTTTTTCTCCCCAAGGGCCTCCTTTAGATCTGAGCTTATAGCCCCTGAGTAGGCGGCATAGTCCATATACAGCACATCAATCATATCAGAAAACTCCTTGGAATTAAAAAAGTCGCTATTTGCCTCGGCCTTAAGGCAAAGACCATAGGTCTTTACTATAAACCCTGGAACCTTCGGATTGCTTGCGAGACTCTCAAAGGCGGATTTGCTGTGGCGAAGGCCCGGCTCAAGAAAGGATCCAATCTCTTCGGTTAGATAACCCTCATCGGAAGGCCACGGGATCTCAAGCAACATCGCTATACGCTTTAGAGAAGACCTCCAGCCCTCCATAAGACTATCGTACTGTAAGATAACCCTCTTAAATCCACTCGTATTCAAAAGGGAGGAGAGGGTGTGGAGTTGCCAGAGGAGTAGAGACTCACTCAAAGAGAGGTTATCACGCTTCCAGAGGGAAGTCGCAACGTCCATTGGGTTTCTTATGACGATGAGGTAGCCGATCTCCATATCCTCTTCGCGGAGTATCTCTTTCCATAGTGGAAGCATGAGGCACGTTCTTGGGTCCTTCCACCCCCATAGGGGCCTACCGACAAATTCCCGTCTCAAGACCCCAGATAGTTCTTCCTTTAGAGGAAGGATCTCAGGATAAGCCCACCAGCCCTCTGGCATCGGCCACAAGTCGTGCCATCTACGACCAAGTGAGCTTAATATCCTTTCATGTATATTAACGATCCCGGTATGCTCCCAATAGCCCTTTGGGTTATCGGCCTTGTTAGGAGGCATCAGTACATCCGGTTCACCTAGATAGACCCCGAGGAGATTAATGGCGCGCGCAACGGCTGATGTCCCGCTTCGGTGCATGCCAAGGACACAGATCGCTTTACCCCTTTTCTTATTCTTCATGGCGGTTTCTTTTGTCGGTCCCCTTCTTAAACCTTTAGTGAGCGCATTCTAAATCCATCACACCATTAAATCCTTCTATCTCGCTTTAACCCACTATCGCCGGGCTCATCCTCTATCCACGGCGAGGAAGAGGTTAATAGGAACTTATACGAATTCGATCTTATATCGTACTCGTTTTCGATTCTCCCTTTTCTCAGGAATATTATTCTATCCGCAATCCTTTCAATACGGTCCCTATCATGTGATACTACAACGAGTGTCCTTTTTTCTTTGATCTCTTTTATCTTCTGTGTGCACTTCTCTTTAAAGGATTTATCACCGACCGCGAATATCTCGTCAAGTAAAAGTATGTCAGCTTCGCTGTGAACCGCAATGGAAAACCCCAACCTCGCATTCATCCCAGAGGAGTACTTTTTTACCGGCATATCTATGAACCTCTCTTCGATCCCGGAAAACTCTATAATATCGTCTATCTTTTTCCTTATTTCCCTTATAGTCATCCCGATAATCGTGCCGTTCATATAGATGTTCTCTCTTCCCGTAAGATCCGAATGAAACCCCGCACTGACCGATATGAGGGGGGCAACCCTTCCTTTAACTATGACCTCCCCTCTATTGGGATAGGTAACTGAGGCTATGAGTTTTATAATCGTCGTCTTCCCAGAACCATTGGGGCCACAGATACCCACGCATTCCCCTTTTTTTACGGTGATGTTTACATCCGATAGAGCCCAGAATTCATCCTTTCTTAGACCCTGCCTATCCCCTTTCTTAAACAGATTGGCAAATTCCTCCCTAAGCGACTTGTGAAAAACGTCCCTTATAGAATACTTCTTCCATACGTTTTTAAGTTCGATCGTCGTATCAGATAACATCAGCAAAATCGCGTTCCGTTTTTATGAAAAAACTGTAAGAAAAGAAATAGAAGGCACATACGACAACACCGACAACGGCAAACTGCCAGGGCACTACCTCTCTACCCTCTAGCACGCATCTCCTTATGTTCTCGATTATGAAGGTAAGCGGATTTAGAAACAACACCAGCTTAAGCTTTATATGGAGTTGGTCAACCGAATATAAGATAGGAGACATGAAGAACAGGAGTCGGATGAAGAACTCCGAGGCCAATTTCACATCCCTATAATATACGTTTACGCTTGAAAGAAAAAGGGACATCGAAACGGTAAAGAAAAACAGAAGTCCAAGGAGGGGAATCGCCCAGAGGGCAGCCCAGGTAATATGGATCTTATGAATGAGAAGCACAAAAGGAAACAGGGAGAGGGCTATTAGGAAATCCACAAAGGCGATTAGGACGCGAGAAAGGGGTATGATCTCGCGTGGAAAGTAGATCTTTGTGATTAGGTTATATTGGGTTACCAGGCTCGTTATCGAGGCGTTTAGGGAAGACGAAAAAAACGTCCAGGGAAGGATGCCAACGAAGTAGAATACGACCTTGGGATATTCCTTTACCTTTACGTTTAACACATAGGTAAATATAAACGTAAGCAGTGCTATCATGCTAAGAGGCTGAATAACAGCCCAGAGTACACCAATTATGGAGTGGCGATACCTTATCGTGAACTCCCGCCACACGAATATGAAAAAAAGGTCCTTATAGGGATAGAGTCTCTTTATTATCCGCATTGTGTATTACCTTTTTAGACGTTCCTCCGATTAAGCGCATTGACACTTGGGTATTCTCCATACCATGCAATAGCGGTTTAACTAATTATACTCGATTTTTTTACCTATTATCGAATACAAGATCCCAAGCAGGAAGCCGATACTAAACCTGCACTTCATACGAAACCTCTCATTTATCGGAAAGAGAAGCATAGGCAGATACCTTGAGCCGTTTATTAGAAGCATCAACCATACTATAAACGGGTATCTGTTTTTTAGTCTGGCAAAGGACATACCGACAGCGGCGGCCTTATTGAGGCTACTCAGTATTAGAGGGGGATGGAGGTAGTTGAGTCTCCCCGATCTATGAAACCTTCTACCCGAGGCAATAAACCTAACCACAAACTCAACATCCTCCTGTCCGGTAATACCGGAGACAAAACCACCGAGTTCCTTTAAAGCCTCCCTTCGATACGCCATGCACCTGTTAGTCGGGAAATACGGGTCGTGAAAATCATACCTACCCTTTATAAGGCAGTAACTCGCACTGCCGCGTGGTATAATAGCATCGGTCTTTGGATTTGCAAATTCATCGATTAATGTAGAGAGAAAGTCCCTCTGAAGTATCACCGTATCATCGTCAAGAAACAGGATAACCCTTCCCCTTGCCTTTGAAAGGCCAAGGTTCCTCGAATAGCCCATTTCGCCGTGGTTTTCTGTAAGGGGAAAGTACCTTATATTAAGTAAGGGTTTAAACATCTCGGAGGTTTCCCTTCCTTCCTGAGTCCCACCCTGATCCTCCACAAGGATCACCTCAAACCTCTCCCTCGGCAGATCCTGCTCGGATAGGCTATAGAGCACCCTCCTTAGGAGGTTTGTTCTCCCGTAGAAGTTTATAACGCATGACACATCATAATACAGATGACCATCCTCGATTAGGGCATCCCCCTTTAGAGAAAAGGGAAACGATTTATAAACCAAGGTTAGTATCTTTGACCTTAAATCCATTACAGAGATTCGTTACCGTATTCGGTTAATTTTGTAATCGTTACAAAGAAAAAAGTCAAGGTATTACGGTTGCCACCCATCCCCGATATCTGTAAAATATGAGGTTGGGATAATCCGATGAACGTAAAAGACAGGATAATAGTAAAGCAAGGCGACATCACCGATATGGAGGTAGATGCGATCGTAAACGCCGCAAATACCGACCTTGTCCTTGGAAGCGGCGTTGCCGGAACCATAAGGAGAAAGGGAGGGGATTCGATCCAAAAGGAGTGTAACGAGATCGGTCCCATTCCACTAGGGGAAGCAGCCGTTACGGGAGGGGGCAACCTGAAATCCAGGTACGTAATCCATGCCGCCGGAATGCATTTAGGAGGCAGTGTGAGTGAGAGGTCTTTAAGGGATGCCACAAGAAACAGCCTTCTTAGGGCGGATGAAAGGGGGATAAAAACGATTGCCTTCCCGGCAATCGGAACCGGAGTCGGTGGGTTTCCGGTTGAGGAATGCGCAAGGGTCATGATCGATGTGGTCTTAGATCACCTTAGGAACGAGAAAACCACTATAGAGAGGATCTATTTTGTCCTCTTTGATGAAAAGACCTTAAACGTCTTTAATGAGTATATAAAAAACAAGGGCGGGGCGTAACACATCTAAGGAGGAGAAAAGAAGGTGGTGTCACCCCAAGCGATAGAGGAGTTGGAGAGGGTATTCAAAAGAAGAGGGACCAGAAAGATAATAAGGGAGGGCGATTTTGTTCCGGCTGCCGTTATGATGATACTAAAGGGGATAGGAGAAGACGGCTACTCTATGCTTTTTATTAAGAGGCCGGAAAATTCAGCGGATACATTTTCGGGCCACATGGCGTTTCCCGGTGGGAGGATGAAAGAGGGAGACGGGAACAAGCTCGAAACGGCTATTCGTGAAACCCTCGAAGAAACCGGGATCGACTTAAAGAAGAACGGAAGAATCCTTGGAGAATTGGACGACTTTAATCCTATTAGTCCAAGGGCCAATCACTACATCGTCACCCCATATGTATCCCTTTTGACAAGAGACGCTAAGATAATACCAAATGACAAAGAGGTAGACGAGGTCGTCTGGATACCGCTTTCCCATTTTAAGGACAGGAGAAACCTTGAAGTCAGGATGGTAGAGAGGAAAAACCTCCGTATAGAGGACTTCGTCTTCCGCTACCAGAACTACGTGATATGGGGGTTAACGGGTAGGATCCTCTACGAGTTCCTCTCACTCGCCGGGCACCTTTTCTAGGGTTTCTATAACCCGCCTATTCTAGATTTTTCTACTACCTGATGATAAAATTCCAAACAAACACAGTAGGACAGGGGTGAGAGATGAGAGGAGTAAATAAGGTAATCCTGATTGGTAACCTGGGACGAGACCCCGAGATAAGGTATACGACTAGTGGGCAGGCCGTTGCCAACTTTACCCTTGCCACAACGGACGTCCGTACTGGTAAAGACGGTGAAAAGGTAGAATCCACAGAATGGCATCGTATCGTTGCGTGGGGGAGGCTTGCCGAAATATGCGGTGAGTACCTGTCGAAGGGAAAGATGGTTTATGTCGAGGGTTCACTTAGAACCCGCTCCTGGGAAGACAAAGAGGGAAAGAAGAGATGGACAACAGAAGTGGTTGCCCGGAATATGCAGATGCTGAGTCCTACGGGGGAGAAGGCCGAATCAACCTCCATAACAAGCGAGGGGTTTACCGATGAGCTTGAAATCGGTGATGAGCCATTTGGCCCGGACGATGACGTCCCCTTCTAACAACAGGCCTGCTTACACATTGCCGATATGAGCGAAGGGACTAAGAGAAGGATCGGCGTTATAAAAAAGGTTCCTAAACCCTGGGGATACGAAATCTGGTGGGCCCTTACGGATAGGTACGTGGGAAAGATCCTCCACATAAATAAAGGCCATAGTCTCAGCTATCAGTACCATAGTGTGAAGGACGAAACGATATACCTCCAAAGCGGCGAGATGATCCTAGAGATGGAAGAGAGCGGGAAACCCAGAGAAGAGATAAGGCTCCTACCCGGAGACGCCATAAGAATCACGCCCACGACCAGACACCGTATGACCGCGATTGAGGACTGTGATGTGCTCGAAGTCTCGACCCCAGAGGTTGAAGACGTCATAAGGCTAGAGGATAGATACGGGAGGGTATAATGGATATCGCTGTTATAGTCCTTGCCGCCGGCAAGGGGAAAAGAATGAAATCCGAACTCCCCAAGGTACTCCATCCCGCTCTGGGGCGTCCCATGGTTAGCTACGTTATAGATGCGGTTAAGGGGATTCATCCAAAAAGGACGGTTCTTGTGGTCGGTCACGGTGCGGAGAGGGTTAAAGAAACCCTCCACTCCTATCAGATCGAATACACACTCCAGACGGAGCAGTTAGGAACCGGTCATGCAGTAGGATGCGCCAGGAAGGCTTTAGAGGATTTTAGAGGTAGCGTTGTTATATTAAACGGTGACTTCCCTCTTATTCGTCCGAAAACCCTAAGGGATTTTGTAGAGGCCCATAGGAGAAGCGGGGCTACTGTCTCTATTCTTACAGCCGTCTTCGATAACCCGGATGGTTATGGAAGGGTGATAAGAAACGCCGAAGGGGATGTCTTAAAGGTAGTCGAGGAAAGGGACGCCACACCCGATGAAAAAGGAATAAAAGAGATAAATTCAGGTGCCTACTGCGTCGAATCCGATTTTCTCTGGAGGGCGATTGCCGAGATCGATACCAAGAACAAGCAAAAGGAATACTACCTTCCAGACATAATCAACATAGCCTCAGGTTACGGCAAAAGGGTTAACGGATTCGTCGTTGGAGATAGAGAGGAGGTCATCGGGGTAAATAACAGGAGTGAACTCGCCCATATAGAGCGGATCTTAAAGAGAAGGGTTAATGAGAGCCTAATGCTTTCAGGCGTAACCATAATAGACCCTGAGGTTACCTACATCTCACCCCAAGTCTCTATTGGAGCTGATACCGTAATCTACCCAAACACCTTTATCTACGGGAATACAAGGATAGGAAACGGATGCGTGGTCGGCCCTTCGGTTTGGATCGAGAACTCAAGGATCGGAGACGGGGTCGTCGTAAGGTTTTCTTCTTATATAACGGAGGCCTTTATAGAAGACAGAGTAACGGTAGGTCCATTTGCACACATCCGCCCCAAGACCCAGATACTAGAAGGGGCAAAAATCGGCAACTTCGTGGAGGTAAAGAAATCGAAAATAGGTCGTGGATCGAAGGTCTCCCACCTATCCTACGTGGGTGATGCAACGGTTGGAGAGGGTGTAAATATAGGTGCCGGGACCATAACCTGTAACTACGACGGATTTCAAAAGCACAAAACCACCATAGAGGACGGTGTCTTTATAGGAAGCGACACGATGCTGGTTGCCCCGGTAAGAATCGGGAAGGGAGCCACAACGGGTGCGGGTTCGACTATAACAAGGGACGTTCCTCCGGGTACCCTGGCAATAGGGAGGGCAAGACAGGTGATAATCGAGGGGTGGAAAAGAAAACCGAGAGAAAAGAAAGGGGATGAATAGGCTGCTAGACAATAGTAGACCAATCGAGAGGCACCATACAGGGGTGTTTTGGCTTAATTTAGTAGACCTATGCTCTATTTTCCGGTCGTTTTTTTATTCGCTTTTTTCTGGTAAATTAAAATCCGCTGACTAAGAAGAGAGAAGGACGGTAATTCCCATGAAGGTTTTGGTAATTGGAAGTGGAGGGAGGGAGCACGCCCTTTGCTGGAAGATAAGGCAAAGTCCCCTTGTAAGCTCCCTCTATTGCGCCCCTGGAAACGCCGGTATCTCAAAACACGCTAAGTGCGTAAACATAAAGATGAGCGATATCGAAGGGCTGGTTAGGTTTGTAAGGGCAGAGGAGATAGATCTCACCGTAGTAGGCCCTGAGTCTCCCCTGGCATTCGGGATAGTAGATAGATTCGAGGAAGAAAAGCTTAGGATATTCGGCCCCACGAAAGCCGCCGCCGAGATCGAGAGTAGCAAGGTGTTTGCAAAGAACCTGATGAGAAGGTACAAGATCCCCACGGCGTTCTTCTCGACGTTCTACAAGTTTGAGGACGCCGTGAGATGGGTAGAGGAGGTAAAGCCTCCTCTCGTTGTAAAGGCCGATGGACTTGCCGCCGGAAAGGGGGTTGTGGTATGTAGAACCGAAAAGGAGGCGTTTGAAACCCTGGACGCCATGATGAGGGGAAAGATCTTTGGGGAAGCCGGAGAGAGGGTTGTAATCGAGGAGCTACTTGAGGGTGAAGAGGCCTCTTTCTTCGCCTTTACGGACGGTGAGACGGTGCTTCCACTCGAATCCTGTCAGGATCATAAGGCGCTTTTAGACGGGGATCAGGGACCAAATACGGGAGGAATGGGAGCGTACTCACCAACCCCAGTCGTAACACCAGAGGTGCGCGAGAAGATAATAGACCAGATCATCATCCCGACGGTAAACGCCCTCAGGGAAGAGGGTAGAAAATACAAGGGCATCCTCTATGCGGGTCTCATGATAAAGGACTCCGAACCCAAGGTCCTAGAGTTTAATTGCAGGTTTGGGGATCCCGAGGCACAGACTCTTATGGTAAGGATGAAATCGGATATCGTCCCTCTACTCAATGCGGTTGTGGACGGAAAGCTCTCAGGACAAACGATCGAATGGAGGGATGAGACCTCGGTTTGCGTCGTTATGGCCTCACGCGGATACCCAGGGGACTATAAAAAGGGAATCGAAATCAAAGGCCTCAAGAACGTAGAGTCCATGGATGGGGTTTTCGTCTTTCACTCAGGAACCGAATACCGGGACGGGAAGATCGTGACAAGTGGAGGAAGGGTACTCAGCGTTACCGCACTCGGTAAAACGATCCCTGAGTCTATTGATCTGGCCTATAAGGCCGTAGAGAAGATAGAATGCGAATCCCTCTACTATAGAACCGATATAGGGAAAAAGGCCCTTAAGTACGTTTAAGATCACCCCATTTCCCTTTGATTATCGGATTCGGTCAGGTAATTTGTAAATAACCGAGCAATAACGCATGGAGGTAAAGACAGATGGCAGAGGTATGGTATTTGGAGATGGATACCGTAACACTCGATGGGAAAGAGGCCAGGTATACGATTGATTTCAACGAGTGTGTGCATCTCCTTAAACTCTCCCCGGAGCGCTGGAGGTGTGAACCGGAAAGGATCCCCAACCTTAAAACGGGAAACCCGCTTATAGACGAAGCCGGATACGTATGCGTCTTGGTAAGGGTCACTCAGGATGAGATCGATTCTACAGGGGTTGGGCGGCAGTGGAAATCAGGATGGTATCTATCTCCCCTAACGCTAATAGGAGTCGAGAAGGCCATAGCGGGGATAAAATAGGGTGCGGCTTTAGTCTTTCCTCTATAATTCCTATACGATAGAAAGAGAGTCCAGTTGTTGACGAGTTTTTTGAGAAGGGTTTATAAAAGGACGGCCGGTCACTAGCCGTACACCGGAGGTATGAAGCTCCGACTCAGCAGAGGAGGAACCCATCGTGTTTATTCTAGAAGGAGGAACAAGGATCGTCGTTCCCAGAACCGAACTGACATACCCGGGGCACAATTTAAAACTCCACCAGAACGCGGCTGACCCTGTAAAATCCCCAGTTGACCACGTGATGGCAGACCTTGAGGACGCCTGTCCCTACGAATTCAAGGGGGATAAGAGCAGGCGGGTAATGGTAGAAGCCCTAAACACGATAGATTTTGGAAAGAAGGTAGTTACAGTAAGACCGAATAACCTCCGCTCCGAGTTTTTCTACGGGGATATGGAAGCCGTGATGGGTGGTGCGGTGGATAGGTTCCACGGCGTTATAATCCCCAAGGTCCACGGTCCCGATGACATAAAACTCGTTTCGGATCTGCTCGATAGGCTAGAGGCGAAATACGGATGGAAAACCAAGGTCGCAATAGAGGCCCTTATAGAAAGGCCACACGCCCTTATCCATGCCTACGAGATAGCGACCGCATCCCCAAGGATGGCAGGACTCATATTCGGGATTGCAGACTATGCGGCAGAGCTTGGCGTCGATCCGGATCTTCTCCTAGACAGGCAGAATGAGATCTTCTACTATGAAAAGAAGGCGGTTGTAACGGCAGCCAAGGCCGCAGGGCTACATGCCATTGATAACGTTTACCTCAGGATTTGGAGGAAGGACGATCCACCGGAGGTGGTAAAACAGATCGACGAAGGGCTTAGGAGAAAGAACGAGGGCGCAGCGGCAATAGGTATGGATGGAACATGGATAATACACCCTCAGCAGGCCCAGATCGCAAACGAGTGCTATACCCCAACGGAGAAACAGATCGAGGAGGCAAAATACCAGTTAGAGTTCTACCACGCCCAGGGTGGAGGCTCCATGTTTGACCCAAAGACGGGGCAGATGATAGACGAAGCCACAGCCAAGATAGCCCTCATGAGGATCTCCAAGGCCTACATGGCGGGACTCGTTAGCAAGGAATACGTTGATTCGATGGCAGAAAAAAGCAAATCCATCACAGGATACGACATACGCCGCGCTAGAGATATAGACCAGAGCCCATCTAAGCGCCTCTAGTCCAGAGGACCTTGATTCTTCCGTCCCTTTCTAGGGGCTTAAAATCCGGGTCCCCGGTTATAAGGGTGGCTTCTTTCTC
Organism: uncultured Spirochaetia bacterium; assembly: GCA_964636885.1. GTDB lineage: Bacteria > Desulfobacterota_D > UBA1144 > Nemesobacterales > CSP1-2 > CAZWVA01. Next base: position 14,706 of record CAZWVA010000039.1, read on the forward strand.
CATAGAGGTGGCAACGGCAAAGGCATCAGCGTAGGAAACGAGGTGTACTATAACGTGCTTAAAGAAGAAGGGGAAGCCCTAGCCAACAGCGTTTGGGCAAGGGTAAAGAAACTATCCAGTCGAGTTTGTAGACGATCTATCAGAGAGCTTCTTACTAAGCATTGCACGGTTCAAGGGAACATACCCCTCCCAGGTTGATTAGGTGCATATGGGTTTACCTTTTATCCGCGTTCACCCCCGCTTGGCTTTCAAGAAGCCAAACTTGCCTTCTACGCCTAACTTCTTGAAATCACTCGTTTCTTAACCTTTTTACATAGATCAGCCGATTACCGTTCGTTATACAAACTGGGCGGTCTCTAAGCACAGCTGGCTTGTCTCTCCTGGAATTACCCCTACCCATTATTAAATCAACTTCAATATAACTCCCATTAACTATTAAATATTCATCCTATAAGACCCATTTACAAAAGTTAAAAACGGTCTTGTATCCCTTCCACTTCCATACCCATCCCTTGCTATTTCTTATAATCAAAGTAAAATATTAAGATAATAGTAGTTATACAAATAGGAGCGTAACTCAAGATCTCTCCTTTTATCTATCTGTATTCTAACGGTAAAGAACGGTATATTCCACCATCAGAGTTACAGTTTGAGCCTTTTCTATGAATATACTGATTGGTGGAGATATATTTAGACCCCAGGGGGTGAGATAATAGGATGAAGTCTACACGGCTTAAGATAAGCGTAAGTCAGGACGGCTTGCTTCCACAGGAAACGGCAGAGATCGCGACACTGGAGTTCCCTGTTCTACCCAAGAAACTCCTAAAGGCACTCGGATTCGAGCGTGTGGATTCAACCACCTATGTAGGCGTACTCCCGGTTTTTGTAAATCTTGGAGAGAGGGAACAGGAGATCGAGATCGAACTAGGTGTAACCCTTCCCGAGATGAGAAAGCAGATAATAGAAATCGTCAAGACTCCTGCGAGGCTCCTCTCCCTTCCCAACCCATCAAAACCGAGGAAGCTCTCTGTTAAGAAATCGCCAGTTAAAAGGGTAAAAGCTCAAAAATCAAGAAGGTAAAGACATGGTAGAGGATAAGATCCAGGAAAGCTTAACCTTCGATGACGTTCTTCTGGTTCCTGCCTACTCAGAGGTCCTTCCAAACGAAGTGGATGTTTCAACCTACCTCACGCCGAGGATTAAGCTTCACATTCCACTCATAAGCGCAGCGATGGATACGGTCACCGAGGCCAAGACCGCTATAGCCATGGCTCAAGAAGGGGGAATCGGTATAATCCATAGGAACCTCGATATCTCTGCTCAAGCGGCCGAGGTGGAGAAGGTAAAGAAGTTTGAAAGCGGTATGATAGTAAACCCCCTTACCGTGCGCCCCTACCATAAGGTCCAAGAAGCACTAGATATCATGTTGAAAAACAATATAACCGGTCTCCCCGTTACAGAAGAAGACGGCAAGCTCGTCGGCATTATTACAAACAGGGACCTCAGGTTTGAAAAGAACCTCGATTTCAGGGTCGATAAGTTGATGACCCCCAGGGATAAACTCATCACCGTTAAAGAGGGGATTACGCTTGAGAGCGCCAAAGAGCTCCTTCATAAGTACAAAATCGAAAAGCTCCCCGTGGTAGACGACAAGTTCAGGCTTCGCGGTCTCATAACGATGAAGGACATAGAGAAGATAGAAAAGCATCCAAACGCCTGCAAGGATGAAATGGGAAGGCTGAGGTGTGGGGCGGCAATAGGGGTAGGCCCAGATAGAGAAGAGAGGATCGAAGCCCTTGTTAAAGTCGGATGCGACGTAATAGTAATAGACACGGCACACGCACACTCAAAGAGGGTGATCGATGCCGTAATCTCTACAAAATCCAACTTCCGAAAGGTGGACCTAATCGCTGGAAACGTGGGGACGGCCGAAGGGGCCGAAGCCCTGATTAAAGCCGGAACGGACGCAGTTAAAGTGGGGGTTGGACCGGGCTCCATTTGCACGACCCGGGTTATAGCAGGGATAGGCGTTCCTCAAATCACGGCCATAATGGAGGTAGGGAAGATAGCGAGGAGATACGATGTTCCGGTGGTTGCGGATGGCGGAATAAAATATTCGGGCGATATCACAAAGGCACTTGCCGCCGGAGCGCACTCGGTGATGATAGGCAACCTCTTTGCGGGAACGGATGAAGCCCCGGGCGAGGTCGTTCTATATCAGGGAAGGACGTATAAGGTCTATCGTGGAATGGGTTCGATCGAAGCCATGAAGAAGGGAAGCCGTGACAGGTATGCACAAGACGAGATGATAGAATCCAAACTGGTCCCCGAGGGTATCGAGGGAAGGGTTCCATACAGAGGGTCAATCGGGGGGATGATCTATCAACTAGTGGGCGGTCTTAAGGCCGGAATGGGGTATGCAGGATGCCGTAACGTTAAGGAGCTAAGGGAGAAGGGCAGATTCATTAAAGTCACACATGCGGGGCTCCGTGAAGGCCACGTTCATGACGTAATAATAACCAAAGAGGCCCCGAATTATAGGATCGAGTAGATTATAATCGCTACACTCTAATCACTAAACACAGACTCCAGATTCGAAATAATGCGTGAAAGCGTTTTGGTTCTTGATTTTGGATCTCAGTACACCCAGCTCATCGCGAGAAGGATAAGGGAGCTCGGCGTCTACTCCGAGATAAAACCGTTTAATCTCCCTTTAGAGCAGATAGAAAGAATCCGGCCAAAGGCGATTGTCCTTTCGGGGGGCCCGGCAAGCGTCTGGGATGACGGTTCGCCGTCTCTAGACCGAAGGGTATTCGACCTCGGAATCCCTATCCTCGGGATCTGCTACGGGATGCAACTCATAGCCCACATCCTGGGCGGAAGGGTAGAACGCTCAGAAAGGCGTGAATTCGGTCCAGCCGAGATCGGGGTCACCGACGACTCGGATATCCTCTCAGGTATCCCCAGGAAAACCAAGGTCTGGATGTCACATGGAGACCGAGTGCTTGAGCTTCCGAGAGGCTTTACCTCAATTGCGATTAGCGCAAATTCACCCATAGCGGCGATGAAGGACACAGATGGCAGGATATTCGGTACCCAGTTTCATCCAGAAGTAGTCCACACCGAGTTTGGAAAGAAGATACTCTCGAATTTCATATTTAACGTCGCAAGGTGTGAGGCCTCGTGGACGGCAAGATCCTTTGTAGAAACCGCAATAAGAGACATCCGAGAAAAGGTAAAAGGCTCTCAGGTGGTTTGTGCGCTCTCAGGAGGCGTAGACTCCGCGGTTGTTGCCTCGATCGTTCAGCGTGCCGTATGGGACAAGCTCCATTGCATATTCGTTGATACAGGGCTTCTCAGGCTTAATGAAGCCGAGCAAGTGATAGCCGCCTTTAAAGGCATGGGACTCAATCTGATCCATGTAGAGGCCCGGAGGAGATTCCTCGATAGACTGAAAGGGGTCAAAGACCCCGAGACGAAGAGAAAGATAATAGGAGAGGAATTCATCAGGGTATTCGAAGAAGAGGCCTCAAGGATCGATGGAGCCGAGTTTCTCGCCCAGGGAACGCTTTATCCCGATGTTATAGAGAGCGTTAGCGTGAAGGGGCCATCTGCAAAGATCAAAACCCACCATAATGTCGGTGGTCTTCCAGAGAGAATGAACCTCAAACTGATAGAGCCCCTAAGAGAGCTATTTAAAGACGAAGTAAGAGAGGTAGGACTCGAACTCGGCCTTCCTCCGGAGATACTGAATCGCCACCCGTTTCCCGGGCCGGGGCTTGCGATAAGGATCATCGGAGAGGTAACGGATGAAAAACTCGACAAGCTAAGACACGCAGACGACATATTCATAGAGGAGATAAGGAGGGCGGGGATTTATAATGACATCTGGCAGGCGTTTTGCGTCTTCCTTCCAATAAAAACGGTAGGCGTTATGGGAGACGAGAGGACATATGACAACGTTATCGCTCTAAGAGCCGTAACGAGTCTCGATGGCATGACGGCCAACTGGGCGCGCATTCCTTATGATGTCCTTGAGAGGATCTCGGTGCGCATAATAAACGAGGTAAAGGGGATAAACCGAGTTGTTTACGATATATCAACAAAACCACCGAGTACAATCGAATGGGAATAGGTCTCGGCTAGTAAGCCCTGAACCTTATTTCGTCGTATGAAGCGTTCTCTAGTCCAAATGAAATGTCCACCGGCAATAGCCCTTGAATAGATCTCGCAAGCTCCTCCGGGTTTACCCTTGAAGATACAAGGAATGAAACCTCCCCGCCCCCTCTAAAAACCCTTTTCTTTATACCGATACCGGGAACCAACTTCGCCATTACATCTTCTATTCTTTCGTATTGAGAGTAATTCCTAAGCCCGGCAAAAAGAACCTCAATAGTCCCTGCCTCTCCACCTGGCTTATCCTCTTTAACCGACCGCGTTTTATTCAGTTCGGCTCTTAGTCTCTTTGCCGCACGAGCCCCAGCCCTCTTGAGTGCGCTTAAACCGACCTCATCCAGGTTGGAACCGGTTAAATACGAGCTATCGCTTACCTCGGTCAGTAGTCTTCCATTCCCATCCTTGGCCCTTATACGTATGTTTCCCATCGTATTATAGTACGTTATCCCCCGAGAGTCGTTCTCGGTTGTCCTCACATCCAGATAGACCTCTAGCCTAATATCGCCTGGGGTATCCATTAAGACCCTGTATCCCGAACCTATAAGCACAGTTGATATCTCCCTCTTAATCTCTAAAGTCGGTAGGGTCATAACGATGGGGTTACTATCCGGGCTCTCTATCATCGTTATTGATACGGATGGGGTCTCAGATGTTGTAAATGGGAATCCACAAACAGGTATAAGAAACTCTAGAAAGAACAAAAAAGAGGTAACCCCATAGGAACGCACCTTCGGCCAAATAGATTTCATGATCCGGCCTGTTATTATCCGGTTTTAAACCAAGCCGTACCCCTCTTGCGGTTTTTTAAACACTCCAAACTCTCCCACTATAGTTACAAGCTCCCAACCCTCAGCCCCAAGCCGGTTTAAATTCTCTTCGAATCCCCTTCCTAACTTTGCCCTTCTTGTGGACGCCGCTTGCTTTGAGACGGCTATATCGTGATCGACATGGTCGGGAAAGAGTTCGTCTATTGAAACCACCCTATATGCCCACTTCATTCACCTTCTCCCCTATTAACGGTTTCTGACCCTTTGAGCGATTCCTCATCGACTATAAGAGGACATCCCTTGCTCGATACATCCGGGAGTTTTTTTATATAGTCCTCGTATTCCTCCTTCCTTATAACCCCTTCCCGGATATATCTCTCTATAACCCTGACGTCGTAGAGTAAGTCGCTTTTGTCCTTCATGTTTATCCTCCAAAGGGATTAATGATACCCATTCACACACGTGTTCGCAATCACTCGCCTTGATCTCACATTCCTATTTCCGGCCAATAACTAGGGAAGAGGTAAGAGGAGGAGCAAGGGTTATCCATTCTATCCCCTTAAATCCAGCATCCTCCAGCCATCCTTTAACCTCTCGAAAAGAATAATCACGTCCCCTTGTTGTAAGAAGCATCTGGATGGAGAAGAGGGCTCCTACGGCCGGATTTGTGAGGGTATCATCGAGGATATGGTCTTTAATTATCACCTCTCCACCCGGATTTAAGATCCCATAGACCTTTTTCATGAGTCTCCGGTTGGTCTCTTCATCCTCGCTATGTATGATATTTGAAAGAAACGCTATATCAAAACCCGAAGGGATCTCATCCGTGTTATAATCCCCTTCTACTATCTCTATTCTCCCAAGCATCCCTTCCTCTTCAAGGACCCTTCTTGTCACCTTGAGTGTTCCAGGAAGATCGAATACGGTAATCCTGAGATGAGGATACCTTTTTAAAAACTCCATAGGATAGGTTCCGGGCCCAGAGCCTATGTCTATCATGGATCTTGCCCATCCAAAGTCCAACGTGTCACTTAGAATCCGAGCGTCCCCCCTTGCCATTACTAGGGAATGCATGGCCATTATAAACCTCTCCCTTTCCTCCTCCCTTTTCTGAAACATATCGGGGTCTCGTGCGGGCTTTCCCGTGATAATAGAGTCTTCGAGTCTCCCCCAAATATCCCAGAGCCCTTCTTCAAAGAGAATCATCCCTCCGAAGTATCTGGGAGAGGTTCTTACAAGGTATGTGAGAGAGGCCTCCGTGTTGTGGAACCTTCCTCCTTCCTTACTCAAAGCACCAAGTGCCACAAGGGCGTTGAGAAGAAGCTCGGTTGCCCTTGGATTGGTACCAAGCGCACTGGCGATCTCTTCGGGAAGGCTTCCCTGAATCCCAATTACATCGAAAACACCGAGCTTTACCGCAACCTGGAGGATCCTTGCTCCAACGAAACCGCCGCTTATACTACTGAGATCGGAGAAATCCATTAGAAGACCCATTGGAAAGAGGGATTAAAAGCCGAAAAAACCAGGCATTACATCCCCGTCACGATTCTTTCCTTTCACTAAACCACTTCCACGTCCTATGGATACCCTCCTCTAGGCTCACACTAGGAGACCAGCCGAGTACCCGTTTTGCCCGCTTTATATCCAAATATATCCTAAGAACCTCCCCAAGCCGAGGGGGTGAATACTCCACTTTGAACTCCCTTCCCGATACCCTTCTCAGTGTCGAAACAAGGTCGTTTACCGAGGTTTCTATTTCGGTGCCTATATTATAGCTTCCAACCGGTGCATCGATGCTCAGTATGTTTGCCCGCGCAACGTCACCAACAAACACATAATCCCGCGTTTGATTCCCGTCTCCAAAGACGAGACAGGGCCTCTCCGATATTATCCTGTCACAGAAGATAGCCACTACCCCTGCTTCCCCATGGGGATTCTGGCGAGGGCCATAGACGTTTGCATACCTCAATGCGACATAATCAAGCCCATAAACAGCGTTATAGTAACCTAGGTATTTTTCAACGGCGTACTTAGAGGTCCCGTAGGGTGATATAGGCATAGGCGGTGTACTTTCATCGGCAGGCAGGTCTTTGGGCTCACCATAGATCGCACCACCGGTTGATGCGAATATGAACCTCTTTACCCCGTTTTTCGTTGAGAGTTCGAGCAGATTGATAGTTCCAATTATATTCACCTCGGCATCAAAAACCGGGTCTTCTACAGATCGCCTTACGTCCATCTGCGCAGCATGATGGCTAACGATATCCGGTCTAAACTGAGAAAACACCCTCTCTAGTAACCCGCGATCCCTGATATCGCCCTTAATAAAGCCCGCCTCCTCTGGGATATTCTCCTCTACCCCAGTGGATAGGTCATCCACTATGAGGACCTCGTTCCCCTCCGCTATGAAGGCATCTGCCACCCAGGAACCTATAAACCCCGCACCACCCGTAACAAGGATCTTCATCCCTATCTGCTCCTCCGGCTTTTCCCTTTAAGCCGATCCTGTTATTTTGAAGAAGACTCGAACCCGGTAATTATAATGCCTTTCTGGGAATCGGGTAAGAACACACCCTATGAGTAAAGGAACACCCATAAAAGGGTCCTTTACGATTCACGCTATTTACGGGCTCCACAGATGTTAGAGGTGGTTTACCACCGAAATGGTTCCTATATCCGATATCACTTCGCGGCGCCTATAGCCTGATTCTTACACGAATCGCATTTACAACCAACCATCCACCCGTAGACCCTGGATTCCTTCTTGCACTCCGGGCAGTTTATTCTAATCAAGTGGCCTTCACCAGTGCTTGTCTCAGATACAACCCTCCACTCGCGAACCGGTGCATCCGGACAATCCCAACATATCCTCGTTATGGTCATATCCTTATAGCCTCCTTAGAACCCTATTTCTCACCATTCGATTTAGGTAATAATTTGGCATCAAATCCCCATCTTGTCAATCGCAGTAGGTTTGACACATCGGCCTTTTGGTGATTAAATGAAAGGTAGCGATAATCCCTTCGCCTCTAAACGTGCCTGTGACACCCTGTGTTTCTAACTCGAATAACCTTATCCCGACGCATTTTAGGATCTAAAATAACCAGGTATTATTAAAGGAGGAGGTAACGGGAAATGGGCATGAAGAAGATTATAGACATAAAAAAAGACGAGCCACAAAAAACCGGGGAAAAGAAGGTTACCCTTACAGGATTTCAAAGGTCTAAAGAAACCGATGAACCCGTGGAGATAACCGAAGAGAGGGTGCTTGAGTCATTAAAATCCGTTTATGACCCAGAGCTTCCGATAAGTATCGTGGATCTCGGACTCATCTACGACGTTCAAATCTCAGGAAGAAACGTTCAGATCAAGATGTCCCTTACAACTCCTGGATGCGGTATGGGAGCTATGATTGCAAGACAGGCAGAGAACGCAATAAAGTCCATCGGGGCAAAGAACGTATTAGTTCAAATCGTATGGGACCCACCATGGAACCCAGATATGATGAGCGATGAGGCAAAGGAGAGGCTCGGCATAGCCGCCCGATAAGGAGGCTTATATGGAACTCGATCCAGAGGGTATTCGCAACATCCTCAGAAAGGTAAAGTATCCGGGTTTTACAAGGGATATAGTCTCCTTTGGTATTGTAAAAGACATCGAGATAGAAGGCTCGAAAGTGAGTGTATACCTCCTCCTCCCAAAGCCCGATGAAAAGCTGGAATCGGAGATAAAGGGATCTGTTATGAAAACCCTTCTAGAAATCCCCGGGGTTTCCGAGGCGGATATACGGATAGGGGCAAGGGAGCTGAGGGAAGCGCCGGGTCAGGCAAGGGCCGCCGAAAGGTCAAAGCTTCCGGACATAAAACACTTCATAGCCGTTGCCAGTGGGAAGGGAGGCGTTGGAAAGTCCACGGTGGCGGTGAATCTTGCCCTTGCGATTTCAAAGATGAGAAAAAACGTCGGGCTTATGGATGCAGACATCTGGGGTCCCAGTACCCCGATTATGATGGGTATAAACCAAAGGCCGGTGGCGACCCATGATCAAAAGATCATTCCGCTTGAAAAATACGGATTAAAACTGATGTCAATAGGGTTTCTCCTTAACGAGGATGACACGGTGATCTGGAGGGGACCTATGGTTCATGGTGCTGTAAAGCAGTTTATAGAAGACGTAGAGTGGAAAGGAACGGATTACCTGGTAATTGATCTTCCCCCCGGCACTGGCGACGCCCAACTCTCCCTAATACAGACCGCCCCCCTTAGTGGCGGTGTGATCGTCACGACCCCTCAGGACGTGGCCCTCATCGATGTCAGACGTGGGGTACAGATGTTTAGAAAACTGAACGTTCCGGTTTTGGGGATAGTGGAGAATATGAGCTACCTGATCTGTCCCCACTGCGCTGGAGAAGTGGATATATTCAGCAGAGGCGGTGGAAGGAGGATAGCCGAAAAGCTAAGGGTGCCATTTCTAGGAGAGGTTCCAATTGACCCGGAGCTAAGAAAAGGAGGGGATGAGGGGAATCCAATAGTGATATCCAACCCCGAAAGCCCAACCTCGAGGGCGTTCATGGAGATAGCCAAGATGGTTTTAGAAACGATAGAAGGAGCCAACTGACGGAGACCCAACTACAAAAACCCACCTTGACTCATTACATAGGATGATTATTTTTAGGGTGAAGACAGAATCCAAATATGAAGGAGGTGGGTAAAAATGGCGAGGTTAATGGTAAGAGATCCATGGAGGGATTTTGAAACACTCCAGGATAGGATAAACAGGCTATTTGACAGAACACTTAGAGCGTTCTATCCGGAGGTCGAGGAGGAGTTGGAAAGAGGAACCTGGTCACCTGCCGTAGATATATGTGAGACCGAGGATAGCTTTGTAGTGAAGGCCGATCTTCCAGGTATGAACAAAGACGATATCCAAGTAGACCTAAAGGACAGCACCCTCACTATCAAGGGAGAGAAGAGATTCGAGGACAAGGTTTCAAGAGATAACTACATAAGGGTCGAGCGTGAGTATGGAACCTTTACCCGTAGCTTTACACTTCCCCAGAACGTGGATGCGGATAAGATAAAAGCCGTATACAAAAACGGGGTTCTCGAACTCACCATTCCCAAGAAGGAGGAGGCAAAGGCAAAGCAGATAAA
>CAZWVA010000040.1:0-14041 GCA_964636885.1 uncultured Spirochaetia bacterium
GATATCTGATCCGCCATCTTATCGGGATGGCCCTCTGTGACGGATTCCGATGTAAAGGTAAAACAACCTTTAGTCATAAGACGATACGCCTCCTTGGTACCGATTAAGAGCGAAAATATATACTTTTAGCACTATATGTCAAGAAAATAACCTGATACATTTTAAATAACGCATCCAATGAAAACAAAAGGGGTATCCGTACGGCTTCTGGCACTGAGGGCATTAAACAGGGTGATTCTAGAATCGGCTTATCCCGATCTAGCGCTAGAGGGTGTGTTTAAGAGGAATCCGGGCCTTTCCAAACAGGAGACCGCCCTTCTAACGGAGCTTGTCTACGGCGTGATAAGGTGGCTGGGGAAGCTGGATTACGTGATAGGACTTTTTACACGCAGGGTAAGGAAGGAGGAGATCCGAAACATCCTGAGGTTGGGTGTCTATCAGATCCTATTCCTCGACGGTGTGCCCGATTACGCAGCGGTGAACGAGACGGTGGATATAGCAAGGGGCATCTACGGTAGAGGAATCGGCGACTTTGTAAATGCGGTTCTGAGGAGGATCGCAAGAGAAAAGGGGAGTATAGTCTATCCGGCAAGGGAAGGGGACCCTGTTACCTTTATAGAGGTTTCATGTTCCTTCCCGAGATGGGTGGTGGAGAGATGGATACGCACATATGGGAAGGAGCATACGGAGAGGCTCTGCAACTCCCTAAACAGGGTTCCTCCACTTACGGTCAGGATAAATAGGCTAAAGGCAAAAAGGGAAGAGGCGATTAAGGGGTTTAAAGAGAGAGGGGTTGACTCTATCCCCACCTTGTACTCACCGGATGGGGTAACCCTTTTAAGCAGGCTCGATCCGGCCTCTATTCCCGAATACAACCTTGGGCTTTTTACCGTACAGGACGAGGCCGCTCAGCTTATCTCCTACCTCCTCGATCCGAAACCCGGCGAGAGGATACTGGATGCCTGTAGTGCCCCTGGTGGGAAAACCACACATATAGCCGAGATCATGGGAAACGAGGGAGAGGTTATTGCCGTTGATATAAGTAGGGCCAGGCTCGAACTCGTAAGGCTACAGGCAAAGAGGTTGGGGATAGGGATAGTTAGAACGATTTCGGCTGATCTAGCCGGTATGGGATCCACGAAGGGGTTTCCCAAGGGCTTTGATCGGGTTTTGGTGGATGCTCCATGCTCCGGGCTTGGCACGCTGAGGAGGAACCCGGATGCGAAGTGGAGAAAAGGTGAGAGAGACGTACTTGAACTCTCAGAGATTCAGTTTAAAATCTTATCCCGTTCTGCTCGTATGGTAAGACCGGGTGGGGTGGTTGTTTATGCGGTTTGCACATTGATGCCAGAGGAAAACGAAATGGTGTGTGAGGGGTTTCTACACGAGAACCCCGATTTTAGGATGGATCTAGAAGCGGAATCGACCTACCCCTTTCTATCCGGTTTTATAGATAAAAGGGGATTTTTCGTTTCCGATCCGGTAAAACACGATATGGACGCCTTCTTCGCCGTAAGATTCAGGAGAATGAGGTAAACGACATGAGCAAACTCGTAGTTCCATCTATACTCTCTGCGGATTTTGTAAGATTAGGGGAGGAGATAAAAAACGTTCAGGATGCGGGTGCCGATTGGATTCATGTTGATGTGATGGATGGTCACTTCGTTCCAAATATAAGTATAGGGGTTCCGGTCGTCGAATCGATTAGGGGTATAAACCCACCCCCTATGGATATTCACCTGATGATAGATAATCCAGAGGTGTTCGTGGAGGTTTTCATTGAAGCCGGAAGGCCTTTTGTAAAGGTGGTTACCATTCAGGTGGAGACCTGTAAGCTCATCCATAGCACGGTAGAGAAGATCAAGTCCTACGGGGTAATGGCGGGGGTCGCACTGAACCCTGCCACACCGCTTTCCAGCATAGAGGAGCTCATATCATATGTGGATTTGGTACTCATAATGACCGTGGAGCCTGGGTTTTCGGGTCAGGAGTTCATTAGATCCACGATTCCCAAGATAAGGCGTTTAAGGAACATGATTGACAGTCAGGGTAGCAATAGACCGCTTATCGAGGTCGACGGCGGAATCAAGATAAACAATATAAGGGATGTTGCTAGGGCCGGTGCCGATGTTTTCGTTTCTGGATCTGGCATCTTTAAAACGAAAGACTACGCTAGGACTATCCGGGAAATGAAAAACCTGGTAGAGGGCGCTTAAACGCGTTTTTTAGGGGTAAATGGCCTATAAGGGTTCGTATACAAAGGATATAGAGGAGTACTTCCTTTTGCTTGCGGGAAAGGGTATCATGCTCTCCTCTAAGGACTACAACTTAATATCAAAGTGGAAAAGGAGAGGGATCCCTAAGGAGGTAGTCTTAAAGGGTATAAGGAAGGGCTTTAGTGAGGGCGGGGGTAGTAGGGATCATAAGGGGCTCAGCGATCTTGCTCCTTTTATTGAAGATGCGATAAAGGATCACGGAGTAGAGGTAGAGAAGGAATCTGAAGGCGAGGATAAGGAGGGTATCGTTCGGCGGATTGCAGAAAGGCTAAGCGCTATAATCAGGTCTGAGAGTAGAGGGAATATAAAGAGGCACTATATAGAGGTCAGAAAGAGGGTTCTTGGCCTACTCGACTCGGATATAGAGGAAGTATTCGAGTCCATAAGGAGAATCGAAGAGGGCTTTTATCAGGATTTCTTTCTGACGTTACCCAAAAACGAGCGGGACAGGATTATGATGGAGGCGGAAGAGAGGATAGGCAAAAGGGCGCGTTATATGACGGAGCACGCCAGGCGTGAGAGCGTGTTATCGTTTCGGAACGATATACTAAAGAGGGAGTACGGATTAAAGAGCATAGTTGCAGGTGGTTAAAAGGTCAACTATGGTTAAGCAAGCGTCTATAGGGTGTGAAAGATGCCACTACGAGGGATACCTGGTAGAAAAAAGAGGGGATTTTGCCGTAGCAAAGATCTGCGATGAGTGTGTTAAGGAAAACTGTCCCGAATGCAGGGGAGTGGGTTCGATCCTCTCCAGAAATGAGAGGGGATACACGTATGTCTCTACATGCGGGGTCTGTGGGGTGGTGAGAAGAAACGTAAAACTCTACAACCTGGCAGGCATTCCTGCAAAGTACTCGCAGGTGTTACAGGTGGATGCGGGCTTTAAACCCAAGAACCAATCCCAGGAGTATGCCCTTAAATACGCAAAGGAGTTTGTCAAACGGTATCCGCCGGAATCGGATAGAAAAAAGGGGTTCCTCCTTATGGGAAGGGCGGGGCTTGGCAAGACCCATCTCTCAATAGGCACTATATCCGAGCTCACATTGCAACGCGGGGTAAAGTGTCTGTTTAAGGACTTCTTCTACCTTCTCTCCGAGCTCAAGGAGGCCTATTCCCTGGGTACACCGGAAAACGAGGTACTCTTTCCTCTCATAGAGACCGAGGTGCTGGTAATAGACGAATTGGGTAAGGGAAAAAGCAACGAATGGGAGCTAAACATACTGGATCAGCTGATCTCAAAGCGGTACAACGCATCAAAGGTCACTCTGATAACCACGAACTATATATCCAGGGAGATAAAGCAGGATGTGGGAGATAGGGAGGATATACTGGAGAACAGGGTTGGGGATAGAATCGCATCGAGATTATACGAGATGTGTGAGTTCATATACCTTAAAGGGGAAGACCACAGAAAGGCGAGAAGAAGGATCTAGAACCTCCAAAACCGTGACTGCGTTTTCCTTACGCCTTCGATGATGGTATCCGCCCTTGTTTCCTCTCTTAGGTCTCCGTAGTCCGTTTTCTTCTTTTCGAGAAGCTCCTCGATCACCCCTTTGGTGGAGAGCCGTAGCCCGTCCAGGTTGTATCCACCCTCTAGGAGAAAGATTATCCTTCCGTCGCAGTGTTTCTCGGCGGATTCCTTTAAAAACCTGGCCATCTGGGAGAACCCCTGAGGCGTGACCCTCATCCCTCCTAGCGGGTCTTCAAAATAGGTATCAAACCCGGCGGAGACAAGGATAAATTCGGGTTTATACTGATCTATAACGGGTCCAAGAACCTTGAAGAACACCTTTATGTACTCCCTATCACCCATGCCGGCCGGAAGCGGCACGTTAATCGTGTATCCAGTGCCGTTTTCTATACCGATCTCGTTAATCCCCCCTGTCCCCGGATAGTAGGGATACTGATGGGTGGAGAAGTAGAGAACCTCCGGGGAGTCATAGAACATATTCTGCGTTCCGTTGCCGTGGTGAAGATCCCAATCGACGATGAGCACACGTTTAAATCCCTTTGTCTTTACAAGGTAAGCGGCACCCACGGCGACGTTATTAAAGAGACAAAACCCCATGGCCCTATTCCTCTCGGCATGGTGACCGGGGGGCCTCACCAGTGGAAAGGCCATATCGATCTCCCCCCTTAGGATACCCTCAATTGCAGAGAGCATCCCACCTGCCGCACGAACCGCGGCATCAAAGGAAACCGGACACGTAGAGGTATCGGGGTCCAGAAATACACGCGGCCTTCCTCTTGTTGACTGGATGAAATCAAAATACCCGGGGTCATGTACGAGGGATATCTCGTCTTTAGTCGCGTCACGGGGTGGGATCGTTACTACCTCTTCTAGGAGTCCGGTCTCCTTAAGCATATCTAAAATGGCGAGTATTCTCTCTGGGGATTCGGGATGTCCCATTCCGTTATCGTGATCGACGTAGAGTTTGTCGAGGACTATTCCCAGCCTTTTCATCTGTGGGGTTTCCTCCTAGTAGACAAATTAGCCGTATATCTATAGTAACGCAAAAAGGCGCAGTTTTACAGGCTCTTTATGGCTCCGATGAGGTAGAGGGAGCCGGTAACACATGCGGGAACAGAAAGCCCCTTTACCTCGTTAAACGCCTCCTCTAGGTTCGGAATGATTTTTAACCGTTTCGTGAACCGCCTTGCTATGTCAGCTAGTGCTTCTGCTCTCATTCCTCTTTCGGATGGCACGTTAGTGAGTACGATCTCCTCTGCGATTGGTGAGATCTCGCCGATATACTCCCCGTGGTCTTTATCGGAAAGCATACCTATTAGAAAGACAAACCTCGTGGCGGGAAACAACGATTCGAGGGATTTTCGTAGCGCACATGCGGCACCGGGGTTGTGGGCACCATCTAGAACGAGGGGCGGATTGCCTCTTATGATCTCCAATCTCCCTTCCCATGTGGTTTCGGAAAGCCCCTTCCTCAGGCTCTTCTCCTCTACTCTTATACCGTGGAATCGGCATATAGATTCGATGGCGGCGATCGCGAGGGAGGCGTTCTCGAGTTGGTACAAGCCGGGCAGGTTGAAGCGAAGGTGATCCAGATTCCACAGACTCCCCAAGTAGCTAAAGTCCTCTGTGCTTTCACCTCGAACCTCAAAATCCCTTCCCATAACGCTTATATGAGCGGATTCCCGAGTGGCTACGGCTTCTATTACCTCAAGCGCCTCACCCTTTGCCCCCGTA
This sequence comes from uncultured Spirochaetia bacterium, assembly GCA_964636885.1. GTDB lineage: Bacteria > Desulfobacterota_D > UBA1144 > Nemesobacterales > CSP1-2 > CAZWVA01. The sequence continues at coordinate 5,482 of CAZWVA010000040.1, forward strand.
ACGACTGGCACACCTCTCTTTATAACCCCCGCCTTCTCGGAGGCTATCTCCCTTATGGTCTCTCCCAAAAACTCGGTATGGTCCTTTGAGACGTTTGTTATAACAGAGGTGAGTGGCGTAACGACGTTCGTTGCATCCCATCGACCTCCCATTCCGACCTCAAGCACCGAAAAATCCGTTCTCTTGCGAGCAAAGTACAAGAAAGCAGACGCCGTTAGTACTTCGAAATAGCTGGGCTCTTCAGGTAGGTGTGATGAGATACCTTTAATCTCCATTATGGATCCAAATAGGTCATCCGGAGGTATCTCCTCTCCGTTTATTCTGATCCTTTCCGATATGCGAACCAGGTGAGGGGAGGTATAGAGCCCGGTTCTATACCCCTCGGCCTGCATCACGGACGCTATGGATACCGCGACGGAGCCCTTGCCGTTTGTTCCGGCGATTATGATGCATGGTGTTTTCTTCTCGGGGTTTCCCAGAAGCTTAAGGAGGTTTTCTATCCTTTCCAGTCCGGGCTTTACCCTGTGGAGCCCGAGGGAGTTGAGATAGGCAATTGCGCCTTTCGTGTCCATATACGTGTGCATCCCTAACCCGGAGGCCATTTCATTTTCCTCCCCCCGAGAAGATGTAGATGGATGTGCCAGACGGATTGCCCGCTTTCCAAACCGCAGTTTGCAACGAGCCTAAATCCCTTCTTGCTGATATTGAGTTGCTCCGCTATTTTTCTAGCAACGTGGATGAGATGGCCGAGAAGGGGTTTATCCTCCTCGGTTGTTTCGGCTATAGTACGGATGTGCCTCTTTGGGATCACCAGGATATGTATTGGGGCTTGTGGATTTATGTCTTTAAATGCGATTGATATATCGTCTTCATAGACTATACTTGCCGGACTCTCCTTACTCACTATCTTGCAGAACACGCAGTCTTTCATATGCCTTTCTCCTTAAAGAGGGCCACCGTATAGATTAACCCTTTATTATATCATAAGCCCCCCGGTTTGATGTTATTTAGTCAGTAATGGTAATAATTTCCATCTGGTATTCTTTGTTGATATTGGCTCTATTTTGGTGTAAAGTTCATATCGGTACTTTTAATACTTTAAATGAGGTGCAACGGCTTTGACTCTTAAGACAAGACCCAAGGCGGAGAGGAAGAAGGCCCTTGAGGAGTTTATCGCTAAAAAGCGTCTTAAATCCACAAAGCAGAGGGATATCATATTTGACGAGTTCTTTAACTACCTCGGGCAGCATGTAACGGTAGAGGACCTCTACGAAAAGATCAAAAGGAGTCATCCTAGGATAGGCTATGCTACCATATACAGGACCCTAAAGCTGTTTAAAGAGTGCGGTCTCGCCTTCGAGAGGAATTTTGGAGACGGGAGGACCAGATACGAACCGGTTAAATTCGAAGGGGAGCACCATGATCACCTCATCTGCGTTGGATGTGGGAAGATCATAGAATTTGCGAACAATCAGATAGAATCCTGCTCTAAACAGGTCGCAAGGCTAAACGGCTTTGAGGTCGTAAACCATAAACTGGAACTCTATGGTTACTGCTCGTCCTGTAGAGAGGGTGGTTCCGTTAATCCGCATACCTAGTTACTCTTTTTCGAGAATGACAACCGCCACGGAGTATTGTCCGTCATGTGAAATCGATGTGTGGATGCCGATTACTCCCATCCTTTCGGCCTCTTCCCTTGCCCTACCGTAGAGGTTGATACTGGGTTTTCCGTCCTCGTTCCTTCTCACCTCTATGTCGAGAAACCGGATGTGCCCCTTCCCAAGTGCCTTAAACATAGCCTCCTTTACGGCAAAGCTTCCGGCAAAGTGCTGCGCGCACCTTAGGTGACTTTCTGAGTACCTGATCTCGTCTGCTGAAAATACCCTCTCTTTAAACCTGTTTCCCCATTTCTCTAGAAGCCTCTCTATTCTTGGGATCCTTACTAGATCTACTCCTATACCTACTATCATGCCTTTTGATATCCCATAACTAACCGCAGAGCCGAACCATCTCCCTTACCGCTTCTTCGATCCCTACGATGAGGGATCGGGCCACTATGCTGTGCCCGATGTTTAGCTCCTCTATTCCCTTTATCACCGCTATTTTCCTTACGTTTGTGTAGTTGAGCCCGTGTCCAGCCGAGACCCGAAAACCGAGGTTGAGGGCTCTTTCCACTGAACGCTCTATTTTTATGAGCTCTTCTACTCTTCTATCCTCGTCTTTAGCCTCTGCATAGAGGCCGGTGTGGATCTCCACCATATCGGCACCCGTCTTCTTTGCAGCACCTAACTGCTCGATATCTGGGTCTACAAAGAGACTCACAAATAGACCCCCCGCCTTGAGTCGTCTCACAACCTCGGCCACGGATTCGGTGTTACCGAGGACATTGAGTCCGCCCTCGGTGGTTAGCTCCTCTCTCTTTTCTGGTACGAGTGTTACCATGTCCGGTTTTATATCAAGGGCGATCTCCGTCATCTCGACCGTGGGAGCCATCTCCATATTGAGTTTGGTTTTTACCGTGTGCCTTAGGATCCTAAGGTCTCTATCCTGTATGTGTCTTCTATCCTCTCTAAGATGAACCACTATGCCCTCGGCCCCTGCTACCTCCGCCAGGTAGGCCGCCAGGATGGGATCCGGTTCGATCCCCCTCCTTGCCTGTCTTACGGTTGCTATGTGATCGATATTTACGTTTAATCTAGGCATCTTTCTAGGTTCCTATGTCCTTTTTGATTACGGAAGCGATTTCCTCCGCGATCTCTTTTATAAGGGATTCGTTTTCACCTTCAACCATGATCCTTGCAAGTGGTTCCGTTCCCGAGTACCTAAGGTTTATCCTTCCGAGACCCTTAAGCCTTTTCTCGGATATAGAAACCACATCGGCAAGCTTGGGGATACCCTTAAAGGGTTTCTTCTCCCTCACCTTTACATTGAGAAGGATCTGAGGGAATAGATCTATTATCTTTGCAAGCTCGGAGAGTCTCTTTTCCTTTCGCTTCATAATTGCAAGTACTTGAAGGGCGGCAAGCGTTCCATCACCGGTTGTGGTGTGGTCTATGAACACTATATGCCCCGATTTTTCTCCACCGAAATTGCATCCCCTTTTCCTCATCTCCTCAACAACGTACCTGTCACCTACCGGCGTTCTGAGTAATCTTCCCCCTTTTCCCTGTATGAACATCTCAAGGGCCATATTGCTCATCACAGTTGCCACTAGGGTGTTTTTGAGTAGTCTGCCGGACTCGATCATCTCATCGGCGCAAATAGCCATTATTTTATCCCCATCCACTTCCTCTCCGGTTTCATCGCATAGTATGATCCTGTCTGCATCACCGTCGAGTGCTATTCCAACGTCTGCCCCCGTTTCGAGAACCCTTTTTTTGAGTAACCCAGGATTAAGGGCACCGCATTCGGTGTTTATGTTCCTGCCATTTGGATTGACCCCGATAGTAATGACCTCGGCTCCCAGTTCCTGAAACACGATAGGAGATACCTTATAGGCGGCGCCATTGGCACAATCGAGAACGAGTTTTATCCCTTCTAATGTTAGATCCCTCGGAAATGTGTTCTTAACAAAGACGACGTATCTCCCTGCGGCATCGTCTATCCTCGATACCTTCCCAATCTCTCCAGAAGGGACGCTTAGGTTATCAACCCTTTTACTCAGTATGATTCTCTCTATCTCCAACTCCTTTTCATCCGGCAATTTAAATCCGGATTTGTCAAAGAACTTTATCCCGTTGTCTTCAAACGGGTTATGGGAGGCCGATATAACCACACCGGCATCCGCACGCATGCTTACCGTTAGGAACGCAATAGCCGGGGTGGGAAGCGGACCGACGAGTAGCACATCGGCTCCCATAGAAGCGATTCCAGCCGATATGGCCTGCTCAAACATGTACCCAGAGAGCCTGGTATCCTTTCCGATTACCACCTTTGGCCTTCTCGAATCCCTTTTCTGTGCCCTTAGTATATGGGTTAGGGCTTTCCCCAGTCTGAGGCTCATCTCAGGGGTCATCGGATCACGGTTTGCCACTCCCCTAACTCCGTCCGTTCCAAATAGCTGTTTCCGGTTGTGCTTCAATCCCTCCTCCCCCTTTTAGTTTAACCTGACCTCGATTGACATCGGGACCTTCTTCTTAAGCGTGATAACCTCTTTATGCGGATAGGTTACGTCTACCTGTAACCTCACTAGCTTGCCAGTATTATTATCGAGGTTGCTACCGTCAACGAATACGTTTATGTCATCACTACTTAAGTCCTTAATAACGCTATAAGGACCTTCAAATACGAGCTCTGCCTTGGTTAGTCCTACGGGTTCGAAATCGCGTTTATCGAAGTTTACAAATCGTATATCCATATCCTTAAACTGCTTTTCAACCATCTGTTCCCTGATATCCACAGTGACCTTTACCATCTTATCGCCCACTATGTCGATAAGTGGGCTGGGGGACCTCAAAGGAACCTGGATCGTGAACTTGGATCTCACCCCTACTATGGATACGACGTCTGTTGGGATAGTGTCGATCTTGGATACCGTGTTCTTCGGTCCTCTGATCTCGACCTTAGAAGGGATCACCGTTGGTACACCAACCACCTCGTATCCGGTGTCTACGGGACCGACTATTACGGGTTGCACATCAACCTCCCTTCGCATCAATCTGTCTATATCTATCCTTATCTCGGCAGGGGTTATTCCCGTTACCTGCACTCCTCTTGGCGTTTTTATCTGGTCCATCTGGATCTCAAATTTGGAGAGCCCGGGTGAGGCATTTGAAAGATCGAGACTAAAAACGATATTCCGAGAGGAGAGGGACGAAAGCTGTGTGCGGGGTCCGCGAACCCTAACGTTCAGCCTTTCAGGAGGGTTATTCACTATAATGAGATCCGAAGGCAGGTTTATGTAGTTTACATTTACGGATACGCTCTTCTCGATATCGTGCTCGATATTGGCCACGAACCAGAGCACTATGGCTATAGCGACGGCTAAAATCTTTTTACCGATGTTTTTTAAGAGTATGTTTTTAGCCTCGTTATGCCTTTTAAGCACTGCCCTTTTCAACTCGCTTTCTTCCAAAAATGCGGCCTAGAGTACCGAACCTCTCGGTCTGGTATCTCCGTACCTCAAGGAGATCGAGGAGACGGTTGTTGAGAGAAGTCGCATCGAGCCCCCTTGTAAGGTTACCCTCGAAAGCAAGGGATACTATTCCGGTTTCCTCCGACACCACGACTACTATAGCATCTGTCTCCCTTGAAAGCCCGATTGCGGCCCGGTGTCTCGTTCCCAGTTCCCTTTCCAGATCCGGATCCGTGGCCAGTGGAAAGAAAGAACCCGCCGATAGTATCTTGTTTCTACCTATTATCATCCCGCCGTCGTGGAGAGGGGAAGAGGTATTAAAGATGCTTATAATCAACTCCCTCGACACCCATGCGTCTATTCTCATGCCGATCTCAACGAAATCCGCAAGGCTGTTGGCCCTCTCAATTGCGATGAGGGCGCCGATCTTACGGTTTGCGAGGAAACTCGTGGATTTTACGATCTCGTCAATAACGAGTTCATCTGATTTTCCGGCCGATAGCCTTAGGAGGAGGGGACTCTTGCCAAGTGCCGCAAGGGCTCTACGAATGTCGTTTTGAAATAGGATCACGGTGATTATAATTATAGAACCGAGAAAGTGACCTAGGACCCAGTTGAGGGTATAAAACTCCCATCTTTGTGAAACGAAGTAGAGCACGAAAAGCGCCATGAGACCAAATAGTATTTGAACCGCTCGCGTGCCTTCTATAATACTTAGTAGGTAGTAGATGATAGTGGCAACGATGATGATATCTATCGTGTCACCTATGTATCTAAAGTTGGATATGGTGTCAAACATAGATCCATCCCTAAATCGCTCTAGTTTGCGTTTAGAACCGAATCGGCCATCTGGGCTATGAGCCTCATGGGGAGTACATCATGAACCCTGACGACAGAAGCGCAGTTCATAATACCAATCGCGATAGTTGCAGCGGTACCGAATAGGGTGGCTTCCGGGTACTCAGAACCAAGGGCCCTTGCGATAAAGGACTTCCGTGAGGTTCCGATTAGTATGGGTTTCTCTAGTACGAGAAAATCGCTTAAACGCCTAAGTAGCGTGAGATTCTGGTCTGGTGTCTTCCCGAACCCAAACCCCGGATCAACCAGGATGCTCTGCGGATCCACCCCTTTTTCCTCTGCTTTTCTTACCGATTCCCCTAGGGAACGGATTATATCAGAAACGATTGAACTATACCGTGTTTTATCCTGCATATCGCGTGGACGGGATGGGGTATGCATTAACACGAGTCCAGCTCGGTATTTCGCTACGATCTCAGCGATTCGGGGTTCAAATTTTAGCCCGCTTATGTCGTTTACTATTGATACTCCCTCTTCCAGGGCTTCCAGGGCCACCCTTGCCTTTGTGGTATCTATCGATAGAACGATGTCGAACCTCTTTACCACCTCTCGTATCACGGGGATCACACGCCTTAGCTCCTCTTCCTCTGAAACCCCAAGGGAGCCGGGTCTTGTTGACTCACCCCCTATATCTATGATATCCGCACCCTCCTCTATCATCCTCTCGGTTTGTCTTAGAGCGTCTTCCGGCTTGAGGTACATCCCACCATCGTAGAACGAATCCGGAGTTACGTTAAGTATGCCCATAATACAGGTTCTCTGACCAAGGACGAGCTTCCTATCCCTACATACGAAATCGCGTACCCGCCGGAGGCAAAACGATCCCTGCTGGCTTGACGCTACATCGGTTTGATGGGGTCCGTATTGTGAGGTCATTTCCTATGTCTAGAAGATAGAGTCAAGATTTCAGGGAGATTAGTGGTGGTTAATAACCGTTAGGTCACTACTCCCTTTATCACTATAGCTCCTCAACCTTATTGGTTCTTAGAGCCACGGCTCCCTTTGGACTGAGTCCACTTTCCCACGAGGGGTACTCCGGTCTTACCTGTTTTACAAGGTCATCGAGTTCTTTTCCGTCAACGACCTCTTTATCGAGCAGCACCTCGGCGAGCTTGTGTAGGAGCTCTATGTTGTCTTCGAGTATCTTCTTGGCCCTTTTGTAGTTCTCCGTAACTATCCTCTTTATCTCACTGTCGATTTCAAGTGCGGTAGCTTCGCTATAATCCTTATGCCGTGCGAGTTCCTTTCCAAGGAAGATCTGTTCCTCTCCCTTCCCGAACGTAACGGGTCCCACCTTTTCGCTCATTCCCCACTCGCATACCATCTTTCTCGCTATCTCGGTTGCCCTTTCAATGTCATTGCCTGCACCGCTCGTCTGCTCCTCGAATATTATCTCTTCGGCCGCCCTTCCTCCCAGAAGAACCATGATCGTGTTGTTGAGATAGGCCTTTGAAAGGGTGTATTTGTCCTCTAGGGGAAGCTGTTGAGTGACGCCAAGGGCAAGCCCCCTAGGGATTATGGTCACCTTATGAATCGGATCGGTTCCCGGAGTGAGCTTTGCAACGAGCGCGTGCCCCCCCTCATGGTAGGCCGTTATCCTCTTTTCCTTATCGCTTATTATGAGGCTTTTTCTCTCGACCCCCATTATGACCTTATCCTTTGCATACTCAAAATCCTCCATGGCTATACGGGTTCTTCCCAATCGCGCCGCATGGAGGGCGGCTTCGTTTACTAGGTTTTGAAGATCGGCTCCGGAAAAACCGGGGGTTGAACGCGCGATGAGGGAGATGTTAACATCCTCGGCTAAAGGGGTGTTTTTCGTATGGACCTTGAGTATCTCTTCTCTTCCCCTTACATCCGGCCTCGGAACCACAACCTGGCGATCGAATCTCCCGGGACGGAGAAGGGCAGGGTCAAGGACATCAGGGCGGTTGGTTGCGGCAATTACTATTATTCCCTCGTTCGCCTCAAATCCATCCATTTCGACGAGGAGTTGATTAAGGGTCTGTTCCCTCTCGTCGTGGCCTCCGCCGAGACCCGCTCCGCGATGTCGGCCCACGGCGTCTAGTTCGTCAACGAATATGATACAAGGGGCATGGCGTTTTGCCTGTACAAAGAGATCTCTCACCCTGGATGCACCAACCCCAACGAACATCTCGACAAAATCGCTGCCGCTTATTATGAAAAAAGGAACCCCTGCCTCCCCTGCAATGGCCTTTGCAAGGAGCGTTTTTCCGGTTCCTGGGGGACCAACGAGCAAAACCCCCTTTGGTATGCGTCCGCCCAGACGGGTGAATTTCTTGGGGTTCTTTAAGAACTCTACTATCTCTTGCACCTCTTCCTTTGCCTCATCGATACCGGCGACGTCTTTAAACGTGGTCTTATTCTGGTTCTCCGTAAGCATTCGGGCACGACTCTTCCCAAACGACATGGCTTTAGTTCCGCCTGTTTGGATCTGACGCATAAAGAGAACCATTATGACGACAAGCAGGATGAGAGGAGCCCAATTAAAGAGTATATGGGTTAAAGATCCTTCCCTGTTTTCTGAGAAGCTAAACTCTATATCCTTATCCTTAAGCGTTTTGATGAGTCCGTCGCTTGCAGGCCCAGTGGTTTTAAAACCCTGTT
>CAZWVA010000040.1:14081-24609 GCA_964636885.1 uncultured Spirochaetia bacterium
AACTCGACCTTCTCCACATCGCCCTTTTCCAGGCTTTTTAGAAAATCGCTATACGGGATCTCTCTGTAGTTGCTCTGGGGCGTATTGATAATCTGATACAGTGCGATTATCGCTACAAAAATAACCAACCATAAAAGGAGATTCTTAAAAAGCTGGCTGCTCAATTCTACCTCATTTTTAGGGTAAATTTTTACCAAAAAAGGATAGCATACGTACCAGACTTTTCAACCAATATCAGAGGACGACCATTCGATTTTCTTTAAAAACGTCCGTGCTTAAGTACCTTTCACCGGTATCGCAGAATATCGTTACGACCTGTTTTCCTTGACCGAGTCTTTCTGCCACTCTTAAGGCGGCAAGTCCCGCAGCACCTGCCGATATCCCAACCAAAAGCCCCTCTTCCCTTGCGATTGCTTTTGTAAAAGCCTTTGCCTCTTTTCCCGTTATTGTTATTACCTCGTCGTATATCCTTGTGTTAAGTGTATCGGGAATAAAGCCGGCTCCTATTCCCTGTATATCATGCACGTTTGCTTCTTTCCCGGAAAGAACGGCGGACTCGGCGGGCTCTACGGCGACTATATGTATGTTAGGAAACCTTTTTCTTAGTACCTCTCCAACCCCCGTAATCGTTCCACCTGTTCCAACACCGGCAACGAAGGCATGTATCTCTCCCGGAATCTGCTCCAGTATCTCGGGACCGGTGGTTAATCTGTGCGCCTCCGGGTTGGCAGGGTTTTTAAACTGTTGGGGCATGAAGGCATCCGGGTTCTTGCGAACGATCTCCTCGGCTTTCCTGACGGCACCCTCCATCTTTTCTTCAGCGGGGGTAAGGACGAGTTCCGCCCCGTAGGCGGCAAGAAGCAGCCTCCTTTCCATGCTCATATCGTCTGGCATCGTGAGAATAAGCCTGTATCCTTTTACGGCACAAACGAGGGCAAGCCCAATCCCCGTGTTGCCGCTTGTAGGCTCTACTATTAGGCTTCTCCCCGGGCTTATCCTTCCCTCCTTTTCCGCCGCTTCTATCATTCTCAGGCATATCCTCTCCTTTATGCTTCCGGCCGGATTCAGGTTCTCTAGCTTTGCCCAGACTGTGGCCGCTTTTTTGGGAACCACCTTCTTAAGCCTTATCACGGGTGTATCCCCAATTAGTTCAAGTACACTGTTTACACAGGGAGCAACCTTCATTTCTCTATTTCTCACGGATCTTTTGTTTTCTTATAATGATAATGACAGGGCTATGGAAAAACAAATCGAATTCCTCTAAAATAATCGCCCAGTTCACTTTAGGATAAGTAGAAGTACCTCTATGAGTACTTCTCTATCCTTATCGAGCAGGGACCGCAGAATCGTTTTTACAACCTCCCACGAAGCGTCGGGTTTCCGAATCTCGTTCTTGAGTTTAAGGAGTATACCCTTTAGCTCCTGGTCTTCTATCCCACGGATGTAGTTACCAAGGACTTCCTCTTCATTTCTTCTTTCTGCCATAGTCGGTTATAATAACTGATTATTGAGCGAAACTGTATGTGAATAAAACCCAAATAGCAAATAAGCCTTCTATATACGGAATGGAAAGAAAGCACGGAATAAACCTTCACCATACTAGACGGAGCAGGATTAGGCTTCTTACAATCGGCTTTTTTGGTTTTGGTGCCATAACCCTCATTGTTGCTTACGTCGTTTACTGGTATTTTACCTATGACCTTCCGGATCTCACGAGGATAACCGGCTATAGACCCCCCCTTGTAAACGAGATCTATTCGTTTGATGGCAGGCTAATAGGGGAGTTCACGGCGCAGAAAAGGAAGCTCATTCCACTTGAGGATATACCTCTTCACGTCCGAAACGCCTTTATAGCCGTAGAAGACAAACGGTTCTTTAAACACGAGGGTGTTGACTTTAAACGCGTTATAGGCGCTCTTATAAAGAACATTCAGGAAAGGGACATAGTTCAGGGAGGAAGCACAATAACCCAGCAGGTTGCAAAAAACCTCGTTCTTTCTCCGGAAAGAAGTATATCCAGAAAAATCAAAGAAGCAATCCTCGCCTACAGAATGGAAAAGAACCTATCAAAGGAGGAGATCCTTTACATATATCTCAATCACATCTACCTTGGCGACGGTATCTACGGGGTCGAGGCGGCAAGCAGAAACTATTTCCATAAATCTGCAAGGGATATAAACCTGGCCGAGGCCGCCCTTCTTGCGGGGCTACCAAAGCGACCCGAATACTACTCCCCACGCAAGTACCCTGAGAGGGCAATAAGCAGGCAAAGGCTGGTATTAAAACTGATGGAAGAAGAGGGGTTCATTACGGAAAAAGAGAGAAAAGAGGCGGAGGAATACGAGATCAAGATCGCTCCTAAGGAAAACGTGAACCTTCAGGTCGCTCCCTACTTCGTAGAGCTTGTCAGGCAATACATAGAAAACAAGTTTGGCACTAAAGCCCTTATTAATGGTGGCTATACCGTATTTACTACTCTTGACGTCGATTTAAGCCTTGCAGCCCAGTGGGCTCTAAGGAGAGGTATCCTAGACATTCAATCGAGACATGGACAGGGAGTGGTAATCAGGCATCTGGATAGCCAGAGAGAGATAGATGGATTTAGAAAATCCCAGAAGATAGATAGAATCGAACCGGATAAATCATACGAGGCTGTGATTACAGAGGTCATGGATGATCATCCTCCCGGTGTTTTTAACGCCAAAGTCGTAATTGGAAAGTGGCAGGGCACTCTCAGGTTTGCTGTGAGTTCCCCTTTTGGTACCCCCGTAAAGAGCCTACCATCCTCCATATCCGACAGGTACGCACCCTTAAACGGTTATGACGGGATCAGTCTGGTGCCTACAAAGCTAAGGGTTGGCGATGTGGTTAGAGTAGATGTGATAAATGAAAATGAAGAAGAAAGAACCTATAACGTGTCCATAGATATCAGCCCTCAGGTTCAGGGTGCCCTTCTTGCTATGGATACGAATGGATATGTTAAAGCCCTCGTCGGGGGATTCGATTTTTTGGATTCCCAATTCAACAGGGCAACACAGGCCTTTAGGCAACCAGGTTCTTCGTTTAAGCCCATAGTGTACTCCGCGGCGATAGATAAGGGATACACGGAGACTACCATCATCTACGACATGCCAATTGAGATAAAGGACTGGGCTCCACAGAACTACGATGGCGGATACTTGGGGCCCATTACTGTAAGGGAGGCGCTGGCGCAATCGAGAAACGTAGCGAGTGTGAGGCTCCTCCTAGACATCGATCCAAATTATGCCCTCAGCTATGTGAAGCAGTTTGGATTTACGTCCAACCTGTATCCGTATCCCTCCCTTGTTCTCGGTGGGTCGGATGTGTCCCTTATGGAGATGGTAAGGGCCTTTAACGTTTTTGCCTCCGGAGGCAGACTGGTCGAACCCAAGTTTATACTCCGTATATACGATAGGGACGGCAGATTGGTTGAAGACAGTACAAACGATCAGTACCTCTCAAAGGAAGAGGCCGAAAGGGCAGAAAGAGAGGCAAAGCGAATGGAGATAATAAAACAAATCGCAAGGAGGATAGGCAGGGACTTAGAGGACACAGGATTTATCAAAGAGGACGTTCTTACCGAAAGCGATTCGCTAAAGGAGAGTAGAGGTAAGGTGTTTCTTACCCCGGAGGAATTTTTAAAGCGTATACGCTCCAACTCCATAAGCTTTGCGTACGATACAGGAAAAAGGGTTATAAGCCCTGAGACGGCGTATATTATGACCGATCTCCTTCAGTCCGTCATTAAAGAAGGTACGGGAAGAAGGGCGCTTGAACTTATATCAATGGCACCACTTGCGGGTAAGACCGGAACGACAAACGATTTTACAGACGCGTGGTTTATAGGGTTTAGCCCCAGGATCGTTGCAGGAGTATGGGTAGGAAGAGACAACCACAAGACCCTTGGAATAGGAGAGACGGGAGGAAGAGCTGCTCTTCCCATATGGATTGATTTTATGAGAGAGGCTCTAAGAAAATTCCCCGGCGGGGATTTTGAGATCCCTTCCGGAATACGATTCGTAAATACACCTTATGGCTTTATTCCCTATAATGTCAGCTCGGTGGATAGCACCTACGTAGGGGACACGGAACACAGTTATGAACAAAACCCCGTAGGTCAAGAGAGCCTAGAAGAGGGTGGAAGCGAGATCGACTTCCTTATAAGGCGCTAATCCAGGCTTACAAACGGCCTTATGGCCTCTAACCTCTTCTTTCCTATTCCCTTTACCCGTTCAAGTTCATCTATGCTTTTAAAGCCCTTATTCGACTCCCTATACTCGATGATTCCCTTAGCGAGTACTGTACCTATTCCGGGGAGTGCCGCGAGATCCTCTATGCTCCCTGAATTTATCCCTATTCTAACCCCAAGGGAGAGGCTTTTCCTTCCACTTATTCTGGAGAACTCGATCCGTCCATTATCACCGAGAATGAGCCTATCTCCATTCTTGGGCTTTCTTGGAAGACCATATAGAGAAACCATCCTTTCGAGGTCTGAATCCCCGTCGAGTTCGACCAAAACGGGAAACCCGTCCGGTTTGACCACCTCAACGTAAAACCTCTCGGTTCGATTCGGCTCTTGCGGTTCTAGTGGGAAAATAGAAGGCATAATAGACAGTATGTAAAGGATCAAAGAGCAAAAGGCGAGACATAAAACCGGCCTTTTAGAAAGGATAAACGCTAGGTTACTCTTCATAAGCACCCCCGACTATTAGAAAATGCCCCTTACGAGTCCGCCGTCAACCTGGATCGTAGTGCCGGTAATATAGCTTGCCCTCTCGGAGGCAAGAAAAACAACGAGGTCTGCAAGCTCCTTGGGTTTCCCGATCCTCCCTATCGGGATATCCAGTTCCATTGAGTCTATCACCTCTTTAGTGGTCTTATTATCCTTCCTCGCCCTCTCTTCTGCAAGATGGACTATCCTGTCCGTGAGTATCCGACCAGGACAGACGTTATTTACGAGTATGTTATCCCTTCCGAATTCGTTGGATATGGTCTTTGCAAACCCTATGACCCCAGCCCTTGCGGTGTTTGAGAGTATGAGACCGTCGATCGGCTGTTTTACGGCGACCGATGTGATGTTTACGATCCTTCCCCATTTCTGCCTTCTCATGTACGGTATGACCTCCCTGGTTAGGTTGATCGTGCTCAGAAGATTGAGCTCAAGGGCCTTTTGCCAATCTTCTCTAGAGAAATCGAGAAACCCCCCAAGGGGAGGGCCGCCAGCGTTATTTACGAGTATGTGAACTGTGGAGTACACGCTTATAGTCTCAGAGACTATCCTCTTTACGTCTTCGGGATTGGAAACATCCGCCTGAACGGCAAGGACCTCCACCCCGGTTTTACTCCTAATCTCCTCGGCCGTCCGTTCCACGGTCTCTTTTCCCCTGGCCGAGATCGTGAGATTTACCCCCTCTTCGGCAAGCCCTAATGCCACGGCCTTTCCCAGCCCCTTACTCGATGCCGCAACGATCGCCACCTTATTCTTTATACCTAGATCCATACCCTTTTCCTCTTCATGTGTTGGTTACAGTGCAAATATAAACGCTATTGACGTGTATAACAAGTGGTAGGGCACAAAAAAAGGGTAGGGAGGAAACCACAGATGAAAAAGGCAAAAACCCCTCCAATGCAAAAACGTATGCCGAGCTAAATCTCTAATAATTAATGAGAATTAGCTTCAGGTTTTGGCACTGTTTTTTGACATGTTCGGCATACCTGATTTCCTGATCTTCTTGGGATCAGTGGTAATGGCCTCTGATTTGCTCCCATTGCCCCCATTCCCGGAATCAGAGGAAAGGGCTGGGTTATTCTGCGCAGCCGCCTGAGGCGGTATTCCGGGGCCCTTTGCGTAATCGGTCGCATACCAGCCCGATCCCATAAGCTGGAATGACGAAAGGGAGATAATACGGCGCAGCTTCCCTTTACAGTGTTTGCACCTCTTTAGTGGTGGGTCGTTAAAACCCTGAAGCTCCTCTACTATCTGACCACACTTTTCACATTCGTATTCGTAAATGGGCATATCTTCTATCTCCTTAGGCTTACTGGGTTTTAAGGTATCGTTAATATAATTACTAAATCCGTATTACGCAAGGGTGCTCTTGTGGGGGGGACAGGCTAGATTGTAGTCCTCATGAAGAGAGGGGTTAAATGGAGGTTTCGTAAAAGTACGATTTTTATAAGTAGACATAATATATCTTATCGGAATTAATATGTTATTCTAATCCTTTAGGCACCCCTCCCTAAGCCGACTCTATTTCTATCTGGTATACTTCGGTTTCTATGAAACTGAGGGACAAAAAGGCACTCGTCACAGGTGGAGGCAAAGGGATCGGAAAAGGCATCGCTAAGGCGTATCTAAAAGAAGGGGCGTCGGTAGCGATCTGCGGACGCAGTGAAGAGACCCTAAGAAAAACCTCAGAGGAACTGGCCGTATATGGAGATATTTCATATGTAAGAGCCGATATCGCGGATAAGGACGATGTAAAAAAACTGGCAAGGCATGTAGAAGAGAGATGGAATAGACTGGACGTCCTCGTAAACAACGCAAGCATCCTTGGGATCCGTGCCCCAATCTCAGACTATCCGGAGGACGTTTGGGAGGAGGTTATCCACGTAAACCTTAACGCACAGTTCTTTGTCACCAAGGCCCTCATTCCTCTAATCCTTAGATCCCAAAACGGCTCCATTATAAACGTTAGCTCCAGCGTTGGAAGACGCGGCAAGGCGCTCTGGGGGGCATATGCAGTATCCAAATTCGGCCTTGAGGGTCTAACCCAGGTCCTTGCAGATGAGCTTCGATCGTCCAATGTCAGGGTAAATTCCGTAAATCCTGGCGGAACCAGGACGGAGATGAGAGCCAAAGCCTATCCGGATGAGGATCCGATGACGCTGCCCACACCAGACGATATAGCTCCTGTCTTTGTGTACCTTGCCTCCGATGAATCGATCGGCGTAACCGGGAGAGAGTTCGACGCTAGGGACTGGATCGGCAGGGTTAAGAATTCAAATAGTGTGAATGAGAACGAATAATTCCCTCGGCCCATGAACCCCGAGTGTGAGATTGAGTTCGATATCCGCCGTCCGGCTGGGTCCTGTAATAAAAGTCATACAACTCGTAGAGTCTTTATTGATCGGTTCTATTACGGCGAATAGATCGTGTATGCCTCTAACGATCCTTCTCGAATCGAGTACCACGATGTGAATTGGTGGAATAAGTGATACGGAGCGTGGTTGCCTCTCCTTAGCGATTAAAACCAGAGTACCTGTATCGGCTATAGCAAAATCGGCCTCAGTAATTCCGATATCGGCTCCTGCCATCTCTTCCTTCTTATCCGGAGATACGGGTCTTAGCCTCCTACCCTCAAGGACCCTCCTTAGATCGAGCCTTGAGAGTAGGCCAGACTCCCACATCGAAAAGGAGTGAAAACCCCTTTCATCTACTAAACCAATAACGGCATCCCTAATCCCATCCTCACCCGTTATAACACGCGCCTTTCCGCTTACCCTAGAAACCTCCTCTATAAACCTGTCTATTAAGGCCTTTCTTTCCTCCTCAGAATCGTCGGAGAGGTCGACAACAGGAAACCAGGCTACTTCTCCTCTCTCATTAACCGCAGTAGACCTCCCGAGCCCCGATCTTATCCTTCTTAGTACCTCTTCCCTCGAACCCTCACCCATTTTCCTTCTCTATCTCCTTCCATCTCTTTCTAAACGGGATTTTGGCTACAGGTGGAAAATCCCTATACCTCGTCCATTCAGAGAATGGATAAGGCAGGGATTTTATACCATCCCCTGAAAGCCAGGGAATCTGAGCGTAATAGGATAAACGCGAAAGCGTATTGTATACGGTCGCCCTCTCCATGGCAAACCTCCAAACCAAAACGGCAAGGCGCAGGAAAAACCCCGCCTTTTCCGTCTTTCCGTTTCCCTCCATAACCCTTTTTCTGAGTTCTAGTAGGATCCTGGGAAAATCTATCTTTACAGGGCACACATCCCTGCATGCACCGCAAAGGGATGATGCAAAGGGAAGCTCAGCCGCCTTATCGATTCCGAGTATCTGAGGGTTTATAATCGCTCCAATCGGCCCCGAATAGACCCATCCGTAGGAGTGTCCACCAACCTGCCTATATACAGGGCATACGTTAAGACAAGCCCCGCACCTTATGCAGTAGAGGGATTCCCTCGTCTCTTCCGATGCCAGGATACCCGATCGTCCGTTATCCATTATAACAAGGTGGAACTCCTCCGGGCCGTCCATATCGCCTTTCCTTCGCGGTCCGGTTATAAAGGAGACGTAGGTGGATATCTTCTGTCCTGTAGCACTTCGGACAAGAACCGTTAAAAGCGTAGCCAGGTCGTTAAAACGCGGGACGACCTTCTCTATTCCCATAAGGGCCACGTGTATCCTGGGAACCGTAGTTGAGAACCTTGCGTTCCCCTCGTTCTCAACGATGACGATTGTCCCCGTTTCCGCTACCGCAAAATTTACCCCAGAAACCCCCATATCGGCGCGTAGAAACTCGTCCCTTAACCTCTCTCTTGCCACCTTTGTCAGCTGTTCGGGTTCGCTGTAGTTGGGAATATTTAATTTCTCGGAAAAGAGCCTGGATATATCGTCCTTTGTCTTATGTATCGCAGGGGCGATTATGTGAGATGGTCTCTCCTTCGCAAGCTGGATTATGTATTCCCCAAGATCGGTTTCAACCGCTTCTATCCCTGCCTCCTTAAAGGCATGGTTGAGTTCTATCTCCTCCGTAGCCATGGACTTACTCTTAACTACCGATTTAACACCACCTCTTAGTGCTATATCCACTATGATCCTGCACGCCTCCTCTCCGTCTTTTGCCCAGTGAACCTTCCCCCCTGCCTTTATAACGTTTTCCTCAAGCATCTCCAGGTACCTATCTAGATTCTCAATCGTTTCCCTCTTGATCTCCCTGGCCTGATTCCTCAAGTCCTCAAATCCCTTGAGTTCCTCCGATGCCCTTTTTCTTGCCGCCCTAAAACGATCGGTTGTATTCCTCAGGGCGTTTCTCAGGTTCTGATTGGCTAGTGCAACGGATGATTCCCTTCTAAATTCTAGTTTCTTGATTTCCATGTGCAGACTTCCCATAAGTAAAAAAGCGCGGGATGGATTTACCGTGAAGAGAGGAGCTCGGCTACGTGCATCACCTTAACCGGGATCCCCCTCCGTCTCATTGCCCCTCCTATGTGCATGAGACACCCCATATCCGTAGATACGACCGTATCCGCACCGCTCTCGATGATGCTTCTTATCTTCTCATCGAGTATCGAAATGGAGACCTCGGGGAGTCTTACGGAAAACGTCCCCCCAAACCCACAGCAGGCATCGTGAAGATCCATCTCGACAAAGTCCACTCCCTTTACCGCTCTTATAAGTTTCCTAGGTTCATCCTTAATCCTCAGCTCCCTGAGGAGGTGGCACGAGTCGTGGTATGTTACCCTTCCCTCATACGAGGCACCCACGTTTTCTACCCCTAGTACCCTTACCAAAAACTCCGAGAATTCATACGTTCTCGATGATAGCCTCTCTGCTACCCCGAGCAATCCCTTATCGTCCTTAAAGAGTTCCCTGTAGAATACCCTTACCATAGAGGTGCATGACCCAGAAGGACAAACGATAGCGCATTCCTCTTTATCAAACACCCTGAGGAACCTCTCCGCAACCACCCGTGCGTCCCGATGAAATCCGCTGTTAAAGGCCGGTTGCCCACAGCATGTCTGATCCTCCAGAAAACCCACTTTCACCCCGAGTCTTCTTAGAACCCTAACCATACCCTCTCCGATCTGTGGAAAGAGATTATCTACTAGACAGGTGATAAAAAGGGATACTCTCATCTGGGCATCTTATCCCGGGCTTATCCTTTGATTATCTCTATGTAGCGTATCGATGTCAAGAGTATTGGGTTCTCCATTTTGCGGTTGAATTTAGGTGCTGTAAAATAAATCCTATTAGAGGAGGCAATTAGATGTCAGTAGAAAGAGAACTCCCCATTCCTCCTTACTATAACCCGGATAAGGTAGGCGAGGTCTGGAAGGTACCATACGAGGAGATTGCAAGAGCCGCCATCGGATGGGCAAGGAAGTTTAACATCCAGCCCGCCGCCAATGACGAATTCAGGGTATGCCTCGTTATGGTTGATGTCCAGAATACGTTCTGCATCCCGGGGTTTGAGCTATACGTTGGCGGCAGGTCCGGGATGGGAGCGGTTGAGGACAATAGGCGCCTTTGCGAGTTCATATACCGCAACCTCGGTATTATCACCCAAATCGTTCCTACTATGGACACACATCAGGCGGTACAGATATTCCATAGCATCTTTCTCGTAAACGATAAGGGCGAGCATCCTTCACCCTTTACACTTATAACACCGGAGGACATTGCAAAAGGCCGCTGGCGTTTTAACGCTGCACTCAGCCATAGTATCGAACGCAGCGTGGATTACATGGAACGTTACCTTCTGCATTATACGACTGAACTTAAGAG
>CAZWVA010000041.1:0-24533 GCA_964636885.1 uncultured Spirochaetia bacterium
GACCCGGTTGGTAGAGTCGCCTGTGAAACCCTTCTCACAACCGGCCTCGTTGTTGTAGCCGGGGAGTTTGCAACAACGGCCAATTTGAGTATCGCTACCGTTGTCAGAAACACCATAAGGGAGATAGGATACACGGATAGCTCAATGGGATTTGATGCCGATAACTGCGGTGTCATGGTGGCAATCGGTAGACAATCCCCGGATATCGCCCTTGGGGTTGATCCCACCAAGGAGAAAGAACAAGGTGCTGGGGATCAGGGACTCATGTTTGGCTATGCCACGGATGAAACCGCCGAATTTATGCCTACCCCTATAATGTACGCACACAAGCTCGCAAAACGCCTTTCGGAGGTGAGGAAAAACGGTACGGTTCCCTTTCTTCGGCCGGATGGGAAAACCCAAGTGACCGTTAGGTACGAAGACAAAAGGCCCGTAGGTATAGATGTGATCGTGGTCTCCACACAGCATTCCCCGGAGGTCGGTAACTCCACCGTTTACGAGGCGGTGATAGAAGAGGTAATAAGACCGGTGATTCCGGAGAGGTTTCTATCTCCTAAAACCAAGATCTATGTTAACCCTACGGGAAGATTCGTGATAGGGGGTCCCAAAGGGGATACTGGTCTTACAGGACGAAAGATAATAATAGACACGTACGGCGGATGGTCGAGACACGGAGGAGGAGCCTTCTCCGGGAAGGATCCCTCGAAGGTTGATAGGAGTGCAAGCTATATGGCGCGCTACATCGCAAAAAACGTGGTTGCCGCTGGATTCGCTAAGCAGTGTGAGGTGCAAATCGCCTATGCTATAGGCATTCCGGAGCCTGTATCGGTCCTAGTCGACACGTTCGGGACGGGTGTTTTCCCTGAGGATAGGATCTCAAAGGCCATAAGGGAGGTCTTCGATCTAAAGCCAGCAGGGGTTGTAAAGACCCTAGATCTTCTAAGACCCATATATCAGAAAACCGCTGCTTATGGACACTTCGGAAGGAGCGATGAGGATTTCACCTGGGAGAAAACCGATAGAGTCGAGCAATTGAGAAAAGCGATTGAATGACCCTAAAAGCCCTTTATAGTGCTCCCTGTAAAGGCCGTACTGACCCCGGGTTAACTCATATAGATATGGATACTACTTTCTGTAAAAAACGGAGGCTTAAATGAAATACGACATAAAGGATATAGGTCTTGCCAAAGAGGGGAGGCTTCGCGTCGAGTGGGCAGCTCAGGAGATGCCTGTTCTTTCTCAGATTCTTGGTAGATTTAAAAAGGAAAAACCGCTAAAGGGCCTGAGAATAGCCGCCTGTCTTCACGTCACCACAGAAACCGGCAATCTGGTTATCACCCTAAAGGAAGGCGGTGCGGACGTTGCCCTTTGTGCATCAAACCCGCTCAGCACACAGGACGATGTCGCTGCCTATCTTGTAAAGGAACACAAGATATCCGTTTTTGCAATAAAGGGTGAGGACACTAAAACATACTACAACCACATAAATAGCGTTCTCGATCTTTTACCAAACATAACGATGGACGATGGGGCGGATCTCGTCTCGACACTCCATAAGGACAGGATCAAGCTTCTAGGTAACCTGATAGGGGGGACGGAAGAAACCACAACAGGGGTTATCCGTTTAAGAAGCATGGCAGAGCGCGGTGTGCTCAGATACCCCATCATCGCTGTAAACGATGCAAGCACTAAACACTTCTTCGATAACCGTTATGGTACCGGTCAGAGTACCCTCGATGGTATAATAAGGGCAACGAATCGTCTTATCGCCGGTACCAACTTTGTCGTTTGCGGGTACGGTTGGTGTGGTAAGGGGGTGGCGATGAGGGCAAGGGGACTCGGGGCAAACGTGATTGTAACTGAGGTTGATCCACTTAGGGCGCTTGAGGCCGTTATGGATGGATTCAGGGTGATGTCTATAGATGAAGCGGCAAAGGTCGGACACTTCTTCTGTACCGTTACCGGCAATATAAACGTGATTAGAAAAGAGCATTTTATGCGGATGCGCGATGGAGCTATAGTATGTAATTCCGGTCATTTTAATGTAGAGATCGATCTAAATGCCCTCCGCGGTATGTCTAGGGGGAGAAGGAAAATCAGGGATTATGTCGAGGAATACACGTTAAAAAACGGAAAAAGGATAAACGTCCTTGCAGACGGAAGGCTTATCAACCTGGCATCTGCTGAGGGGCATCCCTCAAGCGTTATGGATATGAGCTTTGCTAATCAGGCCCTTTGTGTGGAGTATCTGGTGAAGAATAGACGGAAACTGGAAAAGAGAGTTTACGAGGTTCCGGCGGAGGTTGATAGGAGGGTTGCTGAGATGAAACTTAAGGCGATGTCTATAAAGATCGATACGCTTACACGGGAGCAGAGGAGGTACCTTGGCTCCTGGGAGATGGGAACCTAGAATGGATCGACTCGTCGACTCCTTTATCACTCATCTTACCGTCGTAAGGGGACTTTCGCCTAACACCCTCGAATCCTATGAGAGGGACCTTGCAAAGTTCGTATCTTACCTTCAGAGAAGAGGTATTATGGATGCCGGTCATGTAAATTACAGACACGTGCTCGATTTCCTTTCTTATTTAAAGGAAAGGGGGTTAAGCGTAAGGTCAGTGGCACGTATCCTCGTATCACTAAAACAGTTTTTCAAGTTCCTTCTTAGAGAAAAGGTCGTGGACAAGGATCCAACGTTTCTTATCCGTACACCTAAGATAAAAAGGGAGATTCCGAGCGTTCTTACGCTAGACGATGTTGAAAACCTCCTTTCTGCACCGAACGGCTCGTCACATGAAGGGATAAGGGATAGGGCTATGCTTGAGGTCCTCTACGCAACTGGTATAAGGGTTTCGGAGCTTGTTAATCTCAGACTCAACAATGTAAACTTTGAATTGGGATACCTACTGGCCTACGGTAAGGGGGGGAAGGAAAGGATAGTGCCCTTGGGGAATAAGGCGATAAGGAGACTAGAGGAGTACCTGTCCGGGTCTAGACCATGCCTCCTTAGATCTAGAGAATCCGTCTATCTCTTTATTACGCGGAGGGGCACCCGGATGACACGTCAGGGGTTTTGGAAGCTCATTAAGAACTACGCGAGTAGAATTGGGATCACAAAAAGAATAAGTCCTCATACCCTTAGGCACTCCTTTGCTACCCACTTGCTTCAGCGCGGTGCTGATTTGAGGACAATACAGGTTATATTGGGTCATTCCGATATCTCCACCACACAGATATATACGCATATAGAGAGGGAGAGGTTAAAGGAGGTACATAAGAAGTACCATCCTAGGTCTTAAACAGATGGATTTTAATATCAAACTCATGCTTATCGAGGTTCCTGTTATACTATTTGCGCTCACCGTGCATGAGTTCTCTCATGCCTGGGTTGCCGGTTTGCTCGGCGACGATACAGCAAAGAGGCAGGGTCGTTTAACCCTAAATCCTCTTGCCCATCTGGATGTGCTTGGAACCGTGCTCATGTTTATTGTTTGGTTTGGATGGGCAAAACCCGTTCCGGTAAATCCACTCAATTTCAAGAATCCGAGAAAGGGCATGCTCCTTGTGGCTATTGCTGGGCCGGTTTCAAATCTCCTTATGGCTATAGCGGCCGGGCTCATCCTTAGGTCCGGTGTTCTTGGTATTGTGGCCTCTTCCTTAACCGGGCCACTAGTTGTCGTTATAATCCTTACGCTTCAATTCGGTATTGCCCTTGCTGTGTTTAATATGATTCCCTTACCCCCTCTCGACGGCTCAAGGGTTCTCTACGGCCTTCTTCCTGAAAGGCAGGCCTATGCTTATAGTCGCTTTGAGCCCTACGGGATGATCGTTCTCTTTGGTCTTTTCTTTTTTGGAAGTCGTGCGTTTACATATATTCTCTGGTATCCTGTCTCTATAATAACGAGGGTATTATCCGGATATAGCTACTTCGATCTCTGGAGGGTAGTCGAGTATCTTACCTCTTAATGATTGATCGTTAGGTATATCGGTAGGTGAAGGGAACTTGGAATCGGCTGAACCCTGTTTGGTTAAACTAGAGGTTTTTGAAGGTCCCCTTGATCTCCTACTCCATCTCATAAAGAAGAACGAAATCGATATCTACGATATCCCGATTGCTGTAATAACCGAGCAGTATCTTGAATACCTGGATATGATGAAGAGGCTCAATCTGGAGGTTGCTGGAGATTATCTTCTCGTTGCCGCTGAGCTTGGTCTTATAAAGTCCAATATGTTGCTTCCAAAGCCTGAGCCGCAAAGTGAAGAGGATGAGTATGATCCGAGGGCTGAGCTTGTAAAGAGGCTTATAGAGTATAAGAGGTATAAGGAAGCCGCTATGAATCTCTCGACGCATCAGATACTGGAAAGAGACGTTTTTACAAGGGCCTGTACGGAAGACGACGAAGGAGGGATAGATCAGCCTATAGAGGCCGATCTGTGGTCCCTTATAGATGCCTTCCGGGACATATACAGGCGTAGGCATATCTGGCCTGATCCGATAAGGCTTGATCTGGACGTTCTGACACTCGATGAGAAGATAGAGGAGTTGATAGGGAGGCTTAGGTTGGATAAAACGGTCTTTTTTGAAGATCTCTTCCACGGTCCCTTGTCGAGTTTTGATTTTGTATTAACCTTTCTTGCTGTTTTGGAGCTTGTTAGGATGTCCGCTTTAGCCGTTTTTCAGGATTTCCCTTATTCTCCGATTAGATTGATCTACCTGGGAGAGTGATGGCCTTGGAGTCTAGGGACATAAAAAAGGCGATCGAAGCCATAGTTTTTACCTCTGATAAACCCGTTTCTGTTGAGAGACTCTCCCAGGTGTTTTCCGATGTGAGTAGGAAGGAGATAGAATGGTGTCTCCGTGAGCTTATGGACGAGTGGAATGGACTGGATCGTGGATTTAAACTCTATGAGGTTGCAGGGGGATACCAGTTTAGAACATCCCCTCAGCTTAGTGATTTTATACTAAGGTTTAAGCAACTAAAGCCCTTTAGGCTGAGCCGTGCGGCTCTTGAGGTTCTTGCCATTGTTGCCTATAAGCAGCCTATTACTAGGATCGAGATAGATGAGATAAGGGGAGTCGATTCATCCGGGGTTATAGCGCTTCTCCTTGAGAAGCGTCTTATAAGGATAAAGGGAAGAAAGGACGTGGTTGGTAGGCCGTTTCTCTATTCCACCACGGATGAGTTTCTTGAGACGTTCGGTCTTAGAGGTTTAGGGGACTTACCTACCCTTAAGGAGCTGGGGGAGATAGAGGGATCCCTAGGGCACTTGCCGGGTGGATCTGATTAGTCGTAGGAGTTCCTTTTCTTTTCTCCTCATCTCTTCTCTCTGCTTTTTCCTCTTGTGGTCGTAGCCGAGAAGGTGAAGGGTTCCGTGCACGATGAGTTTCTCGGTTTCTTTTTCTATCGTTGTCTTATAGGTTTTCGTGTGTCTTTCAGCTGTCTCGAGTGAGATCACGATGTCTCCTAGCGGTTTTATGTATGGGTGATTTATGGTATTTGCAATAGCGGCACTAGAATCAGCCTGAGGAAATGAAAGAACGTCTGTCGTTTTGTCTATACCCCTATAGGTTCTATTGAGTTTCCTCATCTCACAATCATCCACAAGGGTTATACAGATCTCTATCCTACCAGTGATGCCGAGATGTTTCAGGATGAGTTTAACCATCCCCTTTAATGCCTTCCTTCTCTGCGGACTTAGGTAGCGGTTGTTGTCTATTATGTGTACGTCCATTTAATGCTTAAGGCTATCATAGGGAGGCGTAAGTGCAACAAGTAAAGGCATTATTTTCAATATAATTTTCAAATGGCAATAGCGGATATTAAAGGCGCCCTTTAATATCCCACAATATGGGTTAAAATACACCCTATGAATCCGGATTCGGTTTATAAGACCATGGATTTTCTCCAGGGATCGGGTTTTAACCTGATACGCCTCGTCATGGCTAGAGAATACGATAAAGGGGTATCTCCGAGTAAACGCCTTACTAACCTCCTTCCGGATGCAAGGTCTGTCATCCTCTGCGGTTTCGCGGGTAGAGGCTTCTGGGAAACCCTAAAAGGGTTTCTCAGGGAGAACCCGGAATTTAAAGATATGAGGGAGGACTGGATAGACGATTATACCTTCTTTCGGTTTATGTCAGTGGCCAGAACCCTCGATGAGGAAGGGGTAAATTACCGGATGGTCTTTCCTTTTGGCTCAGTAGGTTCCTCGGTCGATTTCTTAAGGCTCGGCGAAATGGGAGGCGTAGGCGTTAGGAGTCTACTTGGTATACTGATCCACCCAGAGTACGGCTCCTGGATCTCCCTCCGCGGGGCCATAGTTACCGATCTGGAATTTAGGGAATACGATACTCCCATCTCTTATTTTAACCCCTGTCCCACCTGTTCTAAGCCCTGTATCTCTGTGTGTCCGGCAGGTACCGTCTCTAAGAACGGATGGGACTACAGGGCCTGCATGGGGTTCCGACTCCGTGACGACACATGTAGGGATAACTGCTCCTCAAGGCGCGCCTGCCCATACGGGAAGGGGCACGAGTACTCTGAAGAACAACTCTCCTATCATCACAGATTCGTACTAAAGCGTGTAAGGGAATATCGGGATAGGTTTTAAGGATCAAGACGGTTATAGGATTTCAAATCTATGGATTGATTATGCGTGATGGAAGAAATATAAAAATCTGCTTTGTTGTAAACATTATTTTTACATCGGGTAGACAACGAGTCTTGCTCGTTGCCGCATAGCTCATCAGCAAGACGGGTACTATTCAGGTACACGTGGATCTTGCATGTAGGTCTACACCGCAGTAATATAGACGATAGGCATGGCATATACAAATCCGATGGGCAAAATCCGATCTGAACTTCAAAAAGGTATGGCGCTTCCGAAATGCCGAAAGTGCGGCTGTATGAAAGAGAGCTTGGAGAGCCTGCAAACCTCGCTTTCGTCTCTTCAAGTCGAGATTTCCTCGGACTTGCTTGCAAATACCAAGCACTGGCTTAAGCAGATGGAACCGATCGAGTATGCCTGTCTGGGTTGTGAGTACTGCTTTCCGGCTGTGGCGATGAGCGTTTTTCATAAAGCCCTTCCTGAAATCGGTAAAACTCAACCGCTAAGCTGCGCCTTTGAAGTGAGTGAGCAGAACTGGCCTCCCGTTGCCGGAGAATACTATGCATTCTGCGATGGTGCAGGGTGTCCTGTTGGGGTTTCTACCCTTGCCAGCGTAGAGCTTGCAGAAAGGCTTGCCCATGTTAGGCCAATAGGGCTTTGTATCGTTGGGAAGACCGAAACAGAAAACATAGGTATTGACAAGATCGTTAAGAATACCGTGACTAACCCAACGATCCGTTTTCTCCTACTCGCAGGAAAAGATTCGAAGGGCCATCAAAGCGGTAGAACCCTTCTTGCCCTAGAGGAAAACGGTGTTGATGAAAACATGAAAGTCATCGGTTCTCCTGGCAGGCGTCCCCTTCTGAGGAATGTAACCCGTGAAGAGGTCGAAGCCTTCAGAAAGCAGGTTGAGGTTGTGGACATGATCGGGTGCGAGAATGAAGAGAGAATCGTTGAGAGGATCGAGGAACTTTCTCAGAGGTTCGGTTCTTCCTGTAGCAGTAAAGAAACCGGGCAAATAACAAGACCTGTTCGACCTCTAGAGGTTCCGATTATTCATGCAGAAGAACCCATAAAAGTCAAAATGGATAAGGCGGGCTATTTTGTGATCCTTCCTCAACCAGAAAAGCAGACTATCGTCGTAGAGCATTACTCCTACGATAACACGCTTCAACGAGTAATCGAGGGCAAGGATGCAAGAAGCATTTATTGGACGATTATTAGGAACGGCTGGGTTACGCAATTGAGTCATGCCGCTTATCTTGGTAAGGAGCTAGCGAAGGCGGAGCTGTCGATCAAGCTCGGCGTTAAATATATTCAGGATGGTGCTTAATTCAATGACCTTCGCCTAATAAGGCACTCCACACACTGGGAATATCGACAATATCAACCAGCTTGCCGTATTGGAGAATGCTATTGCAATAGCGGCTATAAGCGATGGATAAACCCGGATGGTATGGTATCATCCCAAGGACTATAAACACATAGACCCCACAAAAACACAAGATCCCCTATGACAAAAACAAATGAACACCTATTAAAAAGAAAGCCTATTGTCGCCATCGTGGGAAGACCAAACGTTGGGAAATCCACCCTGTTTAATAGGCTTATAGGATGGCAAAAGGCGATTGTAGAGGACATTCCCGGCGTTACAAGGGATAGACTCTACGGGGATGTCGTATGGGAGGGGATCGAATTCAGCCTGGTCGATACGGGCGGATTTGAACCTGAATCCGAAGAACTGTACCCATCTCTAATAAAGAGCCAGATCGATATGGCGATTA
The DNA here is from genome assembly GCA_964636885.1 of uncultured Spirochaetia bacterium. Taxonomy (GTDB): domain Bacteria; phylum Desulfobacterota_D; class UBA1144; order Nemesobacterales; family CSP1-2; genus CAZWVA01. Next base: position 8,394 of record CAZWVA010000041.1, read on the forward strand.
AGGAAGCCGATCTAATCCTTTTTGTCCTAGATGGAAAAACAGGCGTGATGCCCCAGGACATAGAGATCTCAAGGCTCCTAAGGAAAACGGAAAAACCCGTTATATACACCATAAACAAAGTAGACCATGAAAAGCACGAGATCGGCACAGTGGACTTCCATCGTTTAGGAGCAGAGAGGTTCCAGATGGTATCTGCCCTTCACGGAAGGAGAATAGACGAGCTACTCGATGTCATAGTGGAGAGCCTTCCCCACACCGGACCATCTACTAAAGAAAGAGAAGGGGATTGGATAAAGGTCGCCGTGGTAGGAAAGCCGAACGTCGGGAAATCCACACTCATAAACAGGATCCTTGGTGAGGAGAGGCTCCTTACAAGCCCGGTTCCCGGAACGACCAGGGACTCGGTCGATACTCCGCTCTATAGGGATGGAAATAGGTACGTCCTCATAGACACCGCAGGAATAAGGAGAAGATCAAAGGTCACATTCTCGGTTGAAAGGTACAGCGTGCTAAGGGCTATAAAGACGATTGAAAGAGCGGACATTGTCCTTCTTATGATAGACGCTCAGGAAGGCCCAACCCACCAGGACGCACGCCTAGCGGACCTAATACAGGATAGGGGAAAGGGGTGTATTGTCCTCGTCAACAAGTGGGACCTCGTTCCTAAGAGGATCGCAGATACAAAGGGCGTAGAAGAGACGGTAAGAAACAGGCTGAGGGCAATAGATTTTGCCCCCGTAATCCCGATCTCGGCCCTTACGGGAAAGGGAGTGGATAGGATCTTCGAATGTATAGACCTCGTTTACGGGAACTACTCAAGAAAGATCCCCACAAAACCGCTCAATAAGACACTCGAAGGGATTATAAAAACGAATCCCCCTCCTATCTATAAGGGAACGGAGATCAAGTTCTACTACATAACACAACCCATGACGAAACCACCGACCTTTGTACTCTTTACAAACAGGATAAGGGGGATACCCGAAAGCTATAAGGGTTTCTTAGAGAACAGATTAAGGGATGGGTTTAAACTGGAGGGAACACCTATAAGGTTCATATTCAGGGCGAGGAGAAAAAAGAAGCGGGATAGTTGACCTATTTAGATAATACCAATGCAATAATGAAGATTATTACTAAAGTCTAATTGAACTCACCGAGTAAAACGGTTTACATAGCAATGGGATGGATGACCCAATCGCTAAAAGAACCGGATCGTTAAGCGCATCCAACATAATATCGAATCAGAGAACCCTACTATTTGCATTCTTCACGTTTATTCTCATATACAGGCTTTACTATTTCAACTCCTTCCTTGTGCCGGATGCGGACTTCTTCGATTTTAGGGAGAAGGCCATCTCATTTATAGACCTTAAATTGCCAAGTAACCCTAAGAGCTATGAACGCCTACCCTTCTACCCGTCGTTAATGGGTTTTCTATCCCTGGTATTACCCGGCAGAGAACCGATCCTTCTCGCTGCAGAGTTAATAAACCTAATAGGCTCCATCCTATGCCTCTTACTCGTATATCTAATCTCATCCGAGTTTATAGGGAGAAGCGCCTTCTTTGTCGTACTGCTATTTGCCTTCCATCCCCTAACCAACCATATGACGATTCAGCCAAGGGCCGAGATGCTAACCCTTGTGTTCCTCCTCCTGGGAATCCGGCTGAGTCTCTCGGATAGATACGCCTCTTATCTATGTGCATTCCTTGCCGCCCTAACGAGATACGAGGGGACGATTCTCATACTCTCCTTATTAACGAAGGACGTTATATTCCATAGGAGGAGATCTCTTGTTATTCTGCTTGGCTTTTTATCATCATTGGGAATCATGGCCTGGCTCTATTTAAACCACAGGGCTACAGGACACCTGAATCCCTATTACAACTACTTTGGAAGCGAGATTGGAAGGGATCTGGGAGGGGAAGTCGGTTTGGCGGCGCTAAGATACGTAAAGCTAAAGGTAGCCGGATTGTTGAACTTCATTCCATCTGGTGTACCGGTAAGAAAGGCCTTTGCCGTCTTAGTACTAATCCTAGGCACAACTGGTTTTTATTCCTTCTTTAAAAGATCCTTTAAAAAAGCGCTTCCCCTCTTCTTATTCCTCTTTGGACACCTCTTAGTACACTTTATATACTTCGCCTTAGCCAAACAGCACCTCTTCCTCATCTTATGGATCTGCTATCTAACCGTTGTAGGAGGGATAAGATATATAGCAGTGTATATAGAGCAATCGATTACGGAGCCTAAGATGTACGAACTCCAATCAAAAGCCATGTTTTATTCCCTGATCCTGGTATTAACGGCAACCGCCCTATTCCTGGGACGTTTTAGCACCTCTGAAAGCCCTTCTATTGGGTTTTGGGTTACTTACGTCATACCCTCTATCTTCATAATCTGGTTTACCGCTATCACATACGATTCGAGTAGACTATTAGATAGGTTTTTAATAATCGTATTGATACCCGTTTTAAACTTCGTCTTAGAAAGGGATATCATACTCACACATGAGGGCGTGACAAACGCCATATATACAAAGGCAGAGCTAAGGCTAGTTGGGGAATGGTACTCTGAGAACGTTAAAGACGGAGAAAAAATGGTAGTGACGGAACCAAGGGTTCCAGGATACTATGCCGACCTATTAAGATACACCAAAGAATCCAATATGCCCATTTCAGGACACTATTCCGATGATTATGGGAATCTTATATTCCTAGGTGGTTTTCGCGCATCCTCACACGGATCCTTTATAAGCGAATTAAGGGATAGAGGGATAACATATGTCGTCTGGAATTCCCATCATAGAAAATACGATGAAAACTCTTATTACTCCAGACTTGATAAGAGATTCCTAATATCGGATTTAAGAGACGGTCGAGACAGACCGAATTTTAAGCTAATAAAGACACTGAGAGCGGGGCCTAGCTATGCTTTTATATATAGATTCGTTCCCTAAGACGCGGATAACATCTGAAATATACTAGAAGATTAGAACATGGATGAGTCTATAACCCAAAAGAGTCCAGAATCCAAAGGCCATCCGGTTAAACCACACCGATTTACCGATTGCCTCTTTAGACTGGCCATCGCCATACTTATTACCTCCATCCTCATCCTGTGTGGCGGTATATACCTCTGGTATAAGACACCGAGCGTAGGATGGCTTCAAACGGTAAATCCACATATAACGGCTACGATGCGCCATCGGGAGAATGAGCGAGGTATGGAAGGGAGCACGGGACGAAGCCTCCGATGGGTTCAACTCCCTCGGATATCACCCTATTTAATCCAATCCGTCATAATAGCAGAGGATAGCGGTTTCTTTGAACACAAGGGATTCGACTGGGAATCCATCTGGAAGGCATTGGTAATCAATATTAGAAATAAACGGATCGTTATGGGCGGCTCCAGCATCACACAGCAACTCGCAAAAAACCTCTTCTGGGGGCCGCGCTCAAACCTGATTTGGAAGATAAGGGAGATGTTAATCACCTACAGGCTAGAAAGGGAACTCACCAAAGAGAGGATCCTAGAGATCTATTTAAACGTTATAGAATGGGGACCGGGGATCTACGGAGTAGAAGCGGCGGCTAAAGCCTATTTTAACAAGACGGCCTCCGAACTCAGTTTATCCGAGTCCATCCGCTTGGCTTCGGTGATACCCAATCCCCATAGCTTCTCGCCCCTGGACATTGAGAGTAAGTACATTAAAGAGAGGTATGAGGCCATAGCCTCGGGTCTACTCCGACGGGGTTGGATCAGTAGAACCACGTATGAAAGGGTTTTAGAGGAACTATACCGTCTACAGGCATCCAAAGCCATAGAACCCCTGGTGGTTCCACCCCCTAAGGCTCCCCCAGAACTCCTCCATCCAGAATATTGGGTCTCTAAGATCCCTGAACCGGACAGGGTAATCATGACCGAATTGGAGATAGAGTCATTTAACAGGCGGGCTCTTATCATGAGCGGAGGGATAGACATCTTTGGACTTCCGGATTTCCTTTCAGGAAAGGAGGTAAGAGACAAGATCCTAGAGGTTGCGGGGCTCTCTCCCCCATTTTCATTTCCCCTAAGATACGACAGCAATAATAACCCTCTAACTGAACACTTCTACCACAACCTCATTGACAACCTCAATCTGATCGGAATACCGGACGGGGTTCGGACAGGATACGCTCAGGTCATAAAGAACCGAACCGATGTACTCGCCTGGCCTGTGGATGAGCTTATAATGAGTAAACCGTATGACTACGAGTTTAATGCCCTCCAGCAGAGCGCAATATATATAGGAACACCGGTTGTGGTCCTCCATACATCAAAAGACGGCAATTGGGTTTTTATACGCACGGGAAACTTCGATGGCTGGGTAAAAAAAGAGGACCTGGCATGGACGACCCGTAAAGAGGCCCTTTCCTATCCCGGCCCCAGATCTCTGGTCGTTACGGCCCCTCTTGCAAGGACGGCTTTAGGAAGGGAGCTACAGATGGGGGTTCAGGTTCCAATTGTAAAAGCCTCCTCAAAAGGATACGAAGTGAAGATTCCATCACGGGGAAGCGATGGAGAACTCGTATTCATAGACGATTTCTTAAACCCGGATGGGGTTAGAGTGGGCTTTCTTCCTTACACAAAACGCAATGTCATCACGCAGGCCTTTAAACTCATAGATGGACCCTACAGTTGGGGTGGAAACAAATCCGGATGGGATTGCTCCCTATTCATTCAAGATGTCTTCAGGGTATTTGGCATAAGGCTTCCCAGAAACTCGTGGTGGCAGGTAAGGGTTGGTAAAGAGATAGCGACTTTTAACAAGAATAACATTACCAGGGACAAGCTGGATACCACCCACCTTTGGGAGCCCGGAGTAACGCTTCTTGAGATGCCGGGGCATATCATGCTATACCTAGGCAAAAAGGATGGAAAGCCGTATGCCATACACGCCCTCTGGGGTGTATCCGATAAGGATGGAAGAATCATAAAGTTTAACAGGGTAGCGGTAACGGATCTTGAAATTGGACAGGGTGGTGAAAAGGGCTCCCTTTTAGAGAGGATAACCAACGTCCGTGGGGTTTATTTAGATCCATCAGGCCCCCTTGTAATATTTAAAGACGCTTTAAAATGGCTCTCCTCCCATCCCGTTCGCCTTGTCTCGGGATTCATCTTTATTATCATCGCCATCTGCGTGCTCACATTCGGTGTTCTCATCATATGTCGGCTTGCGGAAAAAAGAAATGGAAAGAAGCCCAAATAACGTTCTTGACCCCTTAAGAATTAGAAGAAAGGTTTATGGTGCTGTAAGATGATATATCAAAGTAAACACAAGGGGTTCTTTCTCCTCTTTCTTGCATTGATCTTTTCTCTTTTAACCTACTTTGCCTTAGGAGGACACCCGAAAAACATCTTTAAAAATCACCTCTCATCGAAAACGATATGTATCGACCCAGGCCACCATGTGAAGGCAGAAGGAACAGTAGGCATATCATCGGGAACCCCCGAATATCAAATAGCCCTATTGATTTCACTCAAGTTAAAAGGGCTATTAGAAAAGAAGGGCTATAAAGTAGTAATGACAAGGGAAAAGAACCAGGTCAATATAAACAATGAGGAACGCGCAGAGATCGCAAATAGGACAAAGGCAGAGATTTTTGTCCGTATCCATGCCGATGGATCTAACGATCCGAGTGTAAACGGTATCTCCGTTCTTTACCCGGCAAATAACCGATGGACAAAAAGGATCCACCTCGAAAGCAAAAGGGCTGCCAGAATAATCCTCAATGAACTAGTGATAACCACCGGGGCCAAGAAAAGGGGGATTTTTAGCCGGGGAGATTTAATCGGTTTTAATCGGTCGAATGTGCCCGTCATTCTTATAGAGGTTGGATATTTGACAAATCCACAAGAAGATGAGTTACTCAATAAAGAGGAGTATCAGTGGAAGGTTGCCCAGGGTATATGTAATGGGGTTTCAAGGTTCGCTAACAGGAAATGGTATCAAAAAGCCAAAGATAGGCTTTTAACTCTTTTCTTGCTTATTGATCTTGAGTAGTTAGTTCAAGACTACCTCGGCTTTGCTTAAATAAATGAAATTTGGACTTCCTTCTATACGGATGAAGCCAACTTCGTTTGGCCTTCCATGCATCTCCTTAGATCCCATCTTAACCCCTATAACCCATAACAACTGGATTAACCTACAAAGATAAGATAGCCGTTGAGGAATACACCCCTCCTGTCTCCACAAAGAAATACCGCGTCCTAATGGTACCCAAGGTCGGGATGCTAAAGCAGATACCGTCGAGTTCGGATAGCGAGAGGGGGAATTCATATTCAAATCGAGCCCGATAAGGGGCTGGGCGATCCTATAAGGATCTATAGATGAGACACTAAGGAATAACTAGGTGTACCTTCTAGACACCTCAAGTATGTTTTTTTCTACGTCCTTTGTCCTCTCTCTTGCCGAAAAGAGCCTCTTTATACGCTCTCTTCCTGCAATCCCCATGGATGCCCGCAGAGAACCCTCTTTTATAAGCCTCAGTATAGCCTCTCCCATCTCCTCGGTGCTGCCGGGCTCGCATAGAAACCCCGTTACACCGTCTTCTACGGCCTCAACGATCCCACCCACCCGAAAGCCTACGACGGGGAGGGCAAAGGACATCGCTTCTATTACCGCCCTCGGAAAGGGGTCTGGATAGTTTGACGGTATGACAAATATATCGAAATCCTTTAGATACGGCCTTACATCACTCCTGTATCCGGTAAATATAAAGACGTCTTCCAAGCCAAGCCCCTTCACCAATCCCTTAAGGAACTCAAGGTGGTTATCCTGGAAAAAATAGGGGGTATCCCCTACCACCACAAACCTCACCCCTCTTATCCCCTCTCCTAATCTCCTAAGTACCGTTAAGGCGGACCTTATAAGATGCTCGTAGCCCTTTCTCGGAACGATTCTTCCAGCGCTTCCTATAATGGTTACTCCCTCTGGAATGCCGAACTCAAGGCGTAAAATACCTCTCGTCCTTTCAGGATCGAAGTCCTCAGGGTCAACACCGTTATGAACAACGATTATCTTGTCCTTAGAATAGCGAAACTGTCTGGCCGTTGGACCGGAGACGCATATTATCCTCTTTACGACAGGAAGCGTGGAGAGGAGGTTAACCGTAAGGCCGAGCACCCTTGTCTGCTGGATGTTTCTCACATGCCAGATGACAGGGCATCTGCTAAAGACACCCATCAGGGCACCCACGATCTTTGCCACTGTGCCGTTACAGTATATTATCCCTATGCCCCTCTTCCTTATTAAAGATGGGGATCCGAGAACGAGAAAGAATAGATCAACTACGTTTAATACCAAAGATGCCATCTTTAAAAGCCTTGAAAACACCGGACTATCGCCTAAGCGAAGACATTTTAGTCTGGGCCTAAATATGTTCTCCGGGAACCTCCTTTCAACTATAATCCCATCCCCAAGACCCTCCCTTTTAAGGAGGTCCGTAAAGACATCCTCCTTTGGAACGAGGACGAAGGGGGTGATTTTGTCCCTATCAATGTACTTCAATATGTAAAAAAGGCTTCTTCCAGGCCCCCCGTCCCTCACCGAATGGTTTATAAAAAGCACCCTAACGGGTTCCACTTTTCACTTCCTCTATGATTTTTGACTCCTGAGACTAGCAATTTACCATGAGACGGAGGAATAGGCTACTGAAAACCCGACCCATAAAGGTATACTATTACGAAAGAATCCGATTGCACCCAAACCCGGAGGTACACATGAAAACGAAAGGCGGTTTTTCCTTGATCGTCTTTGTTATCTGCATCTTAGCTATTTCTCTATTAACATCTGGAGGTTGCGATATAAGCTTTAGCAGCGACGGTGATAACGGCGGTGGAGGAGGTGGGGATGAAAACTCCATCCTTCAAGGAACCATCACGACCATTACTCCGGACAGGAGCCTAGAGGGAATAACCGTTAGAGTCGAAGACACGGGCTCCGGGGTTTTCTTCTCAGATGTAACTGATAGCAGCGGGTCTTTCCATATAGAGGGGCAGTTTAGCGGTTTCCCATCCAGGCTTGAGTTTCTAGACGAGGGTTCAAACCTTATCGCCCTTACGACCATTATCGTATTTCCAAACGCCGAGGTCGACTTAGGAGAGATAACGATAACGAACGGAAGCGTAAACATCTCAGGAGATATAATCGTGATCTTTCAAGGCAACGTAATGGAGAACAACTGCTCTGGAGGGGTGGGAACCCTAGAGGTCGAGACCGATAGTACAACCGCCATCGTCGAGGTAAGCTCTTCGACGGATATAATAAGGGATAGCGACAACCTGACGTGCGAGGATCTTTTGATCGGAGGCAGCGTTGAAGTGAGGGGAGAGCTATTGGTAAATGGCACGGTAAAGGCAGATCGAATCGAGCTCCTCTAGGAATGATTATAGAAGAGGCCTAGAAACTACCCGGCGTGTTTTTCCCTACGCCTCGTCCTTTGAGGCTTGTCAATGGATTTAATCCTCTCCTCAAGCTCCCTTATCCTCTTATGGAGGAGTTCCATCTCCATCATCTGAGGAGACTGTAGGGATTCTGCAGGCGCCTGTGGCTTTTCCCCATCGTATTGCTTCCCAACCCCTTCTTCGGGGGTCGTCTCGGAAGGAGCCTTCATCCCAGGGTAGATAGGGGATCTCATACCCGGAGGGAACCATCCTATCTCCTGCCACCATCTTAGGTTCTTCTTCACGTTCTCCTGAAAGGAGAGATAGGGCTGGAACATCATGAGAAAATAGTTTTCAAAGAAATCCTTTGCTATTCTATTGCCGTACTTTATGAGCATATGTAGGAATGAGGTGGGAAGGATGTCCATCTTGTTCTTTTCGCTCTCCAGAATAACCTGTATCAGTATGACCTTTGTAATATCCTCGTCTGTCTGGGAATCCAGAACCTTGATCTCGTTCCCCTCTTTTATGAGATCCGCTATCTCCTCCAGGGTGACATAAGCCTTATGAGTTGTATCATAGAGCCTTCTATTACTGTACTTTTTTATCGTGATTTGACCGGGCAAATCGGATTTCCCCTTTCTTCTTCTAAATGTACTATTATCCCGATAAAAAGACCCCTAGTCAAGGATAGGATCCTCTTAATCCCTCTTCGGCCTGTATAGATGTGTACTTGTACCAAAAAAGACCTCGGCGGCCTCCATAACGGTCTCAGACAGGGTTGGATGTGGATGGATGGTAAGCTCAAGGTCGGAGGCGAGTGCTGCCATCTCAACTGCAAGAACACCCTCTGCAATGAGTTCTCCCGCACCCGTTCCAACTATCCCAATGCCGAGTATCCGCTCGGTCTCAGGGTCGATTAGGAGCTTCGTCACCCCGTCATTTCTATCAAGTGTCGTTGCCCTACCCGAAGCCCCCCAGGGGAAGCGGGCGATCTTAACGGGAAGGTTCTTCTCCTTTGCCTCGGTCTCGGTAAGACCGCACCAGGCTATTTCGGGATCCGTAAAGACCACTGCGGGAATCGCCTGGGGTTCAAAGGCAACCTTATGCCCGGCAATTGCCTTGGCAGCCACGCGCCCCTCATGTGTGGCCTTATGGGCAAGCATAGGCTCCCCAGCAACGTCTCCCAGGGCAAAGATCGCGGGCTCGGAGGTCCGGCGCTTTATGTCCACCTCGATAAACCCATTCTGGTCTACCCGAACCCCTGCATTCTCAAGACCGAGACCATCGGAGTTGGGTTTCCGCCCCACAGAAACGAGAACCTTCTCAAACATCCTCTCCGCCTCCTTGCCCCCCGCCCCTTCGAACCTCACCCTTATTCCGTTCTTTTCCTCTTCCATCCAGACAACCCTTGTACTTAGCATTATGGAATCGAACACCCTCTCCAAACGCCTTGAAAGTACGGATACGAGGTCTCTATCCACCCCCGGCATAAGGCCTGGGGTCATCTCCACCACTGTGACCCTTGTTCCAAGGGCCGCATATACGGTTCCGAGTTCAAGACCGATATATCCACCACCTATCACGAGCATCGTTTTGGGGATGTCGGGTAGGTCGAGGGCACTTGTCGAGTCGAGGATGCGAGGACTTTCAATTGTAAGATCGGGAAGGGTGGCTGGTCTTGAGCCCGTGGCTATAATGGCATGTTTAAATCGAAGGAGTTCCTCCCCATCTTGATTCTGAACCTTTAATGTCTTAGGATTAAGGAAAGTGGCCCTTCCCCGTATATATCTAACCTTGCGTTGCCTAGAGAGCTGTCCCAGGCCGTCTGTAAGTCTCTTAACCACACCCTCTTTCCATTCACGAAGCCTGTCAATGTCGATGACGGGTTGAGAAAACTCTATTCCCCAGTTAGACGCATGGCGTGCTTCGGAGATCACCTTAGCCACATGTAGAAGGGCCTTTGAAGGGATGCAACCACGGTAGAGACAAACACCACCTGGATTCGGTTCGAGGTCTATAAGCGTGACATCCATTCCAAGGTCTGCCGCTAGGAAGGCCGCAGGGTATCCACCCGGCCCGCCTCCAATTACAGCCAATTGTGTTGAATTCGATTTTTCATCCATCTTACCCTTCCAGAATCAGCTTAAATGGCTGCTCCAGTGCCTCGGCAATCCAGCGCAGGAAGCGAGCGGCATCGGCCCCATCGATCACCCGATGATCATAGGATAGGGAGAGGGGCAAGACCAGCCGTGGCTCAAACCTCCCATCGATAAAAACCGGCTCTATACTAGCACGGGAGACGCCGAGTATGGCAACCTCTGGAGAATTGATAATGGGCGAAAAATAGGTGCCCCCTATACCCCCAAGATTGGTAACCGTAAACGTGCCGCCCTGCATCTCTTCGAGCGTGAGCTTCCTACTCCTCGCTCTTTCAGAGAGCCTGCTTAGCTCGACGGATAACTCGATTATGTTCTTCTTATCCACATCCCTTATGACCGGAACGAGTAGCCCACGGTCGGTATCTACGGCTACCCCGATATGGTAATACTTCTTTAGGATGATCTCGCCATTTGCCGTATCCACACTGGAGTTAAACTGAGGAAAGACCCTTAGCGCCGAAGCGGCTACCTTCAGGACTATTGCGGTTACGGTCAACTTTCCACCCGCCTCTTCGGCCTTCTTTCCGTATTCCTTGCGCAGTTTTTCCAGGTTTGTAATATCGGCCTTATCGTGCTGTGTTACATGGGGAGCCCTCCAGGCATAGCTCAGGTGCTCTGCCGTTTTCCTTCTTATGTTTGTCATAGGTATTCGCTCCACATCACCCCACCGTGTAAAATCCGGGAGTTGAGCTTCTGGTCTTATGCCAATGGTCTCCTTAGCCTTAGAAAGAAGCTGGCGGGCATAGCTCTTTACATCCTCCTCGGAGATCCTCCCTCCGGGACCGGAGCCAGGAACCTGACCGATGTCAATGCCGATCTCACGGGCGAGCCTCCTAACAGATGGTGCAGCGGGGATAATCCCCTGTGAGGGCTGAGTGGTTGTGGCCTTCCTACCAAAAGAGACGACCTCACCTCGCGTCTCTTCCGGTTCCTCTTTGTACCTGGGCAGTTCTTCTTTTTCCTCCACCTCAGCCTTAACCTCTTTCTCTTCCTCTCCAAGCCCGACCCTCTCCTCATTCTTTTTCAACTCTTTACCCTCGACCCTTTCTTCTCTTTTTTCCTCTGCCTCCCCTTTAGGTTCAATCTCCCTTTCGGTCTTCTTTTCCACCTCTTGAACCCCGGTGCCTTCGTCTATGGTTAGAAGCAGTTGTCCCACCTTGACCTTATCCCCCTCTCTCACCCGTATCTCCCTAATCCTTCCCGCTATCGGGGCAGGGACCTCTATTGCGGCCTTGTCCGTTTCCAGCTCCATCACGGGTTGCCCCTCTGAAACCGTATCGCCGGTGGAGACGAGTATCTTTATCACGTCTCCCGATTCGACATTCTCACCTAGTTCGGGAAGTCTGAATTCAGTTACCATGTTTTCTCCTCTCGTCCTCTTAAGTCACATCTCCAAGCAAAAGGCCAATATCATTATGAGGTTACTGGGTTTGCCTTCCCAGGATTTATATGCATGTCCTTTATGGCGCGCTCCACGACGTCGGCATCGATCCTTTTCTCCTGCGCAAGGGCGTAGAGGGCGGCGAGGGTAATAAACCTCGAATCGACCTCGAAGAACTCGCGAAGCGCACGTCTACTGTCGCTCCTTCCAAACCCATCTGTTCCCAAGGATACAAGCGGTTTTGGAAACCACCTGGATATAGAGTCGGGAAGCGCCTTTATGTAATCTGTGGCCGCAACAAAGACACTGTCCTCGGGCACGCTCTCAAGACACTGGGTGATGTAAGGTACCCTTGGGATCTCTGAGGGATGAAGCATGTTCCAGCGGTCAACCTCGTGGCCGTCTCTATAGAGTTCCTTATAGCTCGTTATGCTCCACACATCCGCCGAGACGTCGTACTTCTCCTCTAGGATCCTCTGGGCCTTTAGAACCTCATTCAGTATCGCACCACTGCCAAATAGCTGTGCATGGAGTTTGGTGTTTTTATGTTCGGAGGCCTTAAACCTATACATACCCCTTATTATTCCTTCTTTTACACCGTCCGGCATAGGGGGTTGGACATAGGGCTCGTTTGTAACGGTGAGATAATAGAAGACATCCTGCTGCTCCTCGTACATGCGTCTTATACCATCCTGAACAATAACGGCGAGCTCATATGCAAAGGCCGGATCGTAGGCCTTTAGATTGGGAACCGGATATGCTAGGATATGGCTGTTTCCATCCTGATGTTGAAGTCCCTCACCGGCAAGTGTCGTGCGACCGGAGGTCCCGCCAATAAGAAAACCACGGCAACGCATATCGCCCGCAGCCCAAACGAGGTCACCTATCCTCTGGAGTCCAAACATAGAATAGAAGATAAAGAAGGGGATCGTACTGATCCCATGGGTGGCATAAGCCGTCCCTGCGGCGATAAAAGAGGACATGGAACCGGCCTCCGTAATTCCCTCCTCAAGGATCTGACCGTCTTTTGCCTCCTTGTAATAGAGAAGGGTTTCCTTGTCAACGGGCTCGTAAAGCTGTCCGACGTGTGAATAGATGCCAAATTGACGGAATAGCCCCTCCATCCCAAATGTCCTTGCCTCATCGGGGACTATAGGAACGATGAGCTTGCCGATCTCCTTGTTTCGAAGGAGCTTTACGAGGAGTCTAACAAACGCCATCGTGGTTGAAACCTCCCTGTCACCAGACCCACAATAGAACTCCTCAAAGAGCTCATCGGAAGGCGTCTTTATAGGATCGCATTTAACTATGCGCTGTGGTATGTAACCACCGAGTTCACGCCTTCTTGCGTGGAGGTACCTCATCTCCGGACTGTCTTCTGGCGGCTTGTAGAATGGAGCCTTAGCTACGTCTTCGTCCGAAATCGGGATCCCGAAACGACTGCGAAATTCTCTGAGTTCTTCCTCGTTTAGCCTCTTCTGCTGATGTGTGATGTTCTTGCCCTCACCACTCTCACCAAGTCCGTAGCCCTTTATGGTCTTTGCAAGAATAACGGTTGGGGACCCTTTATGCTCCACCGCCGCTTTATAGGCGGCGTATACCTTCTCCGGGTCGTGACCGCCTCGGTTTAACTTCCTCAGTTGTTCATCGGATAGATGCTTAACCATCTCCAGGAGACGAGGATCAGCACCAAAGAAGTGCTCGCGTATGTATTTTCCAGATTCAACACTGTACTTCTGATACTGTCCATCAACTGTCTCCTCCATCCGTTTAAGGAGTATGCCATCGTGGTCTTTGGCAAGGAGAGGATCCCAATCGCTACCCCAAATAACCTTTATGACGTTCCATCCGGCACCCCGGAATATGGCTTCGAGCTCCTGGATGATCTTTCCGTTTCCCCTAACCGGGCCGTCTAACCTCTGTAGGTTACAGTTGACAACGAATATCAGGTTATCGAGATGCTCACGGGATGCGAGGGTTATGGCACCCAAGGCCTCCGGTTCGTCCAGTTCTCCATCTCCCACGAATGCCCAGACCTTGGCATCGGATGGCTTCTTTAGCCCTCGGTCCTCCAGATAGCGGTTAAAGCGAGCCTGGTAGATCGCCATAATCGGGCCAAGCCCCATGGAGACCGTGGGAAACTGCCAGAAGTGGGGCATAAGCCAGGGATGGGGATAAGACGATAGACCCCCTCCGGGCCTGAGTTCGTTCCTGAAGTTCTCAAGGTGCTCGACCGTAAGGCGCCCTTCCAAGAAAGCACGCGCGTATATACCAGGGGATGCGTGACCCTGAAAATAGACGATATCGCCCTCCTGATTCTCGGTTCTCGCACGGAAGAAGTGGTTAAAGCCGATCTCGTATAGAGTGGCCGCAGAGGCATAGGTCGAGATATGCCCTCCTATGCCCTCCTCCAGTCGGTTGGCCCGGATAACCATCGCCATGGCGTTCCAGCGAATGATGCTCCTTATCCTCCGCTCTATCTCACGGCTACCGGGGAAAGGAGGCTGTTCCTCGGGCGGAATCGTATTTATGTAAGGGGTGTTTGCGGTAAATGGCAGTTTTACTCCGGCTTTCTGAGCATGGATCTGAAGGTATCTGAGGAGTCGACTCACCCTCTCTGGCCCTCCGCTCTGGAGCACGTAGTCCAGAGAATCCAGCCATTCCCTGGTTTCGATTACCTCCAGTTCGGTAATCCCTTTTTTACCCCTCATTTCCTTGTCTACCACGCTCATCTTACCTCCTATAAGACACCGAGAAACCTAGTGGTTTACTAAAAAGGCGCCGATGCGCTAAGACCCTTTCGTCATATCGAGCGTAGATCCGAAGAGTTCAGGATAGCCCGGAGAAAAGCACGTTTTTTCGTTTAATCCGATTTAACCACCGGTTAAGTAGCACGCTTTAAAGAACGAGAATAGATTACGAACTTTAAGTTAATTGTAAATACCGATAGAGTTTAGGTCAAGGAATATTGACCAAGGGGCTAATAGAGCTATACTAATAGCCCATGGAAAAATTCAATCTTACCGTAATAGGTTCAGGGCCAGGCGGTTATATAGCCGCTATAAGGGCGGCCCAACTCGGAATGAAGGTAGCAGTGATAGAGAGAGATAAGCCAGGAGGGGTGTGCCTTAACTGGGGTTGTATCCCATCAAAGGCCATACTCAAATGCGCGGAGGTCTATGAGACCTTTAAGCGTTCTGAAGAGTACGGGATTAAGACCAGTGGGCTCACATTTGACTACTCAAAGGTGATAGAGAAGAGCCGTAAGGCCGCCTCCGCGTTGACAAAGGGAGTCGAGTTCCTTCTCAAGAAGAACAAGATCACCCTCTTTAGAGGTGTCGGAAGGTTGATTACGAAGAACAAGGTAGGAGTCAAAGGGGAAAAGAACGAAATCGAGATAGACACGGAGAGGGTCCTGATTGCAACTGGCTCCGTGCCCAGGGTGCTTCCGGGTATGGAGATCGATGGCAACTCCGTTATGACGAGTGATGAGGCCATTATGTCCCCAGACTTTCCCGATTCAATCGTGATAATAGGCGGTGGCTACATAGGGGCGGAGTTTGCCTACGTGTATAACTCGTTTGGAAGCAAGGTGACTATAGTCGAGATGGAAGCCCACCTCATACCAGGGGCAGATAGGGAGGTGGCACTTGAGCTTGAAAAGAGCTTTAAGAAATCGGGGATGAATATACTCACAAACTCAAGGTTTAAGGAGCTTAAAAGGTCGAGGAAGTCCATAGAGGTGATACTCGAAGACACACAGGGCAAGGGAGAAAAGAGGGTATCGGCATCGAAGGTCCTCGTTGCGGTAGGGAGAAAGGCCGTTGCCAATACAGCTCCCTCCTCACTCAGTTTCTACGGGAGTTCAGACGACATCGGACTCAAAGGACTAAACATAGAGCTTAACGGGCAGGGGTTCATAAAGACAGACGATTCTTACATGACCACGTGCAGTAACGTCTATGCAATAGGCGACGTCATAGGACCTCCGCTTCTTGCCCATAAGGCCTCTGAGGAAGGGGTAGTGGCCGTAGAAAGGATGGCAGGGCTAAATAGCAAGGTGCACTACGATAACATCCCAAGCTGTGTTTACTGTCAGCCTGAAATAGCCTCTTTAGGTATCACGGAAGAGCAGGCCAAGGAAAGGGGACTTAGGTATAATATAGGAAAATTT
>CAZWVA010000042.1:0-24527 GCA_964636885.1 uncultured Spirochaetia bacterium
ATGAGATTGAGATAGACTTTGAGACCGCCGTTAAGGGCGGAACGAGGGATATTAAAATCACAAGGGAAACCGGTGAGGGGAAGATCCTGACCGAGACTATATCCGTAAGAATCCCCCCTGGGGTGGACGATGGCTCTAGGATCAGGGTTCCTGGAAAGGGAGAAGTCGGCAGAGGACATAGTGGAGACCTTTTCCTCAGGGTAAAGGTAAGGCCCCACCCTATATTCAAAAGAAAGCAGGATGATATATATATAGAACTACCGGTTACCTTTTATGAGGCCGCACTCGGAGCCCAGATCAACGTGCCCACGATAGATGGAAGCGCCACGGTGACGATTCCGCCCGGTGTACAAAACGGCACAAAACTAAGGCTCAAAGGGAAAGGGGTTCCAAATATAAGGAGTGGGGAACGAGGCGACGAGTACGTGGTAGTTAAAATAGTAATGCCCGAACGTATAAACGAAAACGTGAAAAAGACGTTTGAAGAGCTGGCAAGAAGAGCCCCCTACAATCCAAGAACGCACCTTGAGAGATATACGAAATGAAGCTCTATTCCTTAAAATCGTTAGTAGAGATTGCTGGAGTTAGCCCAGGCTTCATAAAAAGACTCGAGGAGAGGGAGCTCATCTTTCCGATAGAGGAAGAGAACGGGGTGTTCTACACGGAGCGTGATTTGAGAAAGCTTTTTCTTGCCAAGGATCTTAAAGAGATGGGAATCAATTTTGCTGGGATCGAGGTGATCCTGGATATAAGCGATCGTATGTTCGCAATGAAAAAAGAGGCCTACGATATACTACACAGGCTTCTTGAGTATGTTGATGAGAATATAATAGAGAGAAAATACTAAGGATGGAGTAAACCTATGAGTGAAGAAGCGAGAAAGGATAAGGATCAAACCGGGCTTTTTAAAATGGATTTCTCTACCTTTATACTCTCCCTAAACGCCTCTGCCCTAATACACCTAGGGGATATACCCGATCCACAATCAAAGGAGAGAACCATAAACCTACCAGCGGCAAAACACACCATAGAGATTCTAGAGATAATAAAAACCAAAACGAAGGGCAACCTAGACAAAGAAGAAGAAAAGCTCCTAGACGATGTGCTCTTTAACCTGAGGATGAAGTACGTAAGAGACATCCAATCCGAAAAGAAATGATCCGTTAAAGAGGCTACCTCACCTTAAGCGGTTCCGATTCTCTTACGATAAGACCGTATGTATTAGCGGTTAGTTCGTTAACTCCCTCTACCCCTATAAACCCTTCTAGGACCCTTAGGCCATCCGTCACTATGGGCGGCCTTTCCTCTACGTTGTGGGCATCAGAGGCAACCGCATGCACCACTCCGAGCCTCGCAAGCTGAAAGGCGCATCGCCTAGCTTGTTCACCAAAATACCCGCATAGACTCCCGGCAGTAACCTGTAAAAGGGCTCCAGCCCTAACCAGTTCAAGAACCCTATCGGGGTTCTTCTGTATCTCCTTGTTTCTTTCGGGATGAGCCAGGATTGGAGAAATCCCCATAGCCTTTAGGTCGAATACGATCTCCTCGATTCCATAGGGAAGGGAAATAAAAGGTATTTCAATCAGGATACTGCTGCTCCCCCCAAGTGTGAGGATCCTTTGAGAAGAGAGAAGCTCTTGTAGATTTTCCGAAATTCCAACCTCCATACCTGGGAGAACGATAAGAGGTATTCCGTTTTCTCTGAGTTTTTCATTTAATTCCTTAACCATACCTCTTATCTCATCCGGATTCGGCTCCCATCTTGTACCTTGAATCCAATGTGGCGTTGTAACCGAGATTCTGATGCCGTCCTGGAAAGCCAGCCTCGCCATTTCCAAGCTCTCCTCCCAAGTAGTAGGCCCATCGTCTACGTTTGGAAGCAGGTGGCAATGAATATCAACCAGGTTCTTATAAGAAGGGGTTTCCATGAGCCCTAAGTCTACTGCGATTTACAGCCTGAAACAACTCCATTATAATAAGTACCGATATTACAACCGAAAAAGAGAATGCATATATCCGATATAATCCAGGGTTTTTCAAGGCTAAAGATCTACGTTTTAGGGGACCTCATGCTCGACCGTTACCTATTTGGAGAGGTTAAAAGAATATCCCCTGAAGCCCCTGTACAGGTACTCAAGGTCTCGGCCGAAAAGGTTTCACCGGGTGGGGCGGCAAACGTCGCCAATAACGTAAAGAGCCTTGGAGCATCGGTAGCGGTCTTTGGGGTTACAGGGGGAGACAGGAATGGAGAGACACTGATAGACCTCCTTACACGGATTGGAATCGATACAAAAGGTATAGTCTTCGATTCAGGAAGACCAACGACCACAAAGACAAGGCTTATTGCCGAGAGTCAGCAGATCGCTCGGGTGGACGTGGAAGAAACCGCCCTCATCTCCAACGAGGTAAAAAACCGAATTATGGAGAAGATCACAAATTCGATAGAAGAGGATCCGCCTCACGGGATTATAATCTCCGATTATGCAAAGGGCATAATCAGAGAGGACCTATCAAAGGAGGTTATAGATCTGGCAAGGAGAAAGGAGATCTTCGTCTGCGTAGATCCAAAGGGAAGGGACTTTACCAAGTACAGGGGGGCAAGCGCGGTCACACCAAATCAGAAAGAAACCGAACTCGTATGTGGCTTCCCGATAGAGGACGAAGAAAGCCTTAGAAAGGCGGCGGATATACTGATAAAACAAACCGATGCCGATGGGGTTTTAATCACACGAGGAAAAAACGGAATCAGCTTCTACATAAAGGGAAAGGGCGATATAAAAACGGTTTCTTCAGAGGCAAGGGAGATATTCGATGTCACAGGGGCGGGGGATACGGTTACAAGCGTATTTACACTATCTTACATCCTATCTAAGTCATGGGAGGATTCCGTAAAGATCGCAAATAAAGCGGCGGGAATAGTAGTCGGCCGTATAGGAACCGTGACCGTTTCTCCTAGAGAACTCGAAGAACGTTTTAAGAGCGAGAGACGTCCACCAGACAAGAAGATCCTTGAAAGGGAAATTCTATCCGTAACCCTCTCTAGGTTAAGGGCGGAGGGCAAGAGGATCGTATTCACAAACGGCTGCTTCGACCTCTTTCACATGGGTCACCTACAGCTTCTAAGAGAAGCGAAAAAGCTGGGAGACGTACTCGTCGTAGGCATTAACAGCGAGGAGTCGGTAAGGAGGATTAAAGGGGAAGGAAGACCCTTTATTCCCGAAAACGATAGGGCGAGTATCGTTTCCGCACTCGACTGCGTGGATTACGTTGTTATATTCTCGGAAGATACCCCTCTTGAGCTAATCAAATCTCTAAAACCCGACATACTGGTAAAAGGAGGAGACTACTCCCCAGAAACGGTCGTTGGAAGGGAGATCGTGGAAGGGTATGGTGGGAAGGTCTGTATAATTCCACTTCTTAAGGGTATATCGACCTCGCTTTTAGTGGACAAAATAAGGAGAAAGGGTTAGTTAAACCTATTCTTTGTCATTCGAGGTCCTAGGTCTAGAAGGCGCGGCCTTTATTAGCCCCTCGAGTTTCTCCAACCTCTTCTCAAGAGCCCTGATTCTCGAGTGAATAGCATTTAGGTCTCTTCTCGTTGTGATGTTAAGACCCTTTTTGGCCTTCTCAAGGTTTCTATCAAAGGTATCCTTAGCTGATTTAAGCCGCTTCTCGAATCTCTTTTCCAGGGACGCGATCCACTCCTGGCTAACCAGGAGATCCATAAGCCCTTTTCTCTTCTCTCGGCTTTTCTTCGCCATTATCCCCCCTTTGAGCTCTCTTATTTTATATTAACGCAAAGCGATGATACATAGCTCTTGGCATTTACACCAAAGGCACTGGTAGGGGAAACCTCAACCACCCTTTTAAAAGACTGGCAGGCATCGGCGGTCTTTCCTATTTTTAAATAGGCAAGCCCCAGGTTATAATACGCCTCATCGTAGAGGTTATATCCGTCAATGGCCTTTTTGAATTCCTCTATCGCCTCCTCCTCTTTTCCCGTTGCCAGGTACAGTTTTCCGAGTTCGTTATGTGTATAAACAAAGGCGGGGTTTAACTGAAGGGCCTGTTCATAATACTCCTTTGCTTTATTGGTATCCCCTTTTCTAAAATAGGCCGTCCCCAGGCTTGTAAGGGCATTAACCCTTGATTTATAAACCACATCGGAGGCGGCCTTAGAGCACTGCTCAATGGCCCTATCTAGATTATCCAGGGTAAGGTACAAACCGCACAGGTTGTATCTGGCCTCGGAATAATCCGGCTTTAGCTCTATGGCCCTTTTATAAGAGGCCTCGGACTCCTTATAGTCCTTGAGCGCGAAGTATATAACCCCCTTAATGAGGTGGACATCAGGGTCCCTGTCGTTTATCCCCTCAGCCTTTTTAATGTCCTCGACAGCCTGCTGGAGGTTCCCCCTGCGAAGGGAGGCTACGGCTAGCGCCTTCTGATTGCTTAGAGACACATCCTCACGCCTCTCCTCAACCATCTTTCCACCGCAGGAGAGGAGTAAAAAAGAGATCCCTATAAAGGCAACGAGTACTCTCATATCAATCTAGATTAGAGAGCTTTAAAAACGCCCTGAACCTGGAACCCAATTCCTCCTTTTCGAGAAAGGCCAACCTCTTCACGCTATAGTCCTCTACGGTAAAGGAAGCGACCACGCTCCCATAAACCACAGCCCTTTTGAACTCCACAATATCAGAGGTATCCTGGCTGGAGATATACCCTATAACCCCCCCGGCGAACGTGTCTCCCGCCCCGGTCGGGTCAACTACCTCCTCAAGTGGGTAACCGGGAGCCCAGAATATCCCCTCCTTTGAGAACATCAAGGCCCCGTACTCACCCCTCTTTACGATAAGGGTATCAGGCCCCATGTCGAGTACAGACCGTGCGGCCTTTATGATTCTCGGTTCCCCGGCCAGTTCCCTTGCCTCAGAATCATTGATTATGAGGACATTCACATACCTTAAAACCTCTCTTAATTCCCTGGGTTTATTTTCTATCCAGTAGTTCATCGTATCGCATGCAACCAGCTTTGGTTTATTTACCTGTTTTAGGACGCTGAGCTGGAGCTCGGGATCTATATTGGCGAGAAAAACGTAATCCGACTCACGGTAATCCTCAGGCAACGCCGGGTCGAATTTTTCAAAAACATTGAGATAGGTTCCTAACGTATCTGGGTCCCCAAGATCATATCCGTAGCGCCCGTGCCACCTAAAGGTCTTTCCCTTCGCCCTCCTAAGCCCCTCTAACCCTATACCCTTTGATTTAAAAAGCTCTACGTACTCATCCGGGAAATCCTCTCCAACCACGGCAACTACCTTAACATCTGTAAACAGACTCGCAGCGAGGGAAAAGTAGGAGGCGGAACCGCCAAGAACCTCCTGAACCCTACCGAACGGGGTTTCAACCGTGTCCAATGCAACTGAGCCTACAACAAGCACGCTCATCTGAGATACCTCTCAATCAGTATACTAAGCCTCTTTCTCTCCTCCGCGGATATGGCATCCTTTGGAGTGATAATCGCATCTTGAAGCGCCCTAGAACAGATACAGTCTCTCTCCTCCGGAATCATGGAAACCGCTTCTCTTATTACCCCCTTTGCGAGTTCCACGTTTTTCGTGAGTATCCGAATAACGTCCTCTACCGAAACGTCTCCATGCCCATCATGCCAGCAATCGTAATCCGTTGAAAGCGCAAGAGTAGCATAGCAAATCTCAGCCTCACGGGCAAGCTTTGCCTCAGGCATATTCGTCATTCCTATCACATCCACCCCCCACTTCCTGTATATGTCGCTTTCACCCCTTGATGAGAACTGTGGACCCTCTATGCAGATATATATCCCCCCCTTATGCACAGTCGCTCCAAGGCCTTTAGAGGCCCTGTAAAGCACCTCCGAGAGCGAGGGACAAACCGGATCAGCCATTGATACATGTGCAACGACGCCGTCCCCGAAAAAGGTCGATGCCCTTCTTTTTGTGTGATCGAAGAACTGGGATGGAATAACAACGTCGCCCGGAGCGATTTCCTCCCTCATGCTCCCCACCGCGCTTACGGAGATTATCCGTTCGACCCCCAGCTTTTTCATGGCATAGATGTTCGCACGGTAATTTATCTCCGATGGCATTATCTTATGACCACGCCCGTGCCGTGGAAGGAACACCATCTGAGTATCGCCGAGTCTTCCAACCAATAGATCATCCGATGGACTACCCCAGGGGGTCTCTACCCTTACCGAACGTATATCGGTTAGCCCCTCCATTTCGTAGAGCCCGCTCCCGCCTATAACTCCAATAACCATGGTTCCTCCTTATACAAATCGAGGGTTTAAACTAACATTCAAAGAAATCCCGGTCAAGATTCTATCCTTGTAGTGGCAAACGGCCACCCGTCCCTATCCTAGAAGCAGATTAAGCGAAAAACCAAGGTTGCTGTACTTCCTTATCGCGAAATTATCCCAGAAAACACACGTACCAAGGAGTATTAACCTTCCTCTCCCTACACTGACCT
Source organism: uncultured Spirochaetia bacterium (assembly GCA_964636885.1). Taxonomy (GTDB): domain Bacteria; phylum Desulfobacterota_D; class UBA1144; order Nemesobacterales; family CSP1-2; genus CAZWVA01. The sequence goes on from CAZWVA010000042.1 coordinate 6,511, forward strand.
CGGCTGCTATCACGGTCTTCCTTGGCGAATCACCCTCCTTGAGTACTATGGGTTTTGCGGAATTCCCGTGGATTCTAATAGAGGCCGAGCAGGGAAATAAGACCCTCTCCACAGAATCGTTATAGGAGAGGACCCTGGATGTAACAACCAGAAGATCGTCCCCCTCGTCGTTATTCGATCTATCCCTTACCCTATCCCCGCTTAGAGAGAGACCGAAATGGGAGGAAAGCGAATTAATACGGTCTGCTACCCTATCCTCGTTATTATAGTATCCGGCTATTACGATCCTCTTCCCACTCTCCAGATACCCCCTTATTAACCTCGCTTCGCCCTTTGTGAAAGGCCTTTCGGGATAGTTTAAAACCGCCACATCGTATTTCAATATGTCGCTAAAAGAACCAACCTCCCTGACCACCGCCCCCCTCTCTTTCAGGCTTGATTTCAAGATAGAGAAATAGTAGTGATCCTCAATCGTAAATTCGAGGTGTGATATATCCCATGCTATCTTCGTTTTTTCTGCCATTTATCCTATTTCCTTTAAACCGAGTGAGAGAATTATAGACAGCCTCAGGTCCTACAGCAAGTCTCTCTAGTTACCAGCGGGCCCGCTATAACGGTTTCTTAATTCCTACGCTTAATCGCTCTAATCTATTGAATCTATTGGAACCACCCCAAAGTGGGAGGATAAAGGAGGATTGAGGGTTAAGTTTACGGCTTGGACGGGAAATTGGGAATGAAGAAAACTTTCAAACACACATACCCCAGGACCGCTGTTACACCTCCGATTCGTGGGGTGGCAACCTCTATCATGAGGTGTGTTTCAATTGGACCTTGGTAGTATTTTTGTGATGGAAGATTTACAATTCAATGTAACTGGTACAGGAAGGCTAGGACGGAGTGCTCGCAACAACGAGTATTATTCTCTCGTGCCCCGTAAAAGGGAGAAACAGCCTTTTGGATTCTAGAAGCCTAAACCCCTGTATATCCCCCTTTATTCCTTCCCACTCCTCGAATCCCCTTTTTCCTCTCATAAGGACCACTTTCCCTTTCTCGTTGACATAAGGAGTAGAGAGTTTTAGTAGGACTCGAATCTCGGCTACGGCTCTTGATACCACAAGATCGAAATGACCCCTTGGGATCCCGTTACCAGTATCCTCGGCCCTACCGCATACGGATTCAATTCCCTTGAGTCTTAGTCTTCTAATCACATAGCGCATGAAGAAGACCTTCTTCTCCACGGAATCTAGTAGAGTAACCTCCAATTCTGGTATTACGATTTTAAGAGGGATCCCAGGGAAACCCGCTCCCGAACCGATGTCGAGTAAATTCGAGCCCCCGATAATGAAGGGAACAAGAGAGATAGAATCCAGGAAATGGTTTATGACTATACCCCGCTCCTCCCTGATCGCGGTAAGGTTTATCTTTTTATTCCATACCTTTATGCTCTCGAGGTATTCGAGAAAAAGACCGACCTGCTCTTGTGTAAGTGTAACGCCTAGTTCCTCCGCACCTTTTACCAGAATCTCATCGACCTTCACTCAAGGCTCCTTATGGAGATCGGGTGGCTTACTATTATCTCCGGTTTCCCCTTATACATCTTTACCCTTCCAATGACCTCAACGGGCCTACCCACGTAGTACCTCTCAGGGGCTATTCCGAAGAACGTAAAGTTTTCCAAATCACCGGAGAATACGACCACATCCAGTTCATTCTCCATATCGAGGACGACTACCTTCCTGGATTTACGTGAATCCACTATCTTCCCCCTTACAACAACACGCTGGCCATTGTAACGTGCGGCCTGTGAGGGCTTGATGAGGAATCTCTCATTTTCGGGCGGGGGATTAATTTTGTCGATGTTACCCCAGATCCCTTTTCTCTCCCGCTTCGCCTGATTCTCGGCTTCACGGATGAGGTCGGCGTATTTATCGTTTGGCCTTATTACTAAAGCCCTCGCTAAACCGTTTCTGACCATCTCCTGGTTAACAAAGACGCCGTCGACAAAAACATAGGCGAGCATCCTCCCGTACTGGTCGTACTTTTCCTTATCAAACTCCAGTTTGACCCTCTTTCCGTAAACCAGACTCTCGTTAAGATCCCTTGCCTCTTGAGAAATCGGGTCTCCAGGGGATTCGTCCGTGAGGATCTCAGGGGTGTCTATTTCCAGATACCTAAGGGGGGTGTCAACTCCCTGAAGGATAACCGTATCGCCATCGATTACACCCTTTACCACATACTCACTACCGCCGGTTAATTCGGTTTTAAAATAAAGTGGGATAAGAGAAAAGGCCAGGACCACAAGTAGATAAAGCCCCCTCCGCCCTCTAAAAAGACCCGTCCTTTTAAGCAATGACAGGAGGACGAGTACAGCCGACTCTCCGGAGCTTCTCCCCTTCATAGCTTGAATCTGAGAATGGCCCCTATGCCGTTTACCTTTCTCCTTGCCTCCTCGTCGAGAACCACTTCAACCTCGGCGCCCTGTCCCAGGGCCTCTTCTATAGCCTCGTCTACAACATCGACCACGGGTAATGGCTCCTTTCCCTCCGGGCAAAGACCCTCTTTTTTCTCCAGAACCAAAACCCTGGACTCCGGGCAAATGAATCCCGAATGGGTAAACCCTTCCGAAACGATAAGAACCCTCACCTGGCCCATCATAAGGGCCTTTAACGTGGCCTCAAGTCCATTCACGGCAAGTCCAGAGACGAGTTTTTGCTCGAATTCATCTATAAGCCTCTTTTCGTTCCTACGCTCGGTTAACTCCAAGAGGTCTAATGCCTTTTCAACAAGCTCATCCGGTTTAATCAGATTTATCTCTACCGGTATGCTCCCAAGACACCTTTCCTTCAAATACGTATGAAGGTGATTTGAGAAATCGGTTATGACCTGATCAATACCACCTATAATCAGCCAACTGAACCTACTCTCCTTGTAATAGTCGAATAGCCTTTCAGAAACGTGTTTAAAATGCTGGTGCATCTCGTTCTCTATCATTCTCTGAAAACCATACTCCCCGAAACCCTGAGCAACCTCCCCGCCACCACCGGTTAGGGATACCCTCTGCCTGAATTTCCCTTCCTGGGCCTGGAATTTCGTGTTGCGTGTGGCCTCCGGATAGAAACACCCCAGTACCTCCTCCGCTCCATTTAAACTTATCCTAAAGAGCCGGGCCTTCTTTCTATCAATACACACGACAACGATATCCCCAAACTCATCATTTATAGTGACGAGCTGACGTACAAGCGGGGACGAATCGACAACAAGCCGGTTTCGATAGACCAGAGGGAGCTTAAATACCTCCCAGATCCCCTCTCCGGTGGAAGAGAAAATCGCAACTCCTCTACAACCGGTAATCTGAATCGGATTCTCAACATACTCGGTGATTTTCCTTAGCTCCGAATCTATGGATTCGAGGACCTCTTTTGAAAAACCCCTTTTACTCAGTCTATCCCTCTCCGCTTTTATAAGGTTTTTAAGGGTTATCCTGTACTTGAAATTCTCCCTCTCCGCAGGACCCAGTTTCAGATAGAGAGAGACAATGGGATACCTTTCGCTTTTAAACTCAAGGAGTCTACTTATCCTATCTTGAAGATTCATGAATTTCCCTCCTTCCTGAGTAGCTTACACACTATTTGAAATCAAGTAAATATTCCGTATGTACTTAAGGGTTTATTCATTTTTTTCCTTCTATGCCGATCCTTCTTAGAAGCACACTCGCATAGCTTCCCGGTGGAAGAAAAAAAGAGAGCGTAAGCTTGAATCCATCACGGTAAATCTCATCAGGCTCAGGCTCAGAAATCTCAAGCCCTTCTGGAAATACAATGAGTCCCCTCAGAACCGACTTGAAAAAGGCATTCTTAACCCTATCCAATCTAAAATCCTCTATCGTGATTCCTTCCCTCTTAATGACCCTTTCTACGATCTCCCCTATCCTCCCGGTTGGAAACTCGACCCTATGATCCAAAAGTGGGATTTTGGTTCTTACAAACTCCTCGAATAGCTCCTCAGTGAGGGTTCTGTAAAAGACCATCTGCCCTGCTCCATAGTGAAACCCTATCAGCCCATCCTCATCTAGATTAGCCCTTATAAACTCCGATGCAACCTCATTCCAGAGATAACTCTGATAGGCGGCTATGTAGAGAAAGAGCATCCTCCGGTTTATCAGATTAACGGCCCTTAAGAAATCCCTAGGACGATCCTTTAGATAGGAGAGAATGAACCTCTCGTCCGAGCGTGGAGCGACCCTCAGACACTCCTCCCAGTCCCCCCAGTGACGGGATACGAATCTCTTAAAACCCCTTATAGTCGGCCTTTCACGGGAAGACCATTTAGAGAGGTAGAGTTTAAGCGCCCCTTCAAAATCCCCAAGTATAAGGCGTTTTGCCAGGAATTCTCCCCCATATCTTATGGAGCCGAATCTCTGCTCACCGAAGTAGTTTGGAAAGCCGTACCTTAAGACCTCGTAGAGGTTATCTACGATCCTCGAAATCCTTGTCTTTTCCAGGCTCCTTAGGGTGATTTCAAACCGGTTTTTCTTGAGCAGGTGAGGCCCTATGGGGCTCTCTGCCCTGCCAAGAGGTGTTAACATAAAGTTCTTTTCTCTAATCTCTTTGGCGTCTCTGCCCCTGATACTCATATACTGAGAGGTAAGGGCGTACTTATCCTTAAGACCGGCTATACCTATATCCCTATCCGGTATCCTGTAGCCATGGATGAGCCTATCTAGAACGTCATATGTAGAAAGCCCCCTCTTTTTCAACCTGTAGATGACGTAATCACCCCTAGGTGAGAAATCGGGAAGACTTAAGAACTCTTCGACGACAAAATCCTCAGGACGCGATTTTATCTTCATCTATAGCCATCCAAATAACAGGGGATAAAGGGCACATGGAGAAGTAGACAGGGAGATTATCCCTAAGATCCTTTCTCTATATCCTCTCCATTCCCTCCAGCCGATTCGTTTTTTAAATCCAAACCCGTTATCGTCCTTCTTCCAAAGGTGAGAAACCCGGTATGGCTTACCATCCTCTCATAGGGCCTTGTTCTGCCGGGACGAACCAGGATCCTTCGGACCAAGACCTCCACGGTTTCTAGATAGACAAACCCATATTCGGTCAAACTCGAAACGGTCTGCTCTACCTGATTATACGTGGGGGAAAGGCTTGCTATTCTCCCTCCGCCCCTAAGGGAGCGCGAGGCGGCGGGAACCCCTTCCCAGGGCGATGGGAGGTCTAGTAAAACGACATCCACGTCACGTTCATCGAACCCCTCACCCACCTCTCTTAGTTTAAACTCCACAAAATCGGAAAACCCAGCTTCCTCCACGTTTCTCCTGGCGTTCTCAAGAAAGTCCTCCCTTCTATCGTACGTATACACCCTACCCGTTGGAGCCACGGCGCTTGCAAGGGCCATGGTTAGCGCACCTGAGCCAGCCCCACATTCAATCACCCGCATCCCAGATCGGATCCCCGCTTTAAGAAGGATTAAGGCCGCATCCTTGGGATAGATTATCTGTGTGAGCCTCCTTACCTTCATCATCTTATCCTCAAGAGTCGGCTCAAGAAGGATGAAGGGCTTTCCCAGTTGTGAGTGTATAACCTCTCCGTATCTCTTGCCAATCGCGTCTTTTAGCGGAACGTTTCCAAGATGCGTCCCAAAGACCCTATCCTCCTTTACCCTGACGAGAAAGGTTTTATTGTCCGAGGAAAGAAGAAAGACGAAATCCCCCGATTTTATCTCCATTTCACTCGGAATGGTAAATAAAAAAGGGAGGGTTTTCAAGGGAAACGTTTCGTTTAGGCATTAGGAGCCCTACCGGGACTCAAAGACGGTAAAGATCAAGAATCCAGCAAAAACGAAAGCAGAAGAGGCTAAATACATACCTTCAAATCCGAAATCCCTCGCGATTACTCCGAAACCAAAAGTTAGTATATTAGTCCCAATGCTGAAGCAGGCGTTAAAAGCCCCCATAGCCTTCCCCCTTTCATCAGGGCCTGCCTTGTCTATAACCAGAGCGCTTAGGGTTGGATAGAGCATACCGTAGCTTACGCTAAAGAGGAAGGATATCAAAACGGTTTTATAAATCGAATCCATAAGAACCATTGCCCCTATGGATATTGAGAAAAAGAAGAGGCTTGGGGACGCTATCCTCTTTCTCCCAAGCACATCGGAAATCCCCCCTCCAAAAACCCTCACGGCGGCAACCGTTACGGTATAGGTAAGAAAGAAGTAAAAAACATCGAGTCCTTTGGGTTTAAGATATGCAGAGATAAAATTGAGTATGGAACCAAACCCACCCGCTAGGATGAGGTTAGAGAGAAGGGCTACGGTGTATTTTCTAGAAAAGGCGAGCCGAAAAAAACCGAATCCATAATGATCGTCCGCACGCTTAAAATAGGTATCCCTAGTCAGGTAAACGAGAAGAAGGGCGATCAGGCTGAATGAAGAGGCGTAGATAAAGAACGACCGAAACCCTAGATGTTTAATTACGGCCTCCCCCACAGTGGGACCCAGGGCATAAGAGGCGATGGTAAACGCCCCGAATAGTCCAAGCCCCTGCCCTCTTTTCGCTTCTGGAACGAAATCTGCGGCCGCTGTGCTGGAGGACGTAAAGAAGAATGCGAATCCCACCCCCTGAAGAACCCTTAAGAGGTAAAGAAGGTTGCTCAACTCCTTTATAAAAAGGTAGCCGAGGGAGGACAAGCACATAATAAGGGCACCGAGTAGCATGAACCTCCTCCTGCCGTACCTGTCTATTAAGGAGGCCACAAGAGGGATCGAGCCGAGAGAGGTTATGCCGAAGGAGCCCATAATAAAGCCGATATTCGCCTCGTCGCCTCCCAAACCCTTAACGAATAGAGGAAGGAGGAAGAAGGAAGAGAAGTTACAGAAAAAGAAGAAATTCGCTAAGGTTATTAACGTGAAGTTTTTGGCTTGAGACCCACTGAGTCCTGAAATCATATATTTTTTTGGGATTATTTCAGCTTACGGCCTTGAGTTTACATCAAGATAGAGATTCGACAAGCATATAAAGTCAACTCTACAAAGAACTTGACAATTCTTATGTATGTTGTATCATCAAATCATGATAAAAAGATCTGATGGTCATTTAATCATGAAATCTATAGCGAGAGTAGAAATTGCTTAGTCAAACAGTCGGTTACGCCATTAGGGCCCTCTCATACCTTGCCCGAATGAAGGGTAAACCCGTTCTCGTAAGGGAACTCTCCAAAGCTACCACTATACCACAGGCTTTTCTTGCAAAGATCATTAACACATTGGGAAGGAAACGACTCGTATCTACACAACGGGGAATCGGGGGCGGAATCTCTCTTGCGAGAGAGCCCGAGTCTATAACCCTATATGAAATCTGTGAGATGTTGGATGATCCGATTTTAAAGAGTAGATGCATACTCGGGATGATCGAGTGTTCGGATGAAAGCGGATGCCCGGTTCATCACTTTTGGGCACAAAAGCAGAAGGAGGAAATCGATTTCCTCCATAAGACCACATTAGCCGATATCGCCATAGCCCAAGAGAGACAGGAACGTACAAGAAAGGGGAAAACATAGAGTGGAGAGGTAGAGGTGGAAGTGAAACTCACGAACGTCAAATGCATTGCACTAAGAATAAGCAAGAAAGGAGGAAAATCATCATGGGACTTGGAAGGAGGAGTTTCCTTAAATTAGGGCTGGGCGGTTTAGGAGGGATTTTATTCGCCTCAAATGGATTTAGTGAGATGTTCACCTTCTTCGATCCCGTGGATGTAGAAAACCCTCTGGCTTTTTATCCCAATAGGGGATGGGAGAAGGTGTTTAGGGATTTGTGGAGATACGATAGTGAGTTCTCATTTCTCTGCGCCCCGAATGACACGCATAATTGCCTGCTTAAAGCGCATGTTAAAAATAACGTGATAGTCAGACTAGCACCATCTTTTGGTTACTCAAAAGCCTCCGATCTAGATGGGAATCAAGCATCGTGCAGATGGGAGCCAAGGTGTTGTCAGAAGGGGCTCGCCCTGGTAAGAAGGATTTATGGGGATAGAAGAATAAAGTATCCAGTTATAAGAGAGGGTTTTTTAAAGTGGGCAGAGGACGGTTTCCCAAGGGATAAAAACGGTAAGCCTCCCTCAAGGTATCTAGAAGGCCGAGGCAAAGAGGCATTTATAAGGATATCTTGGGATGAGGCGTTTAACATAACGGCGAGGACCCTTGAAAACATAGCCAGAGAATATAGCGGCGAGAAAGGGAAAAGAAAGCTCCTAGCGCAAGGGTATGATCCTCTTATGGTAGCGGCAACCGAAGGGGCTGGAGTCCAAACCCTCAAATTCAGAGGAGGAATGCCGGCGCTTGGAGCAACGAGGATCTTCGCCCAATACAGATTAGCGAATGCCCTTGCCCTTCTCGATTCAAAGATAAGGAACGTAGGACCAACTGAAGCAAAGGGTGCAAGGGGTTGGGATAACTACACCTGGCATACAGACCTTCCACCAGGACATCCAATGGTAACAGGACAGCAGACCATTGACTGGGATCTTGTATGTGCCGACCATTCCAAGAACATCGTTGTATGGGGAATGAACTGGATAACTACGAAGATGCCCGATTCCCACTGGCTTACTGAATCCCGTCTCAAGGGGGCAAAGGTCACGGTTATTGCCTGTGAGTATAGTGCTACCTGTAATAAGGCAGATAATGTTCTTATTGTAAGACCAGGTACGACCCCTGCGTTAGCGCTCGGATTTTCGTACGTCATAATCAAAGAGGGACTATACGATCCTAGCTACCTCAAAAAGTATACCGACCTGCCTTTACTCGTCCGAATGGATACGCTAAGGCTTCTAAAACCAGAGGATATCCAAGAGGGATATAAACCTCAGGAGCTTAAAAACTACATAGGGGTTCTCAAGGAAGGGGAAAAACCCCTTCCACCACTAAAGCAGGCGACCCCACTTGTTCCTGAACATATAAGAAACGAGTGGAGTGATTTTGTAGTATGGGATGAGAAAAGAAAAGAACCGGTCATCATTACGAGAGACGACTACGGCAATCAGATCGATAAAAAAGGGATTTCACCTGCTCTAGAGGGAAAGTTTCTGGTATCGACAAAAGACGGAAAGGAAATCGAGGTAATCCCAGTATTTGATCTTATAAAGCACTATATCTTGGAGAACTTTAACCCAGAGACGGTTGAAGAGATAACGTGGGCCCCCAAAGAAGGCATAATAGAGATTGCAAGACAAATCGCAGAACACAGCGGCGATACCCTGTTTGCGGTTGGTATGGGGCCAAATCAATTTTTCAATAACGACCTTAAAGATAGAACTATCCTCTTTCTAGCCGCACTTACGAAAAACATAGGAAAGGTAAGCGCCAATGTAGGAAGTTATGCAGGCAATTATCGTGGCGCGTTCTTTAGTGGCCTTCCAACGTACTTCGCCGAAAACCCGTTTAATATCCAGCTCGAGGAAGGAAAGCCAGTAGATGTAAAACTATACTATACTGCAGAATCCGTTCACTATTTTAACGACGGAGACAAGATACTAAGGGTTGGAGATAAAGTCCTTACCGGCAAGACCCATCTACCTACACCTACAAAGTCGATTCTAGTCTCGAACTCAAACTCACTCATCGGGAATGCAAAGGGTCACTATGAAAGCGTGATGAACATATTCCCGAAGGTTGAGTTTATAGGAGTGCTTGACTGGTGGTGGACCGCTTCATGCGAATACGCCGACATTGTATTCCCGGTAGATTCGTGGGCTGAGTTCAAATCCCCCGATGCTACGATATCCGTTACAAACCCCTTCCTTTATATCTTTCCAAGGACTCCGCTCAAGAGGATATTTAATACAAAGGGAGACATAGAGGTTATATCAGGAATCGCAAAAGCATTAGGAGACTTAACTGGCGACGAGCGTTTCAAAAATTACTTCAAATTCGTCTACGATGGAAAATCCTATATTTACCTTCAAAGGATATTCGATACAAGCCCATCAACAAGGGGATACAACGTCTTAGAACTCGAAGAGAAGGCTAAGATTGGGATTCCTGCCCTTCTCATGTCGAGAACCTATCCCAAATTCGTTGGATTCGAACAGACAGAGGAAGAAAAACCCTGGTATACGAAGAGTGGACGGCTAGAGTTTTACCGCGATGAGGAAGAGTTCTTAATCTCTGGGGAGAACATACCGGTTTATAGAGAACCGATTGATTCCACGTTCTATGAGCCCAATGTAATAGTGGCAAAACCGAATCCAGTGATAAAACCGGAAACGCCGGAAAAATGGGGAGCGTCATCTGAGGATCTTTCCACAGACACACGTCAGGGAAGAAACGTCGTAAGACCCTGGGATGAGGTTAAAAAGACAACCCATCCCCTCACCTCGAAAGATAAAAAGTATAGATTCATATTCCATACTCCCAAATACAGGCACGGTGCACATACAACCCCCGTGGATACGGATGTCGTTGCTATATGGTTTGGACCGTTTGGGGATATTTACAGACACGATAAAAGGATGCCGTTCATTACCGAAATGTATGTCGATATAAACCCCCTCGACGCGAAAGAGCTTGGGCTTGAAGACGGTGATTATGCCTATATAGACGCCGATCCCCACGATAGACCTTTTAGAGGTTGGGAGAAAAGGAAGGACGAGTACAGAGTGGCCCGTCTTATGTGCCGGATAAGATACTACCCCGGAACCCCAAGAGGAGTCGTAAGGATGTGGCACAATGTGTATGCCGCTACTTTTGGAACCGTTCGTGATGCAGAGAAGAATCCAACCGGGCTTGCTAAGAATCTCCAAACAGGATACCAGTCTCTGTTCAGATTCGGTTCACACCAGAGCTGTACAAGGGGATGGCTAAAACCCACCCTTATGACCGACTCCCTTACAAGAAAAGAGCTTTTTGGACAGGTTATAAAAAAAGGGTTTGCCCCCGATGTTCACTGTCCGACTGGCGCTCCGAGAGAGTCGTTTGTAAAGATCGAGTTTGCGGAGGAAGGTGGGATCAATGGAAAGAGGGTTTGGAGGCCCGCTGAGCTTAAAATCAGACCAACCTATGAAGACGAGGATTTTAAAAACTACTTAAAAGGCGGTTTTGTGAAAGTCTGATAAGGAGGTGAAATCTCATGTCGGTAACGAGTTGGCTTACGTCGAAGGTAAAGAACTGGCAGATTAAAAGGGAAATGGGATATCCGTATGCGGAGAGTAGACCTGAAAAGCAGATCGCTTATGTTTTCGATATAAATAAATGTATCGCGTGTCAAACCTGCACCGCTGCCTGTAAAACAACTTGGACATCGGGAAAGGGACAAGAAATAATGTTCTGGAACAACGTAGAAACAAAGCCTTATGGGAGTTATCCGATCAAGTGGGATCTGAACATCTTAAAAAAGCTCGACGGACAATCCTGGGGAAAAGACGGTAAATACAACGGAAAAACCGTGTTTGAAGCGGCTCCTCAAGGGGAGAGGGTTTTAGGGTGGTTACCCGAGGAAGAAGATTATTCACACCCAAATATCGGTGAGGATGAGTGTTCCGATATAGTTGAAAAAGGGGCCTTTTTCTCTGGAGTTCATAAAGCGTGGATGTTTTATCTCGCCAGAATATGCAATCACTGTACATACCCGGCATGCCTCGCTGCCTGTCCGAGAAAGGCTATATACAAGAGGAAAGAAGACGGAATCGTTCTAATAGACCAATCTAGATGCAGGGGATATCGTGAATGTGTGAGGGCTTGCCCTTATAAAAAAACCTTCTTCAATCTCGTCACTAGAATCTCGGAAAAGTGTATAGGGTGTTACCCTCTCATAGAAAGGGGAGAGCAACCCAGGTGTGTTCAGACCTGTATAGGGAAAATAAGACTCCAGGGATTTCTGAGCAAGCCCGATTCTCCGAGGAACAATAACCCAATGGATTTTCTTGTGTACATTAAAAAGGTTGCCCTGCCATTATATCCTCAGTTTGGACTCGAACCGAATGTTTATTACGTACCGCCTGTGCATGTTCCCAGAGAGTTTCTGTATCAGATGTTCGGCCCCGGTGTGGATCAGGCAATAGAGACATACAAAAATGCAAAAAACGATAGGGAACTACTCTCCGCGTTTCTACTTTTTGGGAGCACGAATAGAATAATCCACTCCTTCAGAACGGAGGGCGATTACGCGTTAGGTTTTGACGATAAAGGAGAGATGATAGCGAAAGTCCCATTCAAAGAACCGGTTTATATCAGACCCTACTTCGACAAAAAGGGTGAGACCTATAGACACAACATCCCCTAAGGAGGTGAAAATATGATAAAAGGGTTTAGCTTACTCTTACTATTAGTGAGCGTTTTCTTTATAAAAACGGATTTCTCCTATCCCGAACAAAAACAGAACGTGATTAAGTCAATTAACGTGAAGCGAATCCCCCTTAAGGATGTAAGCAACGGTGTATGGAAGAGGGCACCCGTCACCCGAATCAATGTTATTCCTCAGAATATGACCCTCCCATTTCTTGAGACTCCCACGATTCAATATATCAATGTGAGGTCCGTGCACAACGGAAACTGGATTGCTTTCCTTCTAGAATGGGAAGACAAAACCAGAGATGCGGTAGTTGATGTGGAGAAATTCACCGATCAAGTGGCGATTCAAATGCCGCTCGATTCTAAAAACCTCCCAGCCTTTATGATGGGGAATAAAGGAGGCAGGGTTCATATAATACACTGGAAAGCGATATGGCAAGACGATATAGAGAAGGGTTACAGAGACGTTCAAACGCTTCACCCGGATTACTGGGTTGACCTTTACTTCTTCTCCGAGCCTATGATTTATGCGGAAGGGGAATTCCCTCTCCAGCCTACTACAGTAGATTATTTCATAACCCCCGAGTCGCTAAACTACATACCCGGTGCATATGCGAGAAATCCCATCTCGATATTTCATCGAACGCAACCGGTAGAAGAGGCAATAGCCGAGGGCTTTGGAACCTTTACCACTCAACCGAAACAAAACGCAACAGGTTGGGGTCAGTGGGAAAAGGGAGTATGGAGGGTTATAATCGCAAGGCCGATTGTTACAGATGACCCAAATGACGCTCCGATAGCGGAAAAGACCTATGCGGCTTTTGCCGTATGGAACGGTTCGGCTAAGAACGTCGGGGCGAGAAAACACTATACTCCCTGGATAGAAATCCACGTTGAAAAATAGCGGTAATGTCGTTGCAAGCGGAGGGAAGCAAATGACTTTATCAAAAGACAAGATAGACGGTTTCATAAAGGCGGATATTTATAGGATTCTAAGCAAGGGGTTCTCCTATCCTGGTAAAAAGAACATAAATGATATGAGATCCATAATAGAAGAACTCGCTAGTTCCCCGTATCTTGATGAAAGTATATATCCCTATTTTGAAACGATCCTATCTAACATTGAAATAGAAGAGATTCAGAAAGAGTACTCGCGTCTTTTTTTAAAGGGTACGGTTCCCATCTGTGAGAGTTCGTATAACCTAAGGGTCGATGTGATTCCTGATGTTTCTGCTTTTTATACGGCATTTGGTCTCACACCCAGAAGTGGGGAATCACCGGATTCGCTTCCATACGAACTCGAATTCGTATCTATACTCTCACTAAAAACAGCTATAGCGCAGATCCAAGATGATATGGATATCGCAAAAGATGCATATAGAAAGTTCCTGAAGGAGCACATGTTCGAATTCGTTAAGAGGTTCTCTAAAAGAGTAGTCGAAGCAAAACCCAATCCATTTTATAAAGCAGTCACCGAGTTGCTAAAGAGATTAGTAGAGAAAGAAATGGGATATACGTAGAATATCCGTATTTTTATCTATGATAAGCCAATAAAAAGGGTGTGAAATGGAGCTACCTGAGAATAGGATCTCTAAAGAACCCAATAAGGAGGAAAAGAGATGCACCATACCATTCTCTCTCGTTTTAAATCCTTATGGAAAGAAATCCTTTTATTCCTAGTCGTGATCCTTTTGACCCTTTATATCACCTACGTCCCTTTTACCGTAGCAGAAGATTCGGATAGTACGGCAGAGGAAATCAAGAAGCACGTAAGCGGCGGGGTAATAACTATATTTAGAAATGAACTCTGGAGCACCTTTGAAAAAGAAGGGGTATCAACCGACCGTACCTATGACTTCTTTTTTGCAAGGGCACGGGGGTTCATCGATCTTACTTGGGAAAACTTCGTCATTCATGTGATGGGTCAAGGGGTTAAGGCATTTAACCTTCCAAGAAGCGCCGCCTTTGGACTCGGCCCTCTTTACTTTAGTGCCAGCGACAACGAAACCGGTCCTGGCAACTTCCAAATCGTAGAGGCCTACTTTCACATAAAGGATATCGACGGATTCTACTTGAAAGGGGGACGCATAGGATTCAATGACGGCGCACAGGTGCTTTACAAAGATGCCCCTAAACTCAACTGGATTATACAGTCAAGGCTTTCAGAAAGACTTATAGGCAACTGGGATTGGCCTATTGTTGGAAGGAGATATGACGGAGGAACACTCGGCTATGCAAACGATGTATTCGATCTCAATCTCTTTGGAGCAAATGTTACCTTTGGTGGATTCGATGTCGATGACGGATTATGGAAGGATCTCGACAAAGTAGTGGTTACGGGAGGAGCTTTTACCTTGAAGAAGGATGTCCTTATTCCCGACACACAGTTTCAGGTTTTTAACTATTTCTATTTCGACGACCGCAGACCGGCGAAGGATCTTGCCGGCGGTAACCTTGAGATCAACACCACCGGCTTGAGCGTAGCCGGTGCCTATGATGCGGGCCCTGGGCAGTTAGATTTAATGCTCTGGTTTGCTTTTCAGTTCGGGAACTTTGGAGACTTTGACCAAGGAGCGTTCGCTTTTATTGCCGAGTTAGGGTATCAGTTTCTGGAGCTACCCTGGAAACCCTGGATCAGGGCAGGGATCGCATATGCCTCTGGAGACGGGGACCCGGATGATTCTGATAACGGCACATTCTTTAATATGGTGCCTACCAACCACAAGTGGTATGGGTATACTGACTCCTTTGCTTTTATGAATCTGATTAATCCCACATTTCAACTTCTTCTCACTCCTCATGATAAGGTGAAACTCCTAATAGAATGGAATCAATTCTTCTTAGCCTCGGACGACGAGGAGTGGGTCACCGGCTCGGGACCGTTTAATAATGAAGCATTCGGATACGTGTTTCGTGCCCCTGTTCCGGGCAGAGACATAGAAAGGAACATGGGTGCTGAGGTTGGTTTTACTTTGAATATCAGACCGGTTGATTTCTTATCTTTCGATATAGGTTATTATCACTTCTTTGGAGGAAAGGGAGTCGATGTGGTGTTTGATAAAGAGGACCAGTTGGATTGGTTTTATGTACAAACCACAGTCCAATTTGGTTTGGGGAAATAATACCACATGGTTTCCCTTTTCCGGGAATAAGAAACTCTGGTGATCTATTTACAAACATCCCTCTAAAATGATACAAGTAGCCTATACCCTTCCTAGCGCTTTTTAAAGAGTCCATCAAAACCGATACGCCTTATAAGCCTACTTTGTAGACTATAAAACGAAATGTTAAACTGTAAAAATATGAGAAACGGCAGATTTTGGGCAATCCTAATACTGGGTTCTCTAACGCTTTTAGCCTTTATTTTTCTATTATGGGAACTCATCGAGAAGAACTTTTTTAAGGATTTAGACTATAAAACCCTTCATTTTTTGTATATTACTCGTGGGATCATCGTCTCTTTTATTCTCGCTACTTGGGCGATTTGGTTTATATGGAGAGAAAAGCTCAGGCACCGAGAATGGATTGATAAGATTATAAATAACTCTACCGATGCGATATTGGTTTATGATAGATACGGTAAGATAATCGCCTTCAACAAAGCGGCAGAAAGCCTATTTTGTAGCAATAGAAAAGAACTCAAAAGCATCTGGGATACCATACCTCTAGAGAATAAGACCGATTTTTCAAAAAAGCTTGAATATGTAGAAAGAGGAGGTAAGTTGAGAAACTACGAGACGGAGAAGGTGTTAGAAGACGGCGCAAAGATCCCCGTAAGTTTAGGGCTTGTATATATCGATGAAGAGGGGAGATTCGTTGAAACAATAAGGGATACGAGAGAAAGCGTAATGTTAAGAAATAGAATAATAGACCTTGAAAAGGCTCAGATTTTTGGGAAAATGGCACAAGGTATCGCCCATCATATGGGAACTCCTCTTGCATCGATGCTTCTTAAGGTTCAGATGCTTAAGGAGGACATATCAGAAGGTACAAGGTGTTCTGAGTGCCTGGAGAAGCTCACTTCAATCGAGAGACAGATCTTTTATAGTCAAAAGATAATTCAGAGACTAATTGGGTTTGCGAGAAGACCGGAAAATAAGAGATACCCTGAAAGCGTTTCATCCCTTCTCGAGGAGGGGACGGAGATGATAAAACCCCTTCTTAAGAAGCAGGGTATCGAGCTTGAACTATACCCAGGTGAAGAGGATCTAAAGACCTTGATTGATAAAAACCTACTTGGCCTTGTACTTACAGACATAATGATGAATGCGATAGACGCAATGCCTCAAGGGGGAAGGCTCTCTATAACCGCTTCTAAGAACCTAGGGAAATGGGTAGAAATAACAATAACCGATACGGGGATAGGGATTCCCAGAAATATACTTCCATTTGTTTTCGATCCGTTTTTTACAACTAAGCCCGCTGGAAAGGGAACTGGATTAGGGCTATCAGTGGCTAAGATGATCATTCAAGACCATAACGGAGAGATCGGTATAGAAAGCGTAGAGGGTAAAGGGACAAGCGTTTTGATAAGGCTTCCGATTTATAAGGGGAGAGAAGCAAGTGCATAAATTTAGCCACTACCGCGGTAACCGTTTTTCTTTCATGGTTAGCCTCATCTATGCCTCCCGTTATCTGTCTAAGGGAAGCCTATTTTGAATAGATTCTTAGATGAGGCAACAATCACTCTTCATATAGATTTCTGATAAGGCAATTCGGGGAGTTGACACTATGAGGCCGTGGTTGTATTATATGGCCAATCCGGACGGTTTGAGGCGTTCATGAATCACTCACTTTCCGATAAAACGTTTAATCACATACCAATTAAGAACTACATAGATTCTTTTAGTTGTCGATTTTTAAGGGTTCTAAATCCAACGATCTGAAGTTAGACCTTCGGATACGGGGAAGAGTGGCACATGAGCTACATCTTCATTAGCCACGCTGAAGAAGATAAAAGCATCGCACTCGAGATCGCAAATAGCCTGGAAGTGGCAGGTTATACGACGTGGTATTATGAGCGTGACAGTCTTCCCGGCCCCTCTTATCTAGACCAAGTCCTTGAAGCGATTAAGGAATCCAAGGCCGTTGTCCTCGTTATATCTCGGGATTCAATCGGTTCTGACCAAGTTGAGGCGGAGGTCGTGGAGGCATTTGAATCCAGAAAGCCCTTTGTTCCGGTCCTAAAGGATATCACATATGCCGAGTTTCAGAAGCGTAAGCCCCGATTAAAGACCGCATTGCGTGCTACTGCGGCTTTAGAAATCCCATCAGAAGGGTTTTCTGCTGTTCTCCCCCGCATAATAAGGGGACTTAAGGCCTTGGGGATCGAGCCAACCAGTGAGCCAGTGCCGCCACCTCCTCCCCCGGAAGACCCAGCCATAGTGGAGCTAACTAAAAAGATCCATCAGGATCCCAAAAATCCACTTCTCTATAACGAGCGGGGCAACACCTACTATAACAAGGGCGAATACGATCGGGCTATCTTCGACTACACGAAGGCCATACAACTCAATCCGAAAGACCCCGTTGTATATGACAACCGCGGCTTGGCCTACCGAAGAAAAGGCGAATATGACCGGGCCATTTCAGACTACACAGAGGCTATACAACTCAATCCGAAAGACTCGATTGTTCATAACCACAGGGGTATCGCTTATTACAATAAAGGCGAGTATGACAAGGCCATTTCAGACTACACAGAGGCCATACAACTCAATCCAA
>CAZWVA010000043.1:0-23855 GCA_964636885.1 uncultured Spirochaetia bacterium
TTCAGACTTATAACCAAAATCGATAAACACGTCTTCCCCATCGATACGCACTACCCTACCTTTAAATACCTTTCCCTTATCGGGAACGCTAAGGGTTTCTTCGAGGAGTTCGGCAAAGTCCTTTTCTTCTTTCATATCTTGGATTCCTGTTATATGGGTTTTCTCCCTTTCCTCCTAAAGCTACTCTCTATTTTGAATACCCTGGAGTATCTCCTCTATGATCCAGGATGGGGTTGAGGCCCCAGCCGTAACCCCGACCGTTTTCCCATCCAGGTCGAGCCCGAGGGAACGGATCTCGTTCACGGTCTCTATCTGATATGTATTCGGGTTTACTTCATGGCATAGCTTTGCGATCTTGGTCGTATTCGAACTGTTCTTCCCGCCTATTACGACCATAACATCCACCGACTTTGCAAGCTCTATAGCCTCACGCTGCTTGTTGAATATATCGTCACAGATGGTATTAAAGATCTTTATTTCCTCCGTGCTTCTCGCAAGGAACTCGTCGACGACCTCTCGAAACCTCTCAAAGGCAATAGTGGTCTGTGCGACGATTCCAATCTTTCTCTTTGTAAATACTCCCTCTCCTATTTCCGACTTGTTTTCCACCACTATTATCCTCTCAGGGTCCGCATAGCTCCTAGCCCCTATGATCTCCGGGTGCTTTTTGTCACCTACTATGACGATGAAGTACCCCTCCTCTGAGAGCCTCCTTACGGCGTACTGGAGTTTCTTTACAATGGGGCATGTAAGGTCAACTACATTAAGCCCCTTCTCTTTGGCTGTGCTTACGGTTCCTACCGGTACACCGTGGGCACGGATGATGACGGTGCCTCTGGAAGTATCTTCGAGCTTCTCGGCAACCTTTATACCCTTTTCTTCCAGGCGCCTTACGACCTGTGGGTTATGGATTATGGGACCTAGGGAATGGACCTCTTCCTTTGAGTTTTCCATAACCTCAAAGGACTTCTTAAGTGCCCTTTCAACGCCAAAGCAGACGCCAGCTGTCTCCGCCAGTATGATCTTCTTAACCATTTTGCCCTTTAGATACCTCCATCGTTTTTATCACCATTTCCACTACTTCCTCCGCCGTGAGATCCGTCGTATCTATTATGACCGCATTCGAAGCGGGATGCAAGGGTGACTCCTCGCGTTCCATGTCCTGCCTGTCCCTTTGTTCAATATCCGCTTTTACCTTCTCCAAGTCCTCTTTTATTCCGATTTCTTTTAACTGGAGCCACCTTCTCTTCGCCCTTTCTGAAAGGGACGCATCTAAATAGAACTTGAAGTCCGCATCGGGAAACACGTAGGTTCCCATGTCCCTGCCCTCTACGACTATGTTACCCTTGAGTCCGATTCTCCTCTGCATCCCTTTTAGGACGTCCCTTACGATCTTTTTTGTGGCGATATGGGAGGAGAGACGGGATATCTCAGGTGTTCTTATCTCTTCCGTTATATCCTCTCTATTTAAAAATACCCTTAAACCGTGATCCGGGGTATCCTGGAGGCTGACATGGGACTCAAGGAGTGCATCTCCTATCTTCTTTTCATCATCAGGGTCTATCCCCTTCCTCTTGACCAGAAGCGCGACCGCCCTGTACATGGCTCCGGTATCCAGGTATGTGAATCCAAGCCTCTTTGCAACTGCCCTGGCGACCGTTCCCTTCCCCGCCCCTGATGGGCCGTCTATCGTTACGATTATGCCCCTTTTCATTGCGGTTATTTAGCCACGAATAAACACGAATCTGCAAGAAAGAGATTCAAGATGCAGGATACATGATGCACGATGTGTGACTGATAAAGTCTCTCGCAGTCGTATTGTGTGTTGCCTTGCCTCCTAAATCAGCTCCTAAGCCTTCTCATTACGTCAAAGAAGCCTGGAAAAGATACAGAAACGCATTCGGCGTCCTCGATCTCGGTAATACCACTGGCGCGGGTTCCTGCGACGGCAAGAGCCATTGCGATTCTATGATCTCCCCAGCTTGAACACTTCGCTCCCTTTAGTGTTTCTTTTCCTCTGATTACCATGCCGTCATCTAGCTCTTCTATATCGGCCCCTAGTTTCTTTAGCTCCGTTGTCATAGCCTTGATCCGATCGGTCTCTTTTACCCTGAGCTCCCTTGCGTCTCTTATTACTGTTTCCCCCTCCGCAAAGCATGCGGCTACGGCGATTACGGGAAGCTCGTCAATTGTCCTTGGGATAACCTCACCCCCTATCTCGGTGGATCTGAGTGTGCTTGACCTCACTATGATGTCTCCTACCGGCTCACCGTTTAGATCCCTCTCGTTCAGGGTTTCCATATTGCCCCCCATCCGTTTAAGTATCTCTAAGATACCGGTTCTTTGTGGGTTTATGCCAACCCCTTTTATGAGGATTTCGGAGTTCGGGTTGATGAGGGCGGCGACTATGAAGAAGGCCGCCGAAGATATGTCGGCAGGAACCAGGATCTCCCCGCCTTTAAGGGTGTTTCCACTCCTTATTCTTACATCCGTCCCATTTCTTCTAATATCGGCTCCAAAATAGGAAAGCATCCTCTCCGTATGGTCGCGTGTAGGGGTCGGTTCTATAATCTCGGTCTCTCCCTCCGCATAAAGCCCAGCAAGGAGGAGGGCGGATTTTACCTGGGCGCTTGCTACTGGCAGTTGATACCTTATGGCCGAGAGCCTAGAGCCCTGAATGGCCAAGGGAAGCCTCTTTCCGTTATCCCTTCCCCAGATCCTTGCCCCCATAAGGGTGAGTGGTTTTACGACCCTTTCCATCGGGCGTGCCCTTAAGTATCTGTCGCCGGTTATCGTGGAAAAGAAACCCTGGGCACTTAAGATACCGGTTAGGAGTCTTGCCGTTGTTCCCGAATTCCCCGCATCAATCGTATCTTCGGGCTCGCTTAACCCAAAAAGCCCCCTTCCACTTATCCTGACCGTGTTTTCTTCTATCTCCATAGGTACACCGAGCATCATCATCGTCCTTGCACTTGAAAGGGTGTCATCGCAGTTGAGGAACCCTCTGATCTCGGTCTTACCCTCTCCGAGTGATCCTATGATAACCGCCCTGTGAGAGATGGACTTATCCCCTGGGGGGATAAACTCTCCCCTTAGAGGAGTGGAATCCGCTTTAATGATTTCGCTTGACACAGGATTAGAAAGTTACCATCTCTCTACGGACTGGACAAGGAGGGGATCCATTTCGTCGGTCCTCATTTTTCAAAGAGTTTTTTATACTCGCCATAACCCTCCTTTTCCAGCTCCTCTTCTGGAATGAAGCGAAGGGATGCGGAGTTTATACAGTAGCGGAGTCCAGTTGGAGGTGGACCGTCGTCAAAGACGTGGCCGAGGTGGGAATCCCCGTGCTTACTCCTAACCTCTTTCCTTACCGTAAGGAGGCCCCTGTCTTCCTTTTCCACTATGTTTTCTGGTCGAATGGGTTTGGTGAAGCTTGGCCACCCCGTACCGGAATCGAACTTATCGAGTGAGCTAAATAGGGGTTCTCCGGAAACGACATCAACGTATATACCGTCCCTGCGATTATCCCAGTATTCGTTCTGAAACGGTCTCTCGGTGTACCCTTCCTGTGTGACCTTGTATTGTAGCGGGGTTAGTCTTTTTCTTAGCTCTTCTTGACTCGGCCTCTTGTATCTTTCGTCTATTGTATTGGATTTTACTTGCATATCGTTCCCCCATACCCTTTTTAGGAATTGATCACGACCCGATCTATACCTGTAATACTTATATCTTATTGGATTCTTTTTATAGAAATCCTGGTGGTATTCCTCCGCCCTATAGAACTCCCCGACTTTAACGATCTCCGTAACGATTGGTTTTTCGAATCTTCCGGATCTCTCGATCTCCTCTTTTGATCCTTCGGCCAGTCTTCTCTGTTCGTCGTTATGGTAGAAGATGACCGTTCTATACTGCTTGCCCCTATCGACGAATTGTCCGTCAGGGTCGGTTGGATCGATCTGCCTCCAGAAGACCTGTAGGAGCTCCGAATAGCTTATCTTTGAAGGGTCGTATGTGATCTGAATGGCCTCCACATGGCCTGTGGTTCCGGAGGATACCTCCTCGTATGTCGGGTTCCCTTTATACCCTCCTGTATAGCCCGCTACCACCTCGGTAACGCCACCCAGTTTCTCAAAAGGGGGCTCCATACACCAGAAACAGCCCCCGGCAAAGGTGGCCTTTTTGACTCTTACATCCGTATAGGGGCTGGATTGCATTATTAGGAGTAGTATGACTAATGATAGCATATCCGTTCTCCTTCCCGTGTTTATCAATAAGATGATAAAATGGGAAATCGGGTTTCAAAAAGGGGATGGGGGCATATACCTTGATTGAGCTGGCCTGCCGATTCCATAACCGAATTAAACTATAGCTCAAGAGCCCGGTAACTAGGCCTCGATTTTATCCTTTCTATCCAATCCATTACGTTTTTAAATTCGGGGGATATTTGAATGCCAAGCGAGTCTAGGGTTGCAATCCTAGGAGTAAAGGCTACATCAGCAAGGCTGTAGGCTCCGGCCAGGTAATCGCGCCCCTCAAGCTCCTGGTTTAAACGACCGATGTGCTCATTAATCTCTTTCCTGCTCTTTTCTATCAGTTCGCCGTTTCGCCTGTCTTCAGGCCTAAAAGTCGTCTCGAAATAGACGTTAAACCATGGGGTATGAAAACGGGTCTCGCAGAAATCCACTAGAAGCCTCACCCTGGCCCTATCGGATGGATGAGAGGGCATGAGCGGCGGGTCTGGATACATCTCGTCCAGGTATTCGTTTATTATGGATGATTCGTAGATCACGGAACCGTTATCAACGAGAACGGGGACCTTTCCATAGGGGTTGAGTTTCAAAAACCATTCCTTCTTTTGCTCCCCCTTTCTAAGGTCTACATGGATCCTTTCGTATTCGATCCCCTTTTCGGCAAGGGCTACTCTTACCTTTCGGCAGAAGGGGCATTGCGCATAGTCATAGAGCCTTATCATAGTGTAGTAGTATACCAGTTTCTCATTGTGTGGTATTGAAGCCGTCGCCTCTAACCTTGATTCAGGTGGTAAGAAAGGGTATTTTATCATCTGCGTTAACTAGTTCTTTAAATAACCTAGACCCTTAAGTGCCGATTTATGGCTTAAAAGGGAAATCCGGTGTGAGTCCGGTGCAGCCCCGCTGCTGTGAGTAGCCGTTATAGGTCTTTGCACTATGCCACTGGTATCATTTCTATTATTCCGGGAAGGCGCGAAGACCGGGGGCTACAAGCCAGAAGACCTGCTTGAGAGTCCAGATTTCACTTGTCTTCGAGGGAAGAAGGTGATGCGTTCCCCCCTTGGGAAGGTTTCCCTCTTCTTTCGAGGAGGGGATTCGATGAAAAAACCCTTTCTAGTTTGCTTGTCCTTCATTATAATACCTCTCTTTGGTGTTTCCCATTCGGAGCAATTCCCTAA
The DNA here is from genome assembly GCA_964636885.1 of uncultured Spirochaetia bacterium. Taxonomy (GTDB): domain Bacteria; phylum Desulfobacterota_D; class UBA1144; order Nemesobacterales; family CSP1-2; genus CAZWVA01. The sequence continues at coordinate 5,429 of CAZWVA010000043.1, forward strand.
AAGGATCGTTTCGCTCTCCCCGAACATAACGGAGATCCTCTACGGACTCGGGGCATGGGAAAGCGTCGTCGGGGTAACGCTTTATTCTGACTTTCCCCCGGAGGCAAGGAACATCCCGAAGATCGGCGGATGGGTAGATCCAAACCTGGAGGCGATAGTGGCCCTAAATCCCGATCTCGTTATAATGATAGAGGATCAAAACAGGATCTTCGGTAGTAGGATCAGGGATCTGGGGTTAAAAACGCTCTCTCTCGATTGCAATAACTCGATTGGAGATATACTGGATTCCATATGGAGCATAGGTAAGGCTTTGGGTAAGGAGAGGGAAGCCAGAAGGCTCATAGAGAATGTCGAGTCAAGTCTTGAAGGGGTTAAGGCAAAGGTTAAAGGTGTCCGCCCGAGGAGGGTCCTCTTTGTTGTGGGGAGAAACCCTGGGGCGCTAGAGGATATCTATGCGATAGGCAAGACGGGTTTTATAAATGAAATAATAACAATAGCGGGCGGCGAAAACGTCATAGATAGCGATAGGATGGCGGTAAAGATCTCAAAGGAAGCGGTTCTTTCTCTGAACCCGGATGTCATAGTAGAGGTGAATCACGAAGGTGATGACAGAAGGGGCGAGGTTCTTAGGGTTTGGGGTGAGCTTAAAGAGGTCTCTGCCGTAAAAAACGGCGGTGTCCACATCGTATCAAGCACGGTACTACTCCATCCGAGCCAGAGGATAGTGGAGGGAGCTGGGATTCTGGCTAAGATCTTCCATCCAGAGGTCTTTGAAGTGTATGGGAGTGGTGAGACAAGGGTTGGCAAAAGTGAACACCGATGAAAGAATCCCGCTTTTAACACGGGGTCACAGAGGACTTTTAGGAAAAGGACTCTCCAAACCCGTTGTTCTCCTTGGCCTTATATACACATGGAAAGGATAATCGAAGGAGAGAGGATAAGGTTCTCCTACGACGGGGTAGAGGTTCTAAAGGGGATCGATATCTCCATAAGAAGGGGAAGTATAGTAGGGCTTCTCGGTGCGAATGGTGCCGGGAAATCGACGCTCCTCAAGGTCCTCTCCGGAATACTGAGTCCAAAGAGCGGAAGGCTACTCTATAGGGGCAAGGAGTTAAAGGGATTGGATAAAAGGGAAATCGCTAGGAGAATCGCCTATATACCCCAGAACTCGGCATTCGGTTTTCCATTTAGCGTTTCCGAGGTCGTGCTTATGGGAAGGGCGCCTTACGTTGGAAGGTTCGAGTTTGAAAGGGAGAGTGACTGGGAAGTCGCCCTTTATGCCATGGAAACAGTGGGGATAACCCATCTTAAGGACAGGCTCGTTACCGAGATTTCGGGGGGTGAGAGGCAGCTCGCTTCCATTGCCCGTGCCCTGGCTCAGGAGCCAGAGGTCATGATCCTAGATGAGCCCGCAACATTTCTCGATGTTAAGCATAAAACCGAGGTTATGAGACTCCTAAAGAGGCTAAAGGAGGAAAGGGGGATCTCGGTCATTGCCGCAACACACGATGTATTCTCCGCCCTTTTTTATTTCGATGAGATCGTAATGTTAAAGGAAGGGAGTGTATTTGCCGAGGGGTGCAGCGAAGAGGTGCTTAGGGAAGATGTCCTCTCTGCCGTCTACGGAATAGAGGTTAGGGTAAAAAAGGAAGACGGAAGGGTACTCGTTCTTCCGGTGGAATAGATAAATAGAATGAACGCAAAAAAGAGGCTTGTGATCTCCTTTGAGTTGCTTTTCCTCTTATGGGTTCTTGTAGCCGGTATAGGTGTATCTGTGGGAACCTATGACCTGAATCCGATTAAGGTGCTTCTCTCAGGCGATGAACCATCAAGAACGGTTCTTCTAAGTATCAGGGTCCCCAGGGTGCTTATGGCAACGGTGGCAGGGGGGACGCTCGCCATATCGGGTGCCGCGCTTCAGGCGCTTTTTAGAAACCCTCTTGCCTCACCCTTTACCCTCGGTGTCTCAGGTGGGGCATCGCTCGGTGCCCTTACCGCCATAAGGTTGGGGTTTGCAGAGGGTCTTTTTGGATTTTCATCTGTATCCGTCTTTGCTTTTCTCTTCTCGATCTTTACCATGTTCTTTGTCTATTCGGTATCCAAGGTGCGCGGGGTCGTAGCTACGGGAAGACTCCTCCTTGCCGGGGTTGTGGCGAACTTTCTATATTCAGCCCTTATCCTCTTTATACAGTTCTTCTCAGACTTTACCCAGTCACTTCAGACGATGAGGTGGATTATGGGAAGCCTCGATGTTGTTGGGTTCGATTCGGTATGGAAGGCCCTTCCTTTTACGGTTCCCGGATGCGTGATTCTCCTTTCCATAGCGAAGGATATGAATCTATTCGCCCTAGGGGACGACGTTGCCTCCTCCCTTGGGGTAGACGTGGATAGAATGGAGAAGACGATCTACTTTGCTACCTCCCTTGCCGCAAGCTCGGTGATCTCGATAACCGGTCCCATTGGGTTTGTGGGGCTTATAATCCCTCATGTCCTCAGGATGATTGTTGGGGCGGATAACCGAATCGTTCTTCCCTGCTCATTCCTCCTCGGAGCCTCTTTCCTTACGGCAGCGGATACGCTTTCAAGAACGGTCTTCTCCCCTGTGGAGATCCCGGTTGGTATTGTTACCGCCTCGATTGGAGGGTTGTTTTTCCTATGGCTTCTCATGAGGACAAAGAAGGAGGTCATAGTTTAATTACCTAGAAGGAAAATCCCACAGAATCCCGAAATTCTCTTCCTCTCAAAGCGGAGCTGACCGCTTATCACTTTTTGGGTGAGGTATAGAAGGAGCACACGATTCTGCTTAATCTTTTAGGGATTCACCTATTTCCCAAAAGGAGGAGAACCAATGTGCCCCTTTAAAAAATATCCTGTTTTACGATCCTTGTTAAGCCCTTTTCGTCGCTCCCAACAAAAGACCCTTGCCTTATTTATAGCTTCTATAGCCGAAGTAGCTCAAGCTGCCTCTTTACAATTAGCATCCCACCTAGCATTACAACTGGGGATTCAGGTAGGCAGTGCACTTAACCGATTCTACAGACTTTTACGTAATCCAAGGATTGATGACCAAAAACTCACATTCCAACTACTTCGACTCCTGGTAGAGGGAAAACAGAGTTTGCTTATTGCCATAGATTGGACCAAGTGGCATAAACCCTGGCAGATGCTACTTGCCTCAGTCGTGGTAGGTTGCCGTGCAATACCTGTTCAGACTAAGGTCACATCAAACACACTTATGGAATGGTCTCAAAATAAAGAAGAGAATGAGTTCCTAAAATCAATTGTCTTAACTCTAACAGAGATAGGGGTTGTAGCCATATTCCTATGTGATAGAGGATTCAGGAGAGTAAGCTGGATTAAGTTAATAAAAGAGTTAAAACAACATTTTGTTGTACGTCTTATACCAGATGTTATGGTTCACAAGGGGGGGGTATATGTCGTAGATTGAGGGATTGGCATCTTGGGATAGGGCAAGTGGTAGATTTAGGTGAGGTGTGGGTGAGGGAGGATCGTGCAGTAAAGGTCAGAGTAGTAGGGGTGTGGGCTCCTGGACAAGAGGAACCATGGTGGTTGGCAACAGATTCAAAGGATTCATTGGCTGATATAGTAGCTCTGTATGATAGGCGGATGGCAATAGAACAACAGATAAGAGATACAAAAGGATGTAGGTTTGGGGTAAGGTTAATCTGGACACAGTTTCAAAACCCAGATTATTTGTCTCGTTTTACATTGCTTGTAGGAGTGGCTTTAGTGCTGTGGACTGCTGTAGGGCAAGTGGTACGTAGGGTTTATATGGGAGTGAAGTTTGTGAGGGCTCATCTTCCTCCTGCCTTACGCATCTTCGCATGGCTTCAACTTCAAACTACTAAGGAGCAAACGTTATGAAAGTGATATACGGTCAGGAATAACACCGCTTGGAATACCTAATCTTTGGGGAATTGAAATCGATCCTGACAAAGCGACAGAAGAATACCGCGAGCGTATTCTCTCCCCTATGCGTCAGGTGATGCCCGACGATGTTATGAAGGTATTAGAAGAGCAGTTCGATTCTCCATGTACTACCGAAATAGCCTCCTTTAACCGTTTCGTTGACTTTATAGCTGGTGACTCATCTGAGGGAAATGGGAAATACGATGTTGTGATTTTTGATACTGCTCCTACTGGTCACACCATCCGTTTACTTGAGCTTCCTTTGGATTGGAGCAGGCATATCGAGGAGAGTGCCAGAGGAAGCGGCAATACCTGTATAGGACCGGTTGCCAATATTTAGGAAAACAAAAAGAAGTACGATGAAGCAATAAATCTTCTCGCTGATCCGAACTAAATTCGTTTTTGTCTTGCAGCCGGATAAAACATCGATTTACGAGACAAAAAGGTCTTCCGATGAGTTGAAAACAATCGGTGTTAAAAATATCGAGCTTATTGTTAACGGAATCCTCCCAGAGGAAGTATGTGAGAGTGTCTTTTTTAAGAAGCGTTATGAGATGCAGCAAAAATACCTCAAGAAGATCGACGAGATTTTCCCTGTACCCAAAAAGCACGTTTATCAAAGAGACGGTGAGATAAAGGGAATTGCAAGACTTAAGAATATTTCAAGCTCCCTATACGAGTATGGTAGGGATTTAACCGGATTTTCTTTTACTCATGGAAGTGGATCGGCTTTAAAAACGGGTTTTTATACTCTTGATTCAGAATCGGTGATGGATTTAATAGCTCCCCAAGACCGGACCAAATCTATCTTTTTTACAGGTAAGGGAGGTGTCGGTAAAACCACCGTATCCTGCGTAACGGCTTTCCATCTGGCAGCCAAGGGACATAAAACACTTCTCCTTACTACCGATCCCGCTTCGCACATTGGCGAGGTTCTTGAGCAAATGGGAGAAGAGCTTCTTATGAATCCTACCGTAAGAGAGTGTTTCCAGGCACAGGAAGAATTGCTTCGTATGCTTCGAGAGTTAAACGCCCTGATAAGCTGTGGACCTGGCTTTGATTTTGCGGCAACCGTTTCGCCTAAATCCGGTTGCTGTTAGTTATTAGTACATATTAATCACATCTCTACAATCGTATTCCTGCCGCTGTTTTTGGCCTTGTATAGTGCGTCATCTGCCCTCTTTATTAACCCGTTAATGTCGTCTCCTTCCCTAAATTCCGTTAATCCAAAACTGGCGGTCACCTTTTTTATGCTATCAAACTCGTGGTTCTCTATGCTGTTTGCTATTCTATTGGCTACTATTCTCGTCCCCGCTAGATTGGTTTGAGGAAGTACTATTATGAATTCCTCCCCTCCCCACCTGCCGAAGTAATCAGTTACCCTCGTGTCTGCCCTCACGACATCGGCTATCTTCTGTAGAACGAGGTCTCCTACATGGTGACCGTATGTGTCGTTTATCCCTTTAAAATGGTCTATGTCGAACATTATAAGGGATAGGTCTATCTTGTACCTCTTTACCATCTCCACCTCATGCTCTAGGATCTCCGTGATCTTTAACCTGTTATAGGCCTTTGTCAGTGTGTCTACGGTCGCGATCTTTTTTAACTGGTTCGCTTGATGCTCCCTTATGTATTCATAGGAGAAGGCCAGGATGGAGACTATTATAAAGCTAAAGAAGGCCTGCTCAAGCGTTGTGGGTGGATATGGGATGTTTAAAAGGTTCCAGCGGTCGAATAGCAGTATGATTAATCCCGCTAGAACGAGAAGGAGTATCCAGAGAACCCCCTCCTTTTTTCCCTTGAGGAATAGGGCTAAAAGAGGGAACGTGGAAAACCAAAGGATGCCCGTGTTTTCAAGACCCCCTGTGATGAGGAGGGAGGAAAGGATGACTATCATAAGGACGAGGACTAGAGAGCTTAATAATCTCTTATTACTAGCCGGCTTTGATAAGAAGGGGGTGTTTCTAATTCCCATATGGATCACTCTTTTTGTAACTAGATTATCATATCCCCTTCTCACAATTCAACCCGTTTTTTGTTGTGAAGTAGGTAAGGGTAAAGCCCGTATGCGGGGCTTATACGTTTGGGGTAAACCAGAGGTAGATGATGGGTGAACACTTCCTTAAGACGGATAAATCCAACGTGTTGTATTAGGATGTAAATCGGGTTATTCCCCAAGGGATGGGTAGGGTAATTCGACTATCCTTCCTTAATAATACGGGCTCCACTTAATTCCTGTTTTCGTAGTAATGTCTATACTATTTGGTGTTTTCCTAATATAAGGGCAGGCAGATTAGAGGGCTTGAGAAAAGGATAGGTGTCTTAGAGGACGAGGTTCAAAAAAGAAAAGAGGGATAGTTGACTATTCGTGTCCAATCGGTTGCTACTCGATCATTTCTCCTTCGGCATCATCATCTGAGTAAGGGCGTATGTGGCAGGGCTTATCGCCTCTGGATCCGTTGGAATGTTTATGAGCGATGGAACCCCTGAAGAGAAAGCGCGCTCCAAAGCACCACGTATCTGCTTTGGATCCGTAACCGATTCCCCGTAACCTCCTAGAACCCTCACGAGTTCATGAAACGGGATGAAGGGGAGATCGACGCCTACTGTCGGACGTTCTCTTCCGTATGTAAGCCAGAGCTGGTGCTTTGTCATTCCCCACGATTGGTCGTTGCAGACGACGGCTACAAAGGGGATCTTGTGCCTTATAGCCGTTTCAAACTCCATAAAGTTCATCCCAATCGCACCGTCGCCGCTGATGAGTGCGACCTGTCTGTCTGGATAGGCCACCTTCGTTCCTATTGCGAATGGTACACCTACCCCCATACAGCCAAGGGGGCCTCCCTTTACATAGTGACCCGGCTTTCTTACGCGATACGTGGTATCAGTCCATACCTGTGTATCACCTCCGTCGATTACGAGCATACCGTCTCCACCCATCACCTCTTCAACCTCCTTAATAACCCTAAGAGCGTGTATCGGGGTCTTGTCAGAGTTCCTGATCTCCTCCACACCCTGCCATTCTTCATCTCTCCAGGCCCTTGCCTGCCTTACCCATGGGTCGTAGTTGAGATGAATCGAGTGGGTCTCCAGATAATCGGAGATCTGGGAGAGCACCCTGCTTATATCCCCAACTATCCCTAAATCGGCGGGTCTGTTTCTTCCGATCTCCCCAGGATCGATGTCAACCTGGATGATCTTAGCATCCGGGTTAAATGTCCTGCCAAACCCTATATAGAGGCTTAGCCTGATCCCTAAGAGGAGGATGAGATCGGCTTCAGAGGTTACCCTCTTAAAGCCGTTAGGGGCGGACGGACTCGCCGCTCCCAGGCACATCCTGTGGTCATCCGAAAGGATCCCCCTTCCGAAGTTCAGGGTAAAGGTTGGAACCTTGACCTTATCCACAAACCTCTCGATTTCCCGGTCCGCTCCAGAATACCAGGCACCGCTTCCGGCGATCACAACGGGACGGCGTGCGGATCTCAGGATCTCTACGGCCTGAGAAACGGCCTCCCTTGCGGCTTCCGCTTTATAGAATGGGATACCGGTATTGTAACGCTCCACATCCTCTTCTTTGCATCTCCCGTAGAGAACCTCGTAGGGCATTCCAAGATAAACCGGCCCCGGTTTTCCGGAGATCGCCTTCTTATATGCCATTGATACGTATTCTGGGATCCTCTTTGTGTCTAGTACGGTTCTTGCCCACTTTGTAATCGGTGTAATCATCGATTGCTGGTCTATGTCCTGGAGGGGAAGCCTATCGTTCTCCTCGATCCCGGATTTCCCCGAGAGGAGAAGGCATGGGGAATTCGAGAGGTATGCCCCGGCTATTCCTGTAACCGTGTTTGTGAATCCAGGTCCCGCCGTGACCAAACACACCCCCGGCTGTCTCTTTACCCTTCCATAGGCATCTGCGGCCATAGCCGCCCCCTGCTCGTGATGCGTGTCAATAAGCCTTATACCAAAGTCCAGGCACGCATCGTAGATGGGATTTATGTGCCCACCGCTTAGTGAGAATATCTCCTTTACACCGAGCTCGTGCAGGGTTTTTACTACAAGCCATCCGCCATGAACCTTTGACATCTCTTTCCCTCCACATTGGGTCAGTAATAAATACTTTTTACACTAATCGTCTGATAAATCAACCTTTCTTACAAACTATTGAACACGTGCTTAAACAACTGTTAGAATAGATGTAAGGAGGTAAAGTATATGGAAGGTCAAGAACAGAAGGGCTCAGCTATGGAATCCGTATTTATGGCCTTTAACCTTGGAGTCTCAGCGCGCCAAAAGGGACAGGGCAAAAGCGTAGTACAGATAGCAAACGAGCTTGGACAGTTTATCTACTCTAACCTTTCTCGTTCCTATGGTGCGCAATTCCCCGAGGAATACCTAATAGCTAATACCGAGCATCTACTTCAGATCGCCCTTTTGGGATATATCATCCCAGAGGTCTGTGCCTATGATGAGGAATTTAAAAATCGTCTTTTTAGCCTGATTGAGGCCAAGATCAATCAATCCCAGATGCAACAGGAAAGGCCCCAGGGCGGAACCATAATTACCCCATAGAAGACGGCGATTCGTTTGTATAGGGGGATGAAAAACCGAACCGTAGAGAGTCCTTAGCACCACTATGTCTTAACCAGTAGTGAGATTTGCTCAAATAATTCCTCTACCTCATCCTCTATAATCCGATTGGCGCGTTCTAGTACCTCTGCGTCAGCGTTTTGTTTCCTCAGGAATCCGTTCGTGGTGTTTGAGAGGTTTCTGTAAAGACGAGACGAGAATACGGTCTGTCTTATCTTGTCTTTTATATCTGACATTTGTTCTTTTCTCCCCTGGATTTCAGCACATCGCTTTCTCATCCAAAATAATCGATTAATCCACTTTACATAAGTGGTGTCTTGTTTCATAATGTGTTTTATCACTATAAATCGATCGACGACAAGAGGCGAAGATGAATAAAAGGATCCTAGGCGGTAGGGAGAAGGTAAAAGTGGCGGTCGTACAGGCCGCTCCTGTATTCATGGACAAGCAGAAGACTATAGAAAAGGCCTGTAGACTCATAAAGGAGGCAGGAAGAAACAGGGCTGAGCTTATCGCTTTTTCTGAGGCCTTCATCCCCACTTATCCTGCCTACTACACGGTGGGATATGAGACAGATCCCCATGAGTGGACGGACTACATGATTGCGCTTCAGGATAACTCCATAGTGATTCCCAGCGAGGATACAGAGATCCTTGGACAGGCCGCAAAGGAAGCCGGAGCCTATGTGGTAATGGGCTGTAATGAATTGGATGACCGTCCGGGAAGCTGTACGGTCTATAACACCCTTCTCTTTATAGGAAAGGACGGCGGCGTCATGGGAAGGCATAGAAAAACGATGCCCACATACACGGAGAGGATCTACTGGGGAAAGGGAGACGCAAGCGATATAAGGGTATTTGATACGGATATAGGTCGAATCGGGGGGCTTATCTGCTGGGAGAACCACATGACCCTCATAAGGGCTGCCATGATCCATAGGGGAGAGGAGTTTCATATCGCTGTCTGGCCCGGAAACTGGAAGAGAGGAGAAAAACGGCTCCTCGATGCCGATACGAGCCCTGGAGGTGCGCTTTGTAATCTCCAGTCCCTGATAAAGGTACACGCATTTGAGGCGGGGGCTTTTGTTCTCAGTGCGTGCGGTTTCTTGACACCTGAGGACTTTCCAGAAAGATGGCATTATATAAGGGACGGCAACCATATAAACTACGACTGGGCTTCTGGAGGGAGTTCAATAGTAAACCCTGCCGGTCGTTACCTGGTAGAGCCGAATTTTGAAAAGGATGCGATTCTATATGCCGAGTGTTATGCGAATCAGATAAAGGCCGTAAAGGCCGTGTTTGATTCGCTTGGCCATTACTCTCGCTGGGACATAGCACGGCTAGTTGTAAGAAGCGAGGGTTGGGTCCCTGAAACTCCTTTAATGGACTCCCCTAGCGCGGGGATCGATCTGCCAGCAGGGGAGCTCAGGAGGATCTCGGAGAGGTTTGAGATGGATATAAAGAGGCTGGAATCCTTACTCGAAGAGATCTCGAGAATCAAGAAGAGGGGCAAAAACCCGCTATTTAAAGACGTGTGAGGTTTGACATACAAAACCAAATAACCTAAAATGATACCATAGATTTGGGAATTATAGATGGATGGTTTGAGTTTTTATACAGACGGCACAGGTCTCCTAACACATCACAGATCAGAGTTTCCGGAAAAACTTAACATTTTAAGTTTCCCCACGAATCGGGAAGGGATCTTTTCTGTTTATTAATTTTTACTGAAATGATAGATGAGCTAAGCGCTCTAAGACGGATAAAAGAGCGATTTAAAAACGTATCAAAAAATGTCCTCCTTGGAATAGGAGACGATGCGGCGGCTGTAAAGATCCATCCTGAAAAACTCCTTCTTGTCACCACGGACTCCCAGGTCGATAGTATACACTTCACTAAGGGGTTCATATCGGCCAAAGACCTGGGTAGAAGATCTGTTGCCGTGTCTGTAAGCGATATAGGAGCGATGGGAGGCGTACCAAGGTTCTTCCTTGCCTCTATCGGGTTTTCAAGGGATGAAGACGAGGGGTTTCTCAAAGACCTAATGGATGGATTCCAAAAGGGAGCGGAAGAATTCGAGATGGAGCTTATTGGGGGCAACCTGAGTGCGTCTGGGAATCTCTTCATAGACATAACGGTTCTCGGAGAGGTAGAACCTAATACTATGGTTAAAAGGGGAGGAGCCAGAGTAGGAGACGTCATATACGTGAGCGGAACGGTAGGGGATTCCGCCCTCGGGTTGAGGGTGCTCCAAAGCGGAGAAAAGGGCAAAGAGGACGCGTATCTCATCGAGAGACACATATCGCCCAGGCCGAGGCTTGCCCTTGGCAGGACGCTTGCGGAAAAGGGGCTTCCCACCTCCATGATAGACATAAGCGATGGGCTCATCCTTGACCTTGAGCGTATAACTGTAGAGCATGGCTTGGGAGCCGAGGTATACATAGACCGGATACCGCTCTCCCCCTGTTACAGAAAGCGGGTATCCGATTTTATATCCGACCCTTATGGACTAGCCCTTTCTGGAGGGGAAGACTACGAACTCCTTTTTACATCTCCTAGTGGAAGGGAAGAGGAGATAAGAGAGGTCTCAAGGGCGCTCCGCATAGGGATCGTAGGGATCGGGTACGTGATACCTGAGCCAACCATAAGGGTTTTAGGCTCCACTGGAGAAGAGGTAAAAATAGACAAAAGAGGGTTTATTCATTTTATCGGTTAAATGGAAGATTTACCTTTAAGTAGCCTTTTCCTAATGGTCATCCTTCTTATGCTATCGGGCTTTTTCTCCATGTCCGAAGGCTCGCTCTTCTCCCTAGGGAGACACCAGCGTGAAAAGCTCAAAAAAGAGGGGAAGAGGAGCTCCGTACTAATTGAAAAGCTCCTTAAGGACCCATACAGGCTTATAATCACGATTCTCCTTGCCGATGAGATCCTAAACGTTTTCTACTCGAGCGTCGTGGCATCAACCGTAAAAAGGGTAATACACAACCACTTCAACGAACTGGCACTCACTCTAATCTCTATTGGGATAGCGTCTCCTACCCTTCTTCTTCTCGGAGAGATAGGTCCTAAGACGCTTGGCGTAAAGTACCCAAGGCTCCTATCGAGACTCGTCTCCTATCCACTTAACCTATTCCACGTTCTCATCACCCCTTTAAGATTGGTGATACTCGGACTCTCAATCGGACTTACTAGGCTTCTAGGTGGAGGGGATATGGATCATGAGCATAGAGTCGGTTTTGCTCCGGAGGAGATGAAGGCCCTTTTGGGGCTTGGAAGCGAGGAAGGGGTCATTACGGACGTGGAGATAAAACTCGTGGGAAGCCTTTTTAAACTGGAGCAGGTTCCAGCATACAAGATCATGACCCCAACCATCGATTGCTTTTTCCTACCGGCCGATGTCTCTCCTTCCGATGCCGTCTACGAGGTCAAGAAAAGAGGGTTCTCTAGGATCCCCGTTTATAAAAACGAAAAGGACAGCATAATCGGGGTTCTCTACGCAAAGGATCTCCTTTCCCCCGATTCCTTGAATGTGACCTCGATTGAGGATATAGTGAGGCCGCCATATTTCATACCACGAACGAAGAGGGCATTCGACCTTCTAAAGGAGTTTCAACAAAAGAGGATACACATGGCTATAGTCGTAGACGAATACGGAAGGGTGGACGGGGTCGTCACAATGGAGGATATACTAGAAGAGCTCTTTGGTGAGATTGAGGATGAAAGGAGGGTTCCTAAGGAGCCCTTAATCAGAAGGGAGGGAGATGCCCTTATCATCCCTGGAAGCATGAAGATAGAGGATTTTAATGATGGTTTTCTCTTCACCGTGCTTAGGTCTGGAGGGCTTGAGAACCTTGGAGATGAACTCGAAAGCTCGATCATCCCTGCCGAGGAGGACCATGAAACGGTGGGCGGTTTCGTATTCGATCTCTTCGGGCGGTTTCCAGCCGAAGGGGAGAGCGTGGTTCATGGAAGCGTAGTGTTTACGGTGAATAAGATACTGGGCAAAAGGATAACCGAGATAAGGGTTCAGAGGATAAAAGAAGGGGTATCCCATGTCACTTGAAGTTGTCGTTCTAGTAATAGCGATCTGCCTCCTTCTACAGGGCTTCTTTGCTGGCTCTGAGATAGCGCTTGTCTCCTGCGATAAGGTCAAGATGAAGGCCCTGGCCGATGGGGGGTCAAGGAGTGCAAAACTGGTACTTAGAGCCTTTCTTGAAATCGAGCGCTTCATAAGCACGACGCTTGTCGGAATCAATCTCGCCCTTATTACGAGTACCATTATACTTACCTTCTATATTCAAGATGCGTACGGAAAGGGAGGGGAGTTCTATACGGTTTTAATCCTCTCTCCACTGATCGTGATCTTCGGTCAGGTTGTTCCGAAGGCCGTTTTTCAGAGAAGGAGAAACTCTATAATACTCTGGGCTATCTATCCACTCTGGTTTACATCCAAGCTCTTTTCTCCAATCCTATTCGTTGTAACCTTTTTTACCAAAGGGCTTGTGAAGCTGATCGGAAGCACGGAGAACCCGTTTATAACGAGGGAGGAGCTCCTTTACGTAATAGAGGGTGAGGAGACCGTAAAGAAGGGTGGACATAGGGAAAGAATAATAAGGAGGATCTTCAGGTTCTCTGAGACGACTGTATATGAGATTATGATCCCTTTAATCCAGGTATGTGCCCTTGATGAAAATACCCCGGTAAGGGAAGCCATAAAGACGGTAAAGGAGACCGGGCATTCTAGGATTCCTATCTACCGCGAAAGGGTGGACAATATAACCGGGATACTCCATGCGTTTTACCTCCTCGGTGCCAACCCAGACGAGCCCGTTAAGAACCTATCGCACGTCCCTTTTTACGTTCCGGAGACGAAGGCCGTTGATGAGCTTCTAGAAGAGATGAAAAGGGGGCGTATCGGTATGGCCATAGTCGTGGATGAATACGGTGGAGCCGTAGGGGTTATAACATTGGAAGACATACTGGAAGAGGTGGTGGGTGAGATCGAGGACGAGTACGATAAGGGTATAAAGCTCTGGAGAAGGATAGGGGAGGACGAATACCTTATAAACCCGAGGATCGGTATAGAGGACATAAACGAGGAGTTGGGGCTTGGGATTCCCGAAGGGGAGTACGATACTCTAAGCGGCTTTCTCCTTTCGGAAAGGGGTTCTATACCCAAGGTTGACGATAAGATCCAATATAAGAACTACGTATTCACGGTGACCAGATCCACCCCCCGTTCTATAGAGGAGGTAAGGTTGACCATGAAGAAGAGGTGAATTGACTCCTTTTATATTCCACTTCCTGTGATCTTTAGGGCTATCTCTAAGGCACGCCAGTAGTCGTCTCACAGGCTAAAGCCGTATTGCTTCCCTTGTGCCATTTCTAACAGGATGAGGAAATCCTGTTACTCCTAAAAACACAAATGAACTGGTCGTGAGCATGTTTGACCCACTCAAGGATTGAGTTTGGATACTCGTTTTGACATTTTCTCACTTATACTATAACTATACCAAATTACTCGATTTTAAGTGAAAAACATTGCGACCCCTCATCGTATCTAATTCTATAGAGACACAAACACCTACAGTGAACAGGCTGGACCGCGCTATCCATAAATAATGTGGTTCTGATGTTTCAAGTTTAAAAGACAGGAACGTCCGTTCTACCGAAATATAAAGTTGTCAATCTTGGATATAATTCCAATTTCAGATATGATTTAGTCTCTATAAATGGATAGGCGTGCTAAGGTAAGCAGAAAGACATCCGAGGTAGAGGTCATGGTTGAAATTAACCTTGACGGAAAGGGGAGATACGACATAGAAACCGGTATTCCATTTTTTAACCACATGCTCTCACAGTTCGCAAAGCACGGCTATTTCGACCTGACACTCAAAGCAAAGGGCGACATAGAGGTTGACTTTCACCACACGGTAGAGGACGTGGGGCTTGCATTGGGTGAGGCCTTTCTCAAGGCCCTGGGGGATAAAAGGGGGATATCCAGATTCGGAGAGGCGTTTGTTCCTTTTGACGAAACCCTTGCCTTTGCTTCGGTTGATCTAAGTGGAAGGCCCTACTTCGTCTACCGAGTCAACACGCCGAAGGGAAAGATAGGGGATTTCGATGTGGAATTAGCAGAGGAGTTTTTTAAATCCCTTTCCAACACGCTAAGGTGCAACCTGCATATAGAGCTTAAATACGGAGAGAATCTCCATCACATAACTGAGGCTATCTTTAAAGCCGTAGGACGCGCCCTCGATAGGGCATCCATGATTGATACGCGTTCGGATGAGATTCCCTCGACAAAGGGAAAACTATGATAGGATAAACGTAATGATCGCAATAGTTGACTACGGGATGGGGAATCTGAGGAGCGTAGAGAAGGCATTTGAGAAACTCGGATTCCAGGCAACTGTAACCAGGGATGGGGGGCTGATCCTAGATTCAGACGGGCTTGTGCTTCCGGGAGTCGGGGCATTTGGGGACTGTATGAGAAACCTAGAGGAATACGAACTAGTTGAGCCGATAAGGACATTTATAGAAGGCGGAAAACCGTTTTTGGGGATCTGTCTAGGGCTCCAGCTCCTCTTTGAGGAGAGCGAGGAGTCTCCCGGCATAAGGGGGCTTGAGATCCTTAGAGGTAGGGTCGTAAGGTTTCCCAGATCGGGTGGGGGAAGGCTAAAGGTTCCGCACATGGGATGGAATCAGGTTAGGATGATGAAAGAAGGACTACCCATACTCAATGGGATTCCCCAAGGTAGCTGGTTCTATTTCGTCCACTCTTATTATCCCGAACCCGAGGAGGAAGGCGTTATCGTCGGAATGACCGACTACGGGGTAGAGTTTACATCTGCGATTCAGAAGGGAAACGCGTTTGCCTGCCAGTTCCATCCAGAAAAAAGCAGCACCCTTGGACTCAGGATCCTTGAGAACTTTGCGCTTATTTGTGGGGAGAAGGTAAGGGCTTAATACCACTAAAAGACGCAAAGGGGAAGTATTGAGGAGGACCCACCGGAATTAAATGGATAGATTGGTAAGGGAAGACTCCAAAACGATAAGGCAGGCCATCTTTGACGAGCTCCTCGAAGGAACGAAAACCGTAAGGGAGCTATCCCAGTCGCTTAGAATCCCTGAGAAGGAGGTTCTAATTCACCTCACCCATATAGAGCAGTCCGCCCAGCAGAGGGGATACAGATTCGTCATAAGACCCTCTGAGTGCCTGAATTGTGGTTTTGTGTTTCAAAAAAGGGCGAGGATGAAAAAGCCCAGTAAATGCCCAAGATGTAAAAGGGAATTCATTACGAATCCAGGCTTTGAACTCAAGGAACCCAAAGGGGATTAAACCGATTAAGGGATTCTAGCCTCCTGCCTCCACCCTCCGTAGTAGAAAAATGCCCTCTCTTCACCTAGGATTCGGGAGGCGTAGTTAAGTCCTATCTCAGGGTTAAAGGGCATCATGTCTGAGCCAAAGACCATGTTAACCCCTGATTCATCTAGCATCTTTAGAGGGTTCATCCACCTTGTCCTCTCTTCCCCAAGTGCTTTAATATAGGTTTCCATAAAGACCGGATTGAAGTTGGGTTGGATGGAGAGGACTATATTCATCTCCTTTACCCTTTTTGCCTGATCGGAATCTATCATCTCTGCGTGTTCTATCCGATGTCCCTTAAGTCTTATATTCGCCTTCTCAAAGGCGTTAAGAACGGCATCTATGGCACCGTCGCCAATAGCGTGAAAGGCGGCCTTAAGACCCCTTTTCTCAAGCTCCTCTATAATCGACTTTAACTCGTCTTCCGTTTTTAAGAGGATCCCTCTTGAGGGCCTATCCTTATAGGGTTCTCTGAGAAAGGCGGTCCTTGCACTTATCGAACCGTCAACAAACGTCTTTACGCATCCGGGTTTTAGGAGATCGTCTTCACCGTATCTATCGAAAAGGGTGAGTACCCTCTTGTAATCCCTATAGTAGGGCATTAAAACGACTCTGAGCTTTAGATCTCCCTCTTCTCTAAGCTTGAAATAGGTCTCTGCGATCCTTCCATCCACGAAGTCGTGTACCTCCACGATCCCATTTGAAATCGCCTCAGCCTGAGCCTCGAGTAGAAATCCCCTTATCTCCTTCGGTTTTAAAATAGAGGCTATCTTCCAGAGTACCTCCTCATAGACGTAGCCCGTCACGGGATCGAACTTATCTGAGGGATCCAGCCTCAAATCCTCAATGACCCTTTTATTTATTACCCCAACGTGTGCGTTGAGTCTTATGAGAAGAATTGGAAAAGGGAACCTATCTATATCCTTCCTCGTTATTGACTCTCCAATGGTCTCCTCGCTCCATCCCCAAGCCACAATGGGCTTCCCTTTCATGCCCTCTATCATATCTATTAGGTCCCTTTTGGTTCTTGCCTTCTCTATGGGGAGTCCCTTAAGGGCAAAAAACTCAAGGTGTGTGTGGGCATCTACGAATCCCATGTCTTACGATAATGGGTTATGAGCCTAGCCTATTGGGTTTATAACATTTAGGAACTCAAACCTTTCAAAGTGTTTTGTGTTTCTCGTAATTACTCCCTCTACGCCGTTATCCATGAGAGTCGCGACGAAGACGATGTCAAATATCTCCTGTTTTGTTGCATTGTACCTAGATAGAAGGTCAAAGACGTTTCTCAGGTTGCTCTTACGCGGATATATCTTGGGAATATTTCTGGCTCTTATGTAGACTTCGATGATCCCCCTTGCTTCCTTGAGCCCTACGGGTTTTTCTACCCTTTTTGGATCTGTTATAATAGCGTAGAACTCGTAAAGGCTCTGATAGGGTAGGCAGGCTCTTATATTTCCTGTTAATACCTCCTTCTCTAGGAAGGCAGAGGCTCTTGGGTTGAGCGGGCTGTCTAGATTATAAGCGTATACTAGGATGTTAGCGTCTATGGCGTATACCACTAATCGGTACCCATTTCACGGTTAAGGTAGTCACTATAAAGGCCTTCCCTTGTCATAGCCTCGTCTTTTATCTTCCCCAGATGTCCCTTGGGAATCTCTCTGAGTTCAATACCCTCCTCCTTACTCAGACCCCTACCACGTTTCAAAAGGAACTCCCTGAGGTCTTCTTCCGTAACCCTGTAGCTGCGCCCTATCTTTACGGCTTTAAGACGTCCCTGCTCGATATACCCCCTCAGTGTCACCTTGTTGACTTTTAAGACCTTTGATAGCTCTTCTAGGTTATAGAGTTTTAGTCCCGCTACTTCTACTGGCATTGGGATCCTTTTATAAGAATCGGTTTTATTGCCTACAGAATAAATTACATTTCGAGTTTATTTTGTCAAGCGTTTTTTACTTTATATAGCTTTTATTAAGGTTCCTTTGAGGTATCCCTTCTTGAAACCATAGGGCGTTTATCCGTATTGGAATGCACCGGTTCTCTCTTGTTTTTATTGATGATACTCTGTTATAAGTGATATAATGATCTGTGAAGTATAGAATAGGGATTCACGATGCCAAATCGACTAACCAAATCGCCGAACTGGAAAAGGGGCTTTGCCGATAGGCTGATTCGAATCTTGGACTCCGATGGAGTCATCTCCTCTCCCGATGAACTCGTAGTTTACGAGTGCGATGGGCTCACTGGTTACAGGATAAGGCCCGTTTTTGTGGTTCTTCCCAGATCGGCAAGAGAGGTCTCTGAGATCGTAAGGCTCTGCAATAGTGAAAACATCCCCTTTGTGCCGAGGGGTGCGGGAACGGGGCTTTCAGGCGGGGCGCTTCCTACGGAAGAGGGGATCGTAATATCGCTCTCACGCATGAACCGGATTCTTGAGGTCGACATCCCGAATCAGCGTGTGGTTGTTGAGCCGGGTGTCGTGAACCTCTGGGTTACAGACGCCGTAAGCAGTAGCGGGTACTACTACGCCCCGGATCCTTCC
>CAZWVA010000044.1:0-23398 GCA_964636885.1 uncultured Spirochaetia bacterium
TGCTAAATCCCAAACGTCCTGGCATATTGGCTCTAAAAGAGGTGAGCGGAATTCGGGAGGGAGTGGATTCCTACGATATAGGTTTTAAACTGGGCCCAAGGGTAAACGCCTCGGGAAGGCTAAACAGCGCAAGGGTAGCCGTCGAGCTTCTAATCTCAAAAGACCTGGAAAGGGCAAGGGAGCTTGCGAGGATACTGAACCAGGAGAACTCAAGAAGGCAGAGCATAGAGGAGGAGATCTTTCTCGACGCCGTCTCACAAATCGAATCACACCCAGAATACCTAAACTCCAGTTCCATCGTTCTCGCATCCGCAAACTGGCACCCAGGAGTTATAGGAATCGTGGCATCGAGAATCGTTGAGAGATACCAGAAGCCCGTGATCCTTATAGCGATCGGAGAAGACGGCATTGGAAAAGGCTCTGGAAGAAGCGTTGAAGGAATAAACATATATTCAGCCTTGTCCGAGTGTAGGGATCTATTCGAGAAATTCGGAGGGCATGAACTAGCCGCTGGGATGTCCATCAGGGAGGAAAAAATAGTGGATTTTAGAAAGACGTTTGAAAGGGCCGTCCGAGAATCAAACGTGGGTCTCATCTCAAGACTCAATATCGACTGCCTTGTTGATCTGGCCGATATAGATGACTCCCTGGTCTCAGAACTCGACCTACTTGCTCCTTTTGGAATCGGGAACCCAGAGCCGTTACTCCTCTCAAGATCGGTTGAAGTGGTCTCCCAGCGCGTTTTTAAGGACAAGCACCTCGGTCTCAAGTTAAAAGGGGGAGAAAGGATACTCGATGCGATCTGGTTTAATCTGAGGGAGTCGGTCACAGTACCGAATAGGATCGACATCGTTTTCACGCCTGAGTTTAACACATGGAACGGGAAGAAAGAGATTCGATTGAGAATAAGGGATGTCAAGTGGTAGTTACTCCACTTAAAAACGCCGAGTGAGGGATCTAGGAGTCAGAAAGGAGACGGATGCATCCAGTACTTTTTGAAATAGGAAACGTCGCAATCTCCTCCTACTCCGTAATGGTGCTTATATCCTTCCTCGTGGGTTATTGGCTTGGTGGAGCCGAACTCAGGAGAAAGGGGTTGAACGGAGGCCTCGCGGACATCCTTCTCATCGCCTGTGTAATTGGAGGAATCGGTGGTGCAAAGCTCCTTTTCCTCATCCAGAATGCAACCCTCCGGGAACTCGTGACCGATCCCCTAAGGTATATCTCTTCGGGGCTTACCTTCTATGGAGGACTAATAGGAGCGCTTCTACTTATCGGGGTCGTCTCATGGAGGAAAGGGGTAAGCTACTTGGCGATTACCGATTCACTGGCTCCGGGCCTCGTTCTTGCCTACGGAATCGGGAGAATAGGTTGTTTTTTGGTTGGAGACGATTACGGAACCCCATCGGATCTGCCATGGGCAATGGCCTTTCCAGAAGGCACTCCCCCGACAATAGAAAGGGTTCACCCGACCCAGATCTATGACACCTTGCTTATGACCGGTCTTTTCTTCCTCCTTTGGAAGATCCGTAAAAAAAACCTACCCGATGGCTGGCTCTCCGCCGTTATGTTTGTACTTCTCGGAATCGAGAGGTTTCTAATAGAGTTCATTAGAACCACGACACCAAGCTTTATCCCCGGGCTCTCCCAGGCTCAGTTGATTTCGGTTGTAATGATAGTACTGGGGGCACTAAAACTAATCGGGGTTTGGCGTGGAATAAGGGTTGAAAGGAACGGATACGATCTTTGAAATCTTTCGGCTTCATAACCGTTTTTTCTACTTTTGGGAAAATTGTGGTAATCTTCACTATGCTTATCGGAAATGGCGGAATCGTGCACCATAGCCCTAACTTCCGAATTGGGAAAACGGCTTGTCTTAAACACGTATAGGAGAGTGATGGTGGGATGTAAGGGGGTGGCTTTCTAATCCGCGGTCTTTGTAGCTTTGGATCCCTATGTGGGAGGAAGGCTTTTTGAAATGGGTAATCACAAATCGATATTGACAAGACGGCTCTCTCTATGTACAAAAGGAACTTAAGAAGCTAAAAACATGAAGGTCATTTTCGATCCCACAGAACCGATTGGATCTTCCACATCTGCAACCATTGGAATCTTTGATGGGGTTCACATCGGCCACAAGGAGATAATAAGGCTCGTCCGAGAGGACGCCAGGGAAAAAGGCATCAGCTCCTGCGTTATAACGTTCCATCCCCATCCACAGAAGGTGCTTCGCGGAAGCAACATACCGCTTATAGTCCCCTTAAGGGAAAGGCTGAGACTCCTGGAGAAAGAGGGGCTGGATATAGCCGTGTGTTACAGCTTTACAAAAGACTTTGCCCAGATCTCCGCTAAGGATTTTGTTAAGGATATACTCGTTCAGAAACTCCACGTCAAAAGCCTATTTGTAGGCCCCGATTTCTTCTTCGGTAGAAAAAGGGAAGGCAACACCAATCTGCTCCGGTCGATGGGAACGGTATACGGCTTTGAAACCAACATAGTACAACCGGTCTTTTTGGATGACGAACCCATAAGTAGCACCGCTATAAGAGCCCTGCTTGAAAACGGAATGGTAAGAAAAGCGGGAAGGTTCCTTGGAGACTACTTCTATATAGAAGGGAGAATCAAGCAGGGAGAAAGAAGGGGAAGGCAACTGGGCTTTCCCACAGCGAACCTGGATACAGACTGGGAGCTCCTTCCCAAAAAAGGGGTTTATGTTACGTGGGCCCAACTGAATGGAATGAGATTTAAGAGCATCACAAATGTTGGAGTCCGCCCTACCTTCGATGCAAACCGGCTCCTCATAGAAACCCACATATTCGATTTTAACGGCGACCTTTATGGAAAGACGATAAGGGTGGAATTCATAGAAAGGTTGAGAGATGAAAGGAGATTCGAAAGCGTCCAGGCGCTCGTTGCGGAGATCTCGAGGGACGTGGAAAGGGCGAAGGCCGTATTTCAGGGATTAAGCACGGAGAACACGGTATCAACTGAGGGAGAAGAAGCAAGGGATCTTTAAATCCTTTCTTACATCTCTTCTTCCTCTCTGGCTAAGGAGTAAGGGGAGTAGCCTTGAACGTAAAAGCGACTACCAGGGTTTATGGGATATTCGGTCATCCAGTGGCTCATAGTCTATCCCCCGTAATGCATAACTCCGCATTCCAGTCGCTTTATCTAGACTGCGTCTATGTTGCGTTTGACATACAGCCAAGGGACCTCGAATCCGCCGCCCGTGCCATAAAATCGCTGGGGATAGCGGGGGTGAATATAACTATTCCACACAAGGAGAGCATGACGTTCTTCCTAGACCACATCTCTCCTGAAACAACCCTAACGGGAGCCGTAAACACCGTAAAGAACGACAACGGAAAGCTCAGCGGCTATAACACCGATGTGAGCGGTTTTCTTAGAGCCATAAAAGAAGACCTTGGACTCCATCCAAGGGGATTAAACGTGGTTGTGCTTGGGGCCGGAGGGGCAGCACGTGCTGTACTTTCAGCGCTCTGTATGAATGAGGTATCCCGTGTCTACATATTAAACAGGACCTTTGATAAGGCAAAGAGGTTGGCCTCGGAGTTCAAAAAACACTTTAAGGATACATCGATTGAAGCGGTTTCCCTAGAAGATAGAAGCGGTGTGGAGAATTCGCTTGGTTCCTCAAGCCTCCTCGTGAATGCGACTTCAGCAGGGATGGAGGGAATGAATCAAATCGAGATCCCCTTGGAATCCCTCCCAAAAGGGTCAATGGTCTACGATCTGGTCTATAAACCCCGAGAGACGGAACTAGTAAAAAGGGCAAGGGAACTGGGGTATAAGGCATCAGGGGGACTCAGCATGCTCCTCTATCAGGGGGTGGAGAGCTTTGAGATATGGACCGGCATAAATGCACCGGTCGAGGTTATGAGAAAGGCTATAATAGAGGAGTAGCCGACTATCAAAAGCCGTCTAATACCCTAATACTACCGCGCTTAACCGCAAGGGCCTTTATCTCCAAATCCGGCTCTTTATCTTAGACATACGACAACTATCCATAATCCCAGCATGGTTGATCAACGGGTTGAAATGTTTTTTGTCATGATTAGAATGTAGTATATAGGGAATTTCTCCATAAAGGAGGAAACATCCATGGCGAGGGATGATTTTGACTATGATAGCCCCAGCAACTACAAGGGTTTTGATCTCTCCGAAGTAGACGAGAAGGACCTATCGGACGTTATGGATAAGATAGACCTCATCCACGAGAATATGAAAACGATAAAAGAGCTATGCCAGAAACTGGTTTCTATATATGAGCCAATCGTACAGAACATAAAGAGGTTAAAAGAGATAGAGCCTGACGTTCACCAGAAGATCATGGAAGAAGCGATAAAGCTCTATGGAGACGAGAAGGGAAGGCAGCTTGTGGAACTCATACTCGGAAGACCGGATCAGGATTCCATAAAACTCCAAGTAGCTAAGGCAAAGGCCTTTATAATATCCTACGAAAGACAATTCGAGGATGATTATACGGAGCCTATTCGTCCCTCGGAGTTTCAGGAAAGCGATGTATTTAAAACGATGGAGAGGCTAACGGGCGGTAAGAATCCCCTTCCCAGCCTTTCCTCATCGGGATGATTGTAGCCTTCTTATTTTCGAATTACACCCGGGTTGACTAGGTTTCGAG
Source organism: uncultured Spirochaetia bacterium (assembly GCA_964636885.1). Lineage (GTDB taxonomy): Bacteria > Desulfobacterota_D > UBA1144 > Nemesobacterales > CSP1-2 > CAZWVA01. The sequence continues at coordinate 4,661 of CAZWVA010000044.1, forward strand.
GAACCCTTCCCCTAAGGACCGTATCCACACCCTCTACAGCCATATCGGCCATCCTCTCCCTCGTCTCTCTAGACGCGCTTCCCAAGTGGGGAAGGAGAACAGCGTTTTTAAGCCCAAGAAGCCCCTCTTCCACGAGTGGTTCCCTCTCATAGACATCGAGCCCGGCCCCCAGTATAACCCCCTCCCGAAGTGCAGTGGCGAGTTCACCTTCCCTTACCGTCTGCCCGCGCCCGACATTTATGAGAATAGATGTCCTCTTCATCCGTCTAAATTCTTTAAGCCCAAAACGCCCCCTCGTGTCATCGTTAAGAGGGGCAGTTATCACGAGGAAATCCGATTCCTCAAGAAGGGTGGGGAAGTCCACATACATCGCTCCAACCTCTCTCTCCGATTCTTCGTTCCTTCTTCTATTGTGATAGATAACGCGCATACCAAAGCCCTTTGCCCTCCTCCCAACCGCAGTGCCAATGCGTCCCATACCGTAGATTCCGAGCGTTTTCCCGTAAACATCTACACCCATAAGGAGAGTCGGTCTCCAACCTTTAAACCTACCTTCCCTTATAAAGGAATCCCCCTCTACAATCCTACGCGCCACGGAGAACATGAGCGCCCAGACCAGATCCGCCGTGGTTTCCGTAAGAACCCCAGGGGTGTTTGTAACAAAGATCCCCTTTTCCGTAGCATAAGTCACATCTATATTCTCATACCCAACCCCACAGTTTGAAATAACCCTTAGATTCGGGCACGAATCTATGAGTTTCTTATCGATCCTGTCCGAAACCATAGTGATTAGGGCATGCGCGTCCCTTGCCCCCATAAGGAGCTCCTCCCATGTTGGGGAGCGGTCTTCCGGGAATACCTCGACATGGAAATCCCTTCTTAGAAGCCCTACGCCTTTTCCCGGAAGCTCTGCGGTAATAAAAACCCTTTTCATCGTGACCATAGTGAAGGGGCGTCAGTAAGGCCTCCCTAACAGAGCCCCTATCTTTCAAACGGGTCGGGAACCTCCGGGTGCCAGAGTTTAAAGTGGTTCTTATGGTTCTCCGTATACGCCCCCTCGGGATAGAATTCATCGTAGAAATCCAGATCGAGGTGATGAGCCTGAACCATGAACCTAAGGAACATAGGGTCGGAGAAGGCAGGGAATCTCCCGTAGGTGTCGTAAACGTAGTTGCAAATATCCTTAACGATCTGGATCTCTTCTTTACTAGGCCTCTCGACCTCCTGCATTATCCCTTCTGGATTCCTGTATGGCATCTTGTGCGTCGCCCAGTTACTCCATTTCAGATCGTTAAGGGCCTCCACGGCTTCACCCATATCCTTATAGTACGGAGGACAGAAGGCCTCAAAGAGACCGTCTTTGCCGACAGCAACGGGATTCGGGTTTCCCGTTCCCCCCTTTATCTTTGGGGTTATGAACCTAAACCCAAGCCCTCTAAAAAAGGGTGTCCCACCCAGCATGAACATACTCGCAAATCCGCTAAAGAGCCATCCGCCAAGCCCAAGGGCCTGGAGGGCAAGAACCATGTTCTGACCCATAAAGGCCTGCTCCGCTATATAGCCGTTTGCGAATCTGAGTTCGGCCTCTATTAGTGGCATTCTCTTGCTCTCGTCAATCAGCCCCTTTTTAATCCACCCTGCCGTTCCGGGCGGCCTCATTCCATGGAGCTCGTCGACGAAATTGAACCTGTGGTCAGGTCTCATGTAGAAGAAATAGAGGTTTATGATGCAGGCCGAAAGATCCGTAACCGGCATAAACACGGTTGTTCCAGGCTTATTCACGTTCCAGAGGTTATGAGAGGCGATCCCAGGAGGACGATCGGGAAGGTGGGCACGCCTATCCTCCAGTTTTATTTTGGATTCCCTAAATAGCTCAAGGATCCTCTCTACCCTTTCCTCACGGCTTAGTCCCTCCAATCCCTTAAAGTCATCGGGCTTCTTATCGTGCATCTTTATCATGTACGTCCCTTCGTCGTTCGTATAGAAAAGCTCAGTCCTGTGAACATCGCCAAGAGCCGGGATCGTTTTACTCGTAAATTGCATCTCAAGATCGAGTCCCACGTGGGGAGGAAAATCCGAGAGGTTTATGCTCTTTATTCCAAGCCCGGTCCATACGAGGAGGGCCTCTTCCAGTTCGGTTAAAGGAACGGGGTTATGCCTCGATTTGTATTTAAGAGGTCCCCTGTCGATCTCCATCCCGAGTCCAAACCTCCTCGATCTCCTCTGAAAAACGGCATCGATAAACCTGTAATCAATAAAAGTCTCAAGTCCTTTAGGATACTTGCTCATATGGTTTACCTTTTCTCCTTCTCGATTTTAGGATGTTAGTTTAGCAAATGTACGGGTTTTATCAAAGAGGGTCGATATTAGGGTTAAGATCAGCCTTGCCCTTAAAACCATCAGCAGGTTGAGTGAAAGAGCCCTCCTACCCTCTTCTTCTCCCTAAGCTCATTGTAGAGCCTGACGGCTTCCTCGGTCTGGAGTATATGAAAAGGGATTCCCCGTCCCTTTAGCATCTCGATTGTTTCCGGACAGACCCTGAGCTGCTGGTAGATCCCCTTTGAGAGCACAACCTCGGTGGCCCCGTGCTCAAGTAGCTCTTCGACATCCGCTGGCTGAATGCCAGGTACGTGGCGCGTTCCGGTCTCATTCCAGTCCCATTCCCTTGCGCCACCCGGAAAGACCTTGGCGTCCTTAAACGGCCTCTCCTCACCCTCTACCTCGATAAGCCCCCAGGATAGGCGTGTAATGCGTGGAGATTCCACCATCATCCATCTCACCTCCGGTTTGTTAAACACACGTATGTTATTTTAATCGAGATCGGCACTAAGAATCAATTCGGGGTCTAGACACTTTCGTTTTTCTTTTCAAGCGCCCTCAGACGCTCATAAAGCCTTCTCTCCTCAGGGGTGAGCTTTTGTGGCACGCGAACCTGCACAGAGAGGTACAGGTCTCCTCTTTTCTTACCTTGGAATTCGGGTAATCCTTTACCGTGTAGACGGAGTACCGTTCCCGGCTGAGTCCCAGGCGGAATGGATACAGTAACATGGCCATCTAGCGTCGGTACTTCCAGCTTGGTACCGAGCACGGCATCGGCTACCTCTATAGTCTCAGTACGCCAGAGGTGTATCCCTCTTCGCTCGAAGCGCGGATCGGGTGCACTTCGCACGACCACATACAGGTCGCCGGGCATCCCACCGGTCTCCCGGCTCGGATGACCGTAACCCGGTATGCGTAGTGCCATCCCCTCCTCTATGCCCACTGGGATCTTAACGGTAAGGGTCTTCTCGCGTTCCACCTCACCCCGGCCATCACAATTAGGACAGGGATTTTCAATCACAATACCACGACCGTGACATTCACCACAGGTTGTAACCTGCTGAAATACTATCCCCCTTTGGCGCCTACTCTCTACGTGCTTCCCAGTACCACCACAGGCCTTGCACGACTGCGGCATAGTGCCCGGCTTAGCCCCAGAACCATGGCAGGATGGGCAGGTTTCGGGGCGGGAAAAACGTATGGTCTCTTCACCCCCGGTGAGCACACGCTCGAGAGGCACCGCCAATTCGATCTCTATATTTTCACCACGGGGAGGACCCGGACGACGACGACCGAAGAAACGCTCAAACAGTCCTTCGCCAAAGTCAAAACCGAGACCGAAACCAGGTCCTCCAAAGATATCCCCAAAGTCTATACCGCTAAATAGGTCTTCCAGTGAGAATCCGGAGACACCGGCAAACCCCCTGGCGTCATACTGAGCGCGCTTCTTTGGATCGGAAAGAACGGCATATGCCTCGGCGATCTCCTTAAAACGATCCTCCGCCCCCGGTTCCTTGTTGCGGTCTGGATGGTAACGGAGGGCGAGTTCTCGAAAGGCCTTTTTGATCGTCTTTAAGTCGGCATCACGCGGAACGCCGAGAACCTCGTAGTAGTCACGCTGTGCGCCCGGCATGTGAGGGGAACCCCCTTCAGGTAATTTGATTTCTCCTTAACCGTGCCTGGCCAATATAGACACAATACCAACCATGTAATAGAGCCCCTATCACCCAAAGAACAGTTTACCTAAAAACACACCCGATAAGGCAGATGACAGCATCAATCATATAAGAAGGCTCACTAAGACAAAGCGACCCGTGTTCTATACAGGTATTAAGCTACCTTTTTCCATCGCTTTTCTCCAGACGTTTATTTAGATCATCCAGTATATTCGAGATACCATTTCTTGGTAATAGGAGCTCTTTAAGACGTGGAAGAGCCATGAATCTGCTTACAACCTCCACTTGTGTACGATTCGGGGATTCTGATGTGAAAAACAAAGCGATTATCCTTCCTTCATTAAGAAAATCCGAACCTTCGGTCGCGATTATGTAGTCCTCTTTATCCGATTCGATGACCGTAAAGCCCATCTCATCTATCAGATAAATAGAGGTCTGAAAAACCTCATCGCGAGGGAAATCGTAGGTCCTCACAGAACCGCGCCCCTTTAATCCCTTTATCTCAGAGGGTGTTGAAAAGCTCATATACTGAAAAAGAAGACCGACCAGGAATAACACTATGACCAGAATCGGGGCGAGGATAAGGGAGATAATTCCGTCTTCCTTCCCACATCGTTTATTTCTCTTGAGGTCAAGCATATTCGTCAAAATACCCGTTAATTCATCCGTTTCAAGTAAACCCGGCACCGGAGAAAGCACCGGTGCCGGGTTCCCAAAAGAAGGTAAGGAAACGGAATCGGCCTTCCTCGGCTATTAAAAATAAACCTGGATCTGAGTCCTAAATGTATTTGAATCGGTCTCTTCGCCAGCCGTATCTTCCTCCCTTATGAACGAATAGCCGAATTGTAGCTTCCACTTATGGCTCTTAGAGAAGTAGAAACCGAGTCCGGGCGTAATTTCCCACTTTTTGTCCTTCTCATCTACATCGTCGTCAAAATCTATATATGTGAATCTTCCCGCAACCTCTATGAATCGGGGAATGACAAAGAAGCCACCTTGAACCCTGAACCCTTGATCGTTTACATTCGAAAGATCCGATTCTTCGGGTGATATTCGTCTAAATATGTACTCCCCATCCAAGCTGAAGACAGAGTATCTAAGGTTCACATCCGTAGTAAAAGAAAACACATCGGCATACACCGTACCTATCTCGGCAAATCTGTCGTCTATACTGCTGTTGTCGGGGGTTTTTCTCTCAATGTTGAGTCCGGGGATGACGGCAGCGGCTGCGGAGATTGCAACGAGGACATTATCCTTTGGTCCAAAATTCGGCTCAAAATTATAATCCCCGCCCGTAGGGAACTGACCCTGTTTGTATTTCAACTCACCGCAGCAGGGGGTAAATTGTATTCTACCAGCATATAGGAGATTTGAATCTACACTGGTCCCATTTCTTCCATCGCCATTAAACACCCCTGCACCGTAAACGATGTAATTCCCCAGGGCCCCGTATATAGCTGCACCCTCATCGCGTGCAAAACGAAACTCATCATCCAGGATAGACCTTTCTATAAGCTGTAGTGCGCTTCCAGAGTACAACTGCTCCCGGTTAAATGGGACCTTAAACTGACCCACTCTCGGAGCGAACCTCGTATCATAGGCCACATCAAAGAAGGCGTCTCTCAAAACCACGTCGTCTGTGGCTTCCAACTGAGTATAGTATAGTAGCCATGGTCTAAAGGCGTTTCCACTCCAGATCAGCCTCAGCCTTCTTATATTGAAATCGGTAGCCGTGTTTTTATCGTCCGTGTCGTTTATAGAGAATTGAACCTGACCGTATAGGTTCATTTTGATTGAAAAGTTTCCATCCTTTGTCTTAAAGAAGAGACCGTCTTTAATTCCCGCATCGACCTTCCGCCACCAGGCATCCTTTTCTTCTTCTTTTACTGCTAGCTCCTCGATCCTCTTTTGATCGGCTTCTTTCTTGGTCTCAAGCTCCTCGATCTTATTACGAAGCTCTTCTATCTGCCGTTGGTTCTGCCTCTGGATCTCCTCCATCTGCCTTTTAAGAGCCTCTATTTGCGCACTCCGGGATTGAGCATAAGAGCTCAATACATAAAGCTGAAAAACAAACACCGCAGTAATCACCTTTAACCCACTTTGCCAAAAACCAGTCATATTAGAGATCCTCCCTTTTTGCTATTTGAAGTGCTATTTCCCTTATTTCCATGGTTGTATCCTCCCTAAATAAGGTTAGAGTCATACTGTAAGCACATCTCTACTGCTTGTGCTTAATAAAAATCTGTGGGTTTAGCGTGTGGATTATCGATTTAGGGGACTACAGTAGTATGTACTCCTAGACCGATAGTATCTTAGAAGCAGGCTGTGGATTATTAGATCACTTTGTATGTTACTTAATACAATAGGCATTAGGCGAGTCCCCATCTCTCTCTAACCTTGTTCTCTATCCTTGCAAATATTAGTCTATCCACCACGACTCCGATTACGATTATTACAACCATCACGGCTATTACCTGATTCATATCGTTTAGCTCCCTTCCCATCATAAGGAGATGTCCCAAACCCAGACCTACGTAGAGGAGTTCTGCTGCCATAAGTGAACGCCATGCAAAAGACCATCCCTGCTTAAAACCGCTTATGATAGAGGGAAGTGCTGCAGGTATTATAACCCCTGTGTACAGCCTGAGTCCTCCTGCCCCCATAGTCCTTGCCGCCCTTATGTAGATAGGAGGGACGTTTTTCACCCCGGTATCTGCACCTATTATGATCGAAAATAGAGAGCCCAAAATAACAACCGTCTGGATCGCCGTCTCACTCAGCCCAAACCAGAGAAGGGCAAGAGGGAGCCAGCATATACTTGGAAGCGCTTGAAAACCCAAGACCAGAGAGCCTACAGTCTCATCCAGGGTCTTTACCCTTCCAATAAGGAGGCCTATCAATAATCCGAGCACTATTGAGATGCCGTATCCGATAAGGATCCTCTTCATGCTGATTAGAATCCCGATTACGAATGTCCTATCCTCAAATCCCGCAACGAGCGTTCTAAGAACGCCAAATGGAGACGGGAAGATGTATTCAGGCCAAACCTTAAGCAGTGCGAGTCCCTGCCAAATCCCTATGAGGAGAAGATAAAAGACAGTGAGTTTCATAAACCTCTTACTCATCGGGCCGCCTCTTTTACCGCTTCGTTCTCCTCTTTCCCTTCCAGTTCTTCCCTTAGATCATCCGTAATCCACTTTGTATTCAAAAACACCTCAGGATTATCCATTTTTCTAGGCCTCGCAATGTCTATCTCATATTCCGCCTTTATCCTCCCGGGGTTCTTTGAACAAACTATCACCCTGTCTCCAAGTAATACCGCTTCCTGAACGTTATGGGTAACAAAAACGATGGTTTTATGTGATTCAAGCCATATCCCTTGCAGTTCATCCTGAAGGGTTTCTCTCGTGTAAACGTCAAGAGCCGCAAAGGGTTCATCCATAAGGAGAACGGCGGGCTCCATCGCAAGGGCCCTTGCAATTGCCACCCTCTGTTTCATTCCGCCTGAGAGTTGATGTATAAACGAATCGTGGAACTTTTCATCAAGCCCCACCAGTTTGAGATAATCAAGGGCAAGGGTTCTACGCACCTTGGGAGCAACTCCGAGGATTTTAAGACCGAATTCAACGTTTTGTATAACGGTAAGCCAGGGGAAGAGGGCACCTTCCTGAAACACGACCACACGGTCTGAACCGGGACCTGTTACACGATTGCCATTTGACCAGATCTCGCCCTTCGTGGGTCTATCAAGCCCGGCAATCAGATTGAGAAGCGTGGATTTACCGCATCCCGAGGGGCCGAGGAGGCAAACAAACTCCCCTTGATGAATCATCAAATTGATATTTTCAAGAGCCGTAAGGCTGCCGTGACTGGTCTTAAATGCCTTTGACACATCCACTACCCGAAGCCTGGGCAGTGTTTCTTCAACCTTTTGGATAAAGATATGCCAGACGCCGTTTTGTTCGACGACCCTAAATGGGTAGCCCCTTCGGGAGCAGAACCTGGGAGCGTTCTCTTTGGCCGTAGGCTCGTGATCGCATATGACCTGGAGAATTTCCCTATCCTTTAGTCCCCTCATAGCGTTCCTAATGACATTAAGAGGATGAGGGCAAATCGCCCCTCTCACATCGATTAACCTATCGGGTTTTAATTCATTAAGACCCTTTAACTCTTCGGTCTTTTCAGATCCCTGTATAGACTCAATCATCTTTCTTCTCCTCTTTTTTCTTTGAAACGTCTAGTTTCACAGGCTGAAGCCCCTTTTCTTTCAGTACCTTGTTGAGCAGGCTAAGGTCATATATGTTTGATAGATCTGGCTTCTCTTTCCCCAGGAATCCCTGCTCAAACGCCCACCTTACAGACTTAAAAAGTGAGCTTGAAATCGGGTCGTATGTAAAGTCAATCCTCTTAAACGACTCGTCGAGAACCTTTTGAGGAATCGCTTTACCAGTTTCTTTTTTAATTTCTTCGTTTACTATCCTCTTAGCCTCTTCTGGGTTTTTGTTTATCCACTCGGTGAGCTCAACGTGAGCCGCTATCCACTTTTTAACAAGGTCAGGGTGCTCTTTTAAAAACCTCGTGCTGACGATGAGGTGAGTGGTAACGAACCTCCCATTGGGCCAGAGTTCCCTTTCATCGAGGAAAAGCCTTCCGCCCCCTTCGAGTATAAGCCTTGAAACCCATGGCTCAACCGTCCACGCTCCGTCGATCTCCTTTTTGAGGAATAGTGTTAGTTGATCCGGGTTTGCAAGCGGGATTACCTGAACGGTGCCCCCCTTTTCCTTTAACCTATAACCGTTGTCTTTAAGCCAGCCTCTAAGTGCCACATCTTGCGTGTTTCCCAGCTGGGGTGATGCGATCTTCTTACTGTTAAAGTCTCTTACGCTATTTATCCCGGAATCCGATCTAACGACAAGACCGGCCCCTCCGCTTGCCGCCCCTGCAACGATGCGAAGAGCCTCTCCCTTGGATTTTACATAACCATTAATCGCAGGGCTTGGTCCTATGTATGCGAGATCGAGCTGCCCAGCAAATAGGGCTTCAATTGCCGAGGGGCCCGCGTTAAACACCTTCCATTCGACCTTCGTGTTTTCTCCTAAGGCCTTCTCAAACCACCCCTTTGCCTGCCCAATAACCCCCTGGGCGTGGGTTATGTTTGGGAAATGACCAGCGCGTATGGTTACTGTAGGGTCCTCGGCAAGTGCTCCAATCGTAAGAAACAGTAATCCCACTATTAGGTCGGTCAACAGAATCCAAGATAGGTTGAACCTCATCGTTTTTCCTCCTTTTAGCTATTGAGGGTCTTTAAGGTGCAAAAAGAGTACCAAATGAAAAATCTCTTTTATCTTCAAGGAGATCTGTAAAAATCACAAACTTAATCTGATTAACAACTAACCAGAATTTTGATTGATTAAATAACAATTTGTATATTTTTAAACCATCATCGTAGGGTTTTTAATCTTGTTATCCTTCATATAGAGCCTGCAAGATCCGGTTTATTAACCGGACTGCCTCCTTAGAAAATCCTCTGTAGGACCTAACATGCAAGCACTATGTTATATTTGTACAGGCAATGGGTCAGATAAAGAAAAACATACTCATAACGGGGCTGCCCGGCGTAGGAAAGACGACCCTTATAAAAAGGCTCTCCCAGAAACTAACCGACTTGCATCCCGTGGGTTTCTACACCGAGGAGATAAGGGAAAGGGGCGTTAGGAAGGGGTTTTATATGATATCCCTGGACGGAAGAAGGGGGATCCTCTCCCACGTGGATATAAAGGGCCCCTTTAAGATCGGTAAATACGGGGTTGATGTAGAGAGCTTTGAGCGTTTCCTCGATTCCATACCGTTTTTCGATCCTGAAACAAGGCTCATCGTTATAGATGAGATAGGAAAGATGGAATGTCTCTCCTATAAATTTAAAGGGCTCTTAAAAAGGGTCTTGGATTCCGAAAGGATAGTCGTTGCAACGATCGCGCTTAAGGGAGGCGGGATTATAGCGGATATAAAGAAAAGAGGCGATATAGGGCTTTTTGAGATAACACACGAAAATAGGGACCTTGTACTATCGGAGATACTAAAGGAGGTTAAGGAGCTTATGGCATAAGTGTGGGATTCGAATCGTAAGCCAAATCCGATGAAAATAAACGGTCTACCTTCTATATCTTCCCATTAACTCTCCCTTAGCCAGTATATGCCCCTCCATAGCCTTTAACAGATCCGCCTTCGTGGCCCCGGCCTCAAGCTCAATCTCCTTATCCAGGGCATAGAGCCTAAAATAGTACCTATGGGTGCCGCCAGGGGGGCAAGGACCGCCATAACCGATTGTATGGAAATCGTTTATCCCCTGTTTTGCACCATTTGGAAGTACCCTCTCGTGTGGTACGTTTTCGGGTAGCTCTCCACCTCCTGGGGGTATATTGAAGATGACCCAATGCACCCATATCCCCATTGGAGCATCGGGATCGTCGCATATAAGGGCTAGACTCTTTGCACCTTCGGGTACAGAATCCCATGATATTGGAGGGGAGACATTCGGGCCGTCGCACGTATAGATCTTAGGTATCATACCCCCTTCTTTAAAGGCTGTACTTGTAACCCTCATCCCTTCTTCCCCTACAGTCGCTGAACCGGATTCTGTCTTGCCCTGAAACGTATAGAGTAAGAGAAGAAGGAATAGAACCGTTAAATGGCGCCTTCTCTGGAACATCTATATAACTCCCCTATAGTGAGCCTTTTTTTATCATTATCCCATGAAGAATAATCCATTGTCAACGCAACCGGACTTTGAGTAATAGAACTCGGTACCCATATCGGATAAACTATTATTTTAGGAGAGCCAAAGATGGTTTTAAGTGGGTTTCTTGGAACCCGATCTATCAGGATCGGATTGATATCCCTGGTATTTCTCCTAGTCGGTTGCGCCTCACGCCGACTCGTTCCCCTTCCAGACGGCGGATTGATCGATTCCGAGTTCCAGAGCTCTACAAAGAGCGAGGAAGGAATAACCGTAAGGGTACAGGCCTCGGCATGGCACGGAAAACCAACCGATCTTGAGGACTACGTCACCCCCTTATACGTCATTATCAAAAACGATACACCTTCTAGTCTAACCATCGGTTACGACGATTTCCGGCTCCTAGACGAGAACCAAACCCAGTATAACCCCTTACCACCCGAAACCGTAGTCCAGGCCATCGAGGCAGACTATCGGAGGAGATATGCATTCCGTCCCTACTTCTCATTCGGGTTTGGATACGGTAGGTTCCACCGCTTTGATCCCTTCTTCTTTGATGCGTTGTTTTTCGATCCCTTCTATCCGGGCTGGTACTATCCACCAGCCTATTACCCGGAAAGGCTTGATGACGTGATCACTCATGCCCTATTCCCAGGCACCATACAACCAAAGGCAAGGCTCGACGGATTCATATACTTTAAGAGGCTTCCCTCTCGTGTTAAAAGCGCCACGGTTGAGATCGGTTATAGAATCCAGGGGGAACCAGGTAGCCGAAAGCTCAGATTTCCATTCGCCATCGAGTCGAGACGCTACTAACCCACTGGTAAAAGAGGTGTTTTTACATAAAGCCCATGTTAGATTTATAACCACCGCAAAGCTTTCCATAGATCCATAATCGGGCATGTCTCGCACGGATTAAATGGGTTGCATGGTTGCATTTAAGGAATCCCGTTGGCTTTTTACCACATGACTCACAAACGCGGACTGCCTTGCGGAATCTCATTTAGGCGGGAAAAACCATGGAGAGATGGTTTATAGTGGCCGTTATCGTCTGTTTCCTATGGGGCCTTGGCAGCTTCTTCGGCAAATTGGGCCTAGAGAGAGATATACCCTACAGGGTCTATTTGTTTGAGGGTATAGGGACCCTAATTGTGCTTACGTCCTTCGTTCTTCTCAAGAGGGGAGAGATCTCTCAGGGCTTTTCTTTCAACTACTTTGGACTCCTAATGGGCTTAAGCTGGGGTATAGGAACGGTGCTCTTCATCTTCGCCCTACAGACAACGAGGCTCTCCGTGTTTATTCCCGTCACATCCCTCTACCCCGCAATCACCGTTCTCCTTTCACTTCTCTTCTTTCAAGAACATCTGGAAACCAGAGAGATCATAGGGATCATCTTTGCCATAGCCTCAGGCGTATTATTAGCCAAATGAGTCCAAGAATGTCATTCACCTTCGCGCTAACCGAATCGGATTTATAGACGATTACTCGGGTTCCCTTTCGTTGTTATTCGAATAGAATCCGGTCTCCCTACACCCTCCACTTTGACACCTTCCCCGTAAGGCCCTAAAATGTTAATCAATGAAAGAGCCCATACTATGCCTCATAGACGGGAGCTCTTATATATTCAGAGCTTACCATGCCATAAGGAGCCTCCGCACATCAAAGGGGTTCCCCACAAACGCCATATACGGTTTTACCTCCATGATCCTCAAGCTCCTTAAGGACTATAGACCCGATTACATGGGGATAGTATTCGATTCAAAGGGCAGGACGTTTAGAGACGATATATACCCGCTCTATAAGGCCAATAGAGGGGAGGCCCCGGATGACCTCAACATGCAGATCCCGAAGATACTCGAAATCGTAGATGGCCTTGGGATACCTCGGATCCAGATGGAAGGGTACGAGGCAGACGACATTATCGGGACGATAGTGAAGAAGATGGAGGATAAAAACATAAGGGTTCTCCTCGTCACCGGAGATAAGGACTTCTGCCAGCTCGTCTCAGATAAAGTGACCCTAATCGATACGATGAGGAATAAGAAAACCGGTATAAAGGAGGTCGTAGAGAGGTTCGGCGTTCCACCTGAGAGGGTAACTGATGTCCTTGCCCTTTCCGGGGACCCGGTGGATAACATCCCAGGTGTAAGGGGCATAGGGGAGAAAACCGCATCCCAGCTTATAAGGGAATTTGGCTCCCTTGAGAGGCTCATTGAGCGTATAGGTGAAGTCCCAGAGAGGCAGAGGGAGCTCATAGAAACAAACAAGGAAAGCGCCATCCTAAGCAAGAGGCTTGTCACAATAAAAACCGATGTTCCGATAGATATAAAACTGGACGATCTCAAATACCGGGGATTTAATAAGGAGAGGCTCTCAGGGATATTTGAGGAACTCGAATTTAAGTCTCTTCTCCGTGAGCTTGGCGGCTCCACAGTGGATGGGGCAAAAACCGACTCTAGTGATAAACCCGTAGAACCGACGGATAACACGGATAAAAGCGAGGTCAGCTATGAGAACTACAATCTGGTTCTATCGGAGAGCGAGCTTTATAGGGTCCTAGAGAGGATTCGGTCAACTGGCGAAGTCTCCATAGACCTCGAGACAACCTCCCAGGACCCAATGCGTGCCAAAATCGTTGGGATCGCCCTCTCCCCAGCCCCGCACGAGGCCTATTATATCCCTGTGAATCATAGACTGGCAATCACAGACTCCCATAGGCAACTCGGTCTTCAATGTGTCCTTGAAAAACTAAAGCCGGTAATCGAGAGTAGAGAAATAAAGAAGATAGGACAGAATCTGAAATACGAATTCATAGTCCTTAAAAGACATGGGCTCAATCTTAAGGGGATACACTGCGATACGATAATAGCCGCACACATTATTGATGCATCCAGGATGAGCTACAGCCTAGATGAACTCGCAAGGGTATATCTCGGACATAAGACGATTACATACAAGGACATAACGGGTAGAGGAAGGGAGAGGATAGAGTTTCAGGAAGTGGAGGTGGAAAAGGCAAAGGTCTACTCCTGCGAGGACGCCGACGTTGCCATGATACTCAGCAAAAAGCTCATCCCCAAGCTCGAGGAACTAGACCTAATCGGCGTATTTAGAGACATAGAACTCAGATTCATAGAGGTTCTTGCAAGGATGGAGATAAACGGAGTCAGGATCGATCCCTCGATCCTAGATGGGCTATCGACCGAATTCGAGAAGAGCCTTGATAAGATCGCCAGAGATATCTACTCCGAGGTCGGGTTTGAGTTCAACCTAAATTCACCCATCCAGCTTAGGGAGGTCCTCTTCGATAAGCTCAGGCTTCCCAGTAAGAAGCTCACCAAAACAGGGGAGGCTTCAACCGACGTCGAGGTTCTAAGTGAACTCGGCAAGTTTCACCCCGTGCCCCAAAAGGTGCTCGAATACAGGGGGCTATCAAAGCTCAAGTCCACGTATGTAGATGCCCTTCCAAGACTCATAAATCCGGAAACGGGAAGGATACATACGTCGTTCAACCAGGTGGGAACCTCCACAGGAAGACTGAGTTCAAGCGAGCCAAACCTTCAGAATATCCCCATAAAAACACCGGAGGGAAGGAGGATAAGGGAGGCATTCATTCCGGAAGAGGGGTTCTTGATCCTCTCCGCCGATTATTCCCAGATAGAGCTCAGGCTCCTTGCCCACTTCTCGGAGGATAAGAGCCTTGTCGACGCCTTTTTAGCCGGAAGCGACATCCATCGTCGCACGGCTTCAGAGATATTCGGCATACCTGAGGACATGGTATCGCCGGAGATGAGGAGGCTTTCTAAGACCATCAACTTTGGAATCATATACGGGATAAGCCCGTTTGGTCTCGCAAAACAGCTTGGAACATCAAACTCGATTGCAAAGAGCTATATAAACGAGTACTTCAAACGGTATAAGGGCGTGAGAGCATACATAGAGAAATCCATTCGGGAGGCAGAAAGACAGGGGTATGCGGTAACCATACTCGGGCGACGCCGTCCGATCCCAGAGCTTAAATCGAAGGACAGGTCGACAAGAGGATTCGGGGAGCGCACAGCGATAAATACCCCGATTCAGGGTTCGGCGGCGGATATAATAAAGATCGCAATGCTGAGAATCCATGAGAGGCTAAAGGCTTTTAAGTCCCGTATGATCCTTCAGGTACACGATGAGCTTCTATTCGAGATCTATCAGCCGGAACTCGGCGAGCTCTCAGAACTAATCAGGCAGGAAATGGAGGGGGCCTGGAAGCTCCGAGTTCCTCTCAAGGTGGATATCGGGGTAGGAAAGAACTGGGCGGAGGCGCATTGAGTAATCGGGTTTCAAACCACAAACCCCTACCCCCTTTTGTATCCTAACCCATAGAGGTTCGGGTATCGCCTAGAGACCTACTCCCTTTAAAAAACCCTTTTCAAACCCGGTGATACGTGTTAACATACTTGCCCTTATGAAAAGGCTATGTCCTCTGGTTCTAACCCTCTTCCTTGTATTCGCAAGTCAGGTCAGTTTCTCCGAGAACATTTACGGTTTAATACCCAAGGAGGCCAGGAATGACGGGAAACTGGGTGTAGTCGTTATGTCTCTTAAAACGGATCAAAAGATACTCGAATACAACCCCGATAGGCTCTTCATTCCGGCCTCCAACCAGAAGGTGATAACCTCCGTTTCTGCGCTTTCACTTCTTGGAACCGACTACAGGTTTAAGACCGAGTTCTACTCAGGCGGAGGGGCTTCAAACGGGGTACTCTACGGCGGACTCTACATAAAGGGATATGGGGAACCGAGCCTTACCACCGAGCACCTCCGTCTCATAGCTGAGGAGTTTAAGAGACGGGGCATAAGAGAGATAAAGGGAGGGATCATCGTAGACGATTCTTACTTCGACGGTGTGAGGTACGGAAAGGGATGGAAGGAGGAATGGAAGGGGGACTTCTATAGCCCCGCTATAAGCGCCCTCACACTCAATCAAAACACGTTTGAGATAAGGGTTTATCCCTCAAAACCGGGCAGGATCCCAACTGTGGAACTGGAACCGAGAGGCACAAACATAAACATCATAAATAAGGCCACTACGAGTTACAGAAAAGGAGGGATCACAGCAAAGTGGTATGAGGAGGGAAAAACCATAGTGCTTCGGGGAAACATATCTCCCCGCACCTCCTTATACTCGATTAAGACAACCGTCGGCAACCCGGCCCTCTATACGGGTAGCGTTTTTAAGAGGACCCTGGAAGAGGCGGGTATTAAGGTTAGCGGGCTAGTAGCCACGGGTGAGGTCCCAAACTGGGCAAGTGCTTTTTATACCCACTTCTCCGATCCGCTTTATCTAATAGTTACAGAATACAACAAAAACAGCATAAACATCATAGGAGAGAACCTAATTAAAACGCTAGGGGCGGAGTTTAAAAAGGCACCCGGAAGCTGGGAGAAGGGCGCCCAGGTTATATCGGAATTCCTCAGGAAGACCGTAGGGGTAAAAGACCCCTTTACAATAGTAGACGGCTCAGGGCTTTCACCCCTAAACCAGGTATCCCCCAAGGTTATAACCGAGATCCTAAGATACGCATATAAGAACCGGTTTATAGCCCCCCATTTTCTCACCTCCCTTCCCATAGCCGGGGTGGACGGAACCTTAAAACACAGATTCAGCACATCGGAGGTGAGGGGAAGGATCCTGGCAAAGACCGGCTATCTCAATAACGTAAGGGCGCTTTCTGGCTATGTCTTTACAAAAGGGGGAGACGTCCTTGTCTTTTCGATTCTGGCAAACGGTCTAGGCTGGAAGGCAAAAGAGTTTCAGAACGACCTGCTCAGTCAGCTCGTAGAGTGCTGCGGAGCTAACGGCTTTAAAGGCAATTGATATCCCTTGCGAATATTGTAGTAATCTCCTTTCTCAGAGCCACCTCTTTCTTCTGAAATAGGCCACCATAAAAAGGGCTATAACAAGCATCACGAATAAAGCCACTGGATACCCCCACTTCTTATGGAGTTCCGGCATGTATTCAAAGTTCATTCCATATATACCCGCTATAAAGGTTATAGGGATAAATACTGTGGCAATAATGGTTAATACCTTCATAACCTCGTTCATTCTGTTACTGATACTCGAAAGGTAGATGTCAAGCATCCCGGAAATCAGGTCTCGATACGTCTCTATCGTATCGATCACCTGAACCGTATGGTCATAAAGGTCTCTAAGGTAGGTTACGGTAGACATATCGATAAGGGATGACTCTCCCCTTTCCAAACCGCTAACCACCTCTCTTAAAGGCCAGACTGATTTACGCAAGAATATCATCTCTCTTTTTAATCTGTGGATTTCCAATAAGGTCTCTTTTGTAGGGTCTGTCACGAGTTCCTCCTCAAGGTTTTCCATCCTTTCCCCAACCCTCTCCAGAATCATGAAGTAATTATCGACTATCGCATCCATCAACGAATAGACCAGATAATCGGCTCCGACCTTTCTGATACGACCCTTATTGTTTCTTATCCTCTCCCTTACCGGATTAAAAACATCCCCCGAATCCTCCTGAAAAGAGATAACCAGATTTGAACTAAGGACGATGCTTATCTGCTCGGCCTCTACCGTATCCTCTCCGTTACAGTAGAGCATCTTTAGAACGATAAGAAGATAAGTGCCGTAATCGTCTAGCTTTGGACGCTGCCCTGTGTTTAAAACGTCTTCCAGTAAAAGTGGATGGAGACCAAAGTGCTTTCCCACTTTTTCAATAACCTCGACATCGTGGAGGCCATCTATGTTTATCCAGGAAACGGTGGGCTTATCCCTGTAGGGAAGGCACTCCTCAATCGAACCCGCCTCCACCTCCCGAAACCCATTTTCGCCATAGTCAAAGACGGTGATCTTCACCCTATCGACCTTTCTCTCTCCTATATGGATAAGGGTCCCCGGGGGGAGGCCGGTCTTTTTTGATCTCCCCATTATAAATCTAAGCATGGTAGTTCACCTCATACCGAGAGATTTGAGAAACCGGGTTTACTACAGCCATAACCCTATTCATCGTCATTTTAACTCAAAGGAATCCCGCTTTTCAATTCCGGGAGAAGACTAAAAACACCGCTTTATTCTTTATTCCTCCCCTAACCCGGTTTTCTAAGTTACCGATGGTCTACTATGGAAATCGGCAAAAAATCCTGTAAATTGTTTAGATGAAGTTCGCCATAGTTCCTGTAAAAGACCTATCAAGGGCAAAGGAGAGGCTTTCTCCCATCCTTCCCCAAGGTGAAAGGAGGGCACTCGCCTATGCAATGCTAGAAGACGTGCTCAGAGCGATAAAAGGCTCAAGGCTCCTCGACCGCCTCTTCGTTGTGACCCTGGATGAAAATGCAATAGAATTCGCTATGAGCCTCGGCGTAGAGGTCATAAGAGAAAAAGAACAACATGGAGAAAGCGACTCAGTAGACTTCGCCTCGGGGATCTGTAAGGATATGGGAGCGGAGTCTGTGCTCGTTATTCCCGGAGATGCTCCTCTTACGACCCCAGAGGATATAGACTTCATTCTGGAAAGGGAAAAGCCCTACCCGTCCGCAATACTCATCCCCGCAAGGGACGAAATGGGAACAAACGCGATTCTAAGAAAACCACCAGACGCCTTTCCATCCCGATTTGGATACGATAGCTTCAGGAAACACATCTATGAGGCGAGGAAGAGAGGTATACCTTATGAAGTATATAGACTTCCTAGAATAGGTCTCGATATAGACGAACCCGAGGATCTAGAGCATTTGGCATCCGAAGAAAGCAATACGAAGACCTATAGGGAACTGATTAGAATGGGAATCATACACAGGATTTCAAAGTCCTTTTAAAAATGACGAGGCCGAGGAGAAGGAACACGCCTTCCCCTCAGCCGATCGTTGGTTTAAGTTAGAATTCGTCCTCCATAGCGGGATGGCCGTGCATACCACCGCCGAATTTCTTTTCTTCTTTAGGCTTTTCGGCAACCAGGGCCTCCGTGGTAAGGAGTAACCCCGCTACACTAGCTG
>CAZWVA010000045.1:0-22936 GCA_964636885.1 uncultured Spirochaetia bacterium
CTTTAATCCCGCGGCTCTTAAGGTAAACCTCTCCTCCCTAAAACCCGGAGGTACAATCATAGTAAACGAAGACGAATTCATAGAACAAAACCTGAAGAAAGCGGGATTTACCACAAACCCACTTGAAGACGATTCATTGAGCTCATACAGGGTCTACAGGGTCCCCATCACGAAACTCACACTCGAGGCGCTAAAGAACACCTCTATAGGGCACAGGGACAAACTCAGATGTAAGAACTTCCTTGCACTCGGCATTATATCCTGGCTCTTTTCAAGGCCCCTCGACCCGATTATAAGCTTTCTCAACAAACGGTTCTCCTCTAAGCCTGATGTCCTTGAGGCAAATCTAAACGCACTCAAGGCCGGATATAACATATGCGATACGATGGAGATATTCCCCGTACATTATCAAATCCCACCCGCAAGGCTGGAACCCGGAAGATACAGGAATATAAACGGAGCGCTTGCAACCGCCTATGGGCTCATAGTCGCCTCACACAAATCCGGTTTGCCACTCATATACTCTGGATACCCTATAACGCCCGCAAGCGAGGTCTTGCACATCCTAGCCGCCCTAAAACACCACGGTGTGATATCCATACAGACGGAGGACGAGATAGCGGCCATCACAATGGCGATAGGGGCATCCTATGCAGGTGCACTCGGCGTAACGGGAACAAGCGGCCCTGGGCTTGCCCTCAAAATAGAGTCGCTCAATCTAGCGGTCATGACGGAGCTTCCACTCGTCGTATTCGACTACCAAAGGTCGGGTATATCAACGGGAATGCCGACAAAAACGGAGCAGGGTGACCTGCTTTTTGCCCTTTTTGGAAGGCCGTCCGATTCCCATATCATAATACTAGCCCCGTCTTCACCCTCGGATTGCTTCTGGATCTCCATTGAAGCGATAAGGCTCGCTACAAAGTACATGACCCCGGTTTTGGTCCTCTCCGAACAGTTCCTCGTACACTCTTCCGAGCCGTGGAAACTGCCAGAGTTGGAGGACATTCCTCCCATAGAGATAGGCTTTAGAACCGACCCCACTGGGTTTTATCCGTATATAAGAGAGGATAAGACACTCGCAAGACCCTGGGTAAGACTAGGAACCCCAGGGCTTGAGCATAGAATAGGGGGACTCGAAAAGAGCAACATCTACGGAAACGTATCATACGACCCTGAAAACCACGACCTTATGACAAAGACGAGGGCAGAGAAGGTTCAAAGGGTAGTCCAGGACATACCCGATGTGAAGGTTATAGGCCCTGCGGATGCGGATATGCTCGTCGTGGGATGGGGGAGCACGTACGGGCATATAAAAGCGGCAGTAGAGGCGGCAAATAGAGAGGGAATGAAGGTGGCAATGGTCCATCTCAGATACCTGAATCCCCTTCCAAAGAACCTGGGGGATGTGCTTAGGAGGTTTAAGAAGGTGCTTGTCCCGGAGCTAAACCTTGGACAACTCCTCTATGTTCTCCGTGCAAAATACCTAGTTGACGCCAGAGGATACAATAGGGTCACGGGGAAACCGTTTAGCGTGTCCGAACTCATAGATTTCATCAAAGACGAGTATAAGGGACTAAAAATGCACTAAATCGAAGGTGGTTGAGAAAATATGAGCACTCAAGCAGGCGAGTTAGAAAGGGAAAAGTACAAGGCGACGGACTTTAAGTCCGACCAGGATGTGAGGTGGTGTCCGGGTTGCGAGGACTATGCCATACTCAAGGCGTTTCAAACGGCTCTTGCCGAGATTGGGATCCCCAAGGAGAAACACGTAGTAATATCCGGCATAGGTTGCTCCTCGCGCCTTCCCTATTACATGGCAACCTATGGGTTTCACACGATACACGGAAGGCCCATACCCGTTGCAACAGGGGTAAAGGTAGCCAATCCAGACCTCGCCGTATGGGTTATAACGGGAGACGGGGACGGAATATCCATAGGAGGCAACCACCTTATACACGTCATGAGAAGGAACGTCGATATAAACATCCTTCTTTTTGATAACAGGGTATACGGCCTTACAAAAGGGCAGTACTCACCCACGAGTAGTAGGGGAACGATAAATAAATCCGCTCCTATGGGAACCATAGAGGAGCCAGCGGAGCCCGTGGCGCTTGCCCTTGCATCAGGAGCCACATTCGTAGCAAGGACATCCGCCGCCTATGTAAGGCACCTGGTCGATATCATTTTAGAGTCTTACAAGCACAAGGGAACCTCCTTCATTCACATATACCAGAACTGCTATGTCTATAATGACGGCGTATTTGACGACTTTACAGAAAAGGATGTAAGGGACGAGAGGAACATCCTTCTTGAACACGGCAAACCACTCGTATTTGGTAAAAGGAGGGATAAAGGCCTAAGGCAAGTAAACGGCAGGTTCGAGATAGTGGAATTTGAACCCGGGAATCCTCCTGATGATATTACGGTTTATGACGAGACGAACCTTCCCCTCGCATTTTCCCTCTCTAAGCTCTACTGGCCCGAATACCCAGTGCCCATGGGTGTATTTAGAAGGGTATCCCAGCCGAGCTTTGAGGAGCTGATCTATGAACAGGCAAAGAGGGCAAGGGAGAGGTTCTCCCCGGATATAAATAGGCTCCTCTATTCTGGTGACGTTTGGGAAGTCAAGTAATACGGCTTCCAATAAAACCCCGACACAGAGACCGGAATACCTAGATAGAGGCGATCGGCCAATCGCCCTGTCCATCCTTGAAATACTAAAATCGATGTTAATCTTAATACCATAGGCTAAGGAGATGATTAAAACCCGATTAGAGAGGTCTCAGATAGAGCCTATCATAGAGAATGCCCTTCGTGAGGATATAGGAAGCGGTGACATCACAACGAACCTCCTTTTTCCAGAGTACAGCGAATGTAGAGCGATTATCATCGCTAAAGAGGAGGGCATAGTGGCCGGCCTCCCCATAGCCGAAATGGTCTTTAAGAGGCTGGATGAGGGCATCCTATGGAACGAGAAAAAGAGGGAGGGCGATTCGGTAAAACCGGGGGATACACTTGCCGAAATCCAGGGCCGTACCAGGGCCATACTCACTGGGGAGAGGGTAGCGCTTAACCTCCTTCAGAGGCTCTCTGGAATAGCAACACTGACCTCCAGATTCGTAAAGGCCGTAGAGGGGCTTCCTGTAAAGATAATGGATACGAGGAAGACGGCGCCCGGCCTTAGGATCCTCGATAAATACGGGGTTTCCGTTGGAGGGGGATACAACCATCGATTCGGGCTCTACGATGGGGTTCTCATTAAAGATAACCACATAAGGCTTGCAGGTGGCATCTCCCGCGCTGTGAGGCTCATCCGTGAAGGGATTAAGACGGGATTAAAGATAGAGGTCGAAACATCCACACTCGAAGAGGTGAGGGAGGCACTTGAAGCGGGGGCTGATATAATAATGCTCGACAACATGCCCGTTTCGATCATGAAAAGGGCGGTAGAGATGATTGGCGGTAATGCGCTCACCGAGGCATCGGGGGGGATTAATCTGGAAAACGTTCGTGAGGTCGCAGAAACAGGGGTTGATTTCATATCCATAGGTGCGCTTACCCACTCACCCCGTGCTTTAGACATAGGGCTTTACATGGTATCATAATAAGCGGGAAAGCCAGGTGGTTAAAATGGAAGGACAGGAGTGGATTTCAGAGAAAATCCAGGGGTTAAAGAGGGAGAAAAACGCCGTAATCCTCGCACACAACTACCAATTGCCGGAGGTTCAGGACATAGCGGACTTTATCGGTGACTCCCTGGCCCTCTCTCAGGCTGCGGCTAAAACCGAGGCCGATATAATCGTCTTCTGCGGTGTTCACTTCATGGCCGAGACCGCTTCCATCATATGCCCTGACAAAAAGGTGCTTATACCAGACCTAAAAGCCGGCTGTTCACTCGCAGATACGATTAACGTCGATGAGCTTAGGAGATGGAAGAAGGAGCATCCAGATGCCGTTGTGGTCTCCTACGTGAACACCACAGCCGAGGTCAAGGCGGAGAGCGATTACTGCTGTACCTCTTCAAACGCCGTAAAGGTCGTAAGTTCGATTCCCGAAGATAAGGAGATCCTCTTTCTTCCAGACATGTTCCTTGGAGCATACGCCGCAAAGGTTACGGGAAGAAAGCTACACGTATGGCCCGGTGAGTGCCACGTTCATGCGGGTATAAGACCGGATGACATCGCAAAGATGAGAGAGGCCCATCCAGATGCCGAGATGCTCATCCATCCCGAGTGCGGTTGCACAACGTCTTTTATGTGCTATTTGGGCAACGACAATGGGAGGCCCGTAAAGAACGGGAAGACCTATTTCCTCTCAACCGGGGGGATGGTTAACCATCCAAGGCGTTCTAAGGCCAAGGAGTTTATAGTGGCTACCGAGACGGGAATACTCTACAGGATGAGAAAGGAAAACCCCGATAAGACCTTCCTTCCCGTAAAGGAAGACGCTATCTGCAAGTACATGAAGATGATCACACTCGATAAGGTCCTAAGATCCCTCCAAGAAGAGGTATATGAAGTAAGGGTTCCTCATGATGTCGCGGTAAGAGCCAAGAAGGCAATAGACAGGATGCTTGAGCTGTCCGCGAGTTAGTATCCCTATAAGAAACCGCATACTCGCATAATACCCTCTAATGAATCCGCACCGCCTTAAACAACCCGAAAAGAATAAATTAAAGGGTATAGAGAACGGCACTAAAGGGTTAGAATAATATCTATATAGAGGTTGAATGAGGGAACCCATGAAAGATAAGATCAAAAGGACAGACAAGGAGTGGAAACGGATACTCACACCTAAGGAGTACCACGTACGGGAGAAGGAACGGAAAGGCCTTTTACGGTTTAATAGCCGTTTCTACCCGTCACTTGGCCTTCCTGTGCTTCCTCTCAAAGGTTATTCTCAAAACCCCATCTTGCAGGTTGGCCTTCTCAACTGAAAGCCTGGCTAGAAACCCGGGCAAGAATAGGTTCCTGCGATGGTTCTCAATCTGGATTGTAAGCTCATCTCCAACCTGAGAGAGCCTGATATCCTCCTTAGAAACAAAGGGGAGTTTTAAGAGCAGATGATACGCTCCTCCCTCCTTCACGATTTCGTACGGTTTTCCCTCAAAAAGGATCCGAGTGGGGTCCTTACCAGAAAAAAGGATTCGGCCGAACTCCTCAAGGGAGTTCATCCCCAGGATCTCTTTGGAAAATAGAGGTGCTTCAAAGACGGGAAGAGGGCTAAAAAGCCCTTCTAGCTCATCCCTATAGACCCTCTGGGATCTTTTCCACTCCTCGAAGTACGGGTGGTCCAATTCCTTGGGCATCGTTCTATTCACTATGACCGAATCGACTGGATAGCCGTAAAGGTTAAGGTAGGTGTAAGCCCTCTGCGTTTCCTTTATCACCATCTTCTCAAGATTGAGCACAAGCCGGATCGAACTCACCCCAGGATCGGAAAAGACCCTATGGATCGAGTCTAGTTTCTGGAAAAGGTCTTCCACAGCGTCGTAAGTGTGATCCTCTGGAAGCGGCATGTCCGTTACGACCTTCATTGCGGGTCTTATCACCTTTACGACCTTCCTCTCAATCGGAAACACCTTAACTATCCACCATCTGGCAACGTCGGGAAGGGAGAGCAACCTCAGGGTCTCCCCCGTTGGGGCGCTATCCACGATGATTACATCGTATGGTCCGTCCTGGAAGTGCTGGTAGACCCAGAGGAAGCACGAGACCTCTTCCATTCCCGGAAGTATGCTGAATTCCTCTGACAGAACATCCTCCACCTTCATCCAACTGAATAGGGACCGCATGTATTCCATAAGCCTTCCCCAGTATTTCTCCAGTGAATAATAGACGTCTATCTCCTGGGCGTAGAGGTTGGGCATTATCCTTTTAGGCTCAGGTCCGAGCTCGAGGTCAAAAGAATCCCTAAGACTGTGAGCGGCATCGGTTGAAACGACAAGCGTTCTATACCCCCTCTTCGCTGCCAGGAGGCCCGTAGCCGCCGCTACGGTGGTCTTGCCGACCCCCCCCTTTCCCGTGTAAAGGATTATTCTCTTCTTCATTCTTCCCAAACCTTAAAGCCATTCTGGCTATCTAAATAATATCGCCCTACTATTCTACCCAATCCGTCATTTTGACTTCAATAAGGCCAGTTGTATACTTTTAGTAGGGATAGCAGTCAGGGGTATGGAAATCCGGCAAACGAGAAAGCCTCGATAAGAGGCACGTTTCGTTTAATATAGGGGTTGGTTCGTTATGGGATAGATAAACCCATCTCTTATGACAGAGAAGTAGAGAATCAACTGCTTCTTGAGGGTGGAAAAAAGTACTTCGGGAATGGAGCGGTTGTGATTCTCAAATCCCTCCTTGAGAGCGGGATATCCTACTTTGCCAGTTATCCTGGTTCTCCCACCGCAACTGTTACCAGCCTTGTAGAAAGGGTAAAGCACACGGTGCTCCGTGGTTTTGACATCTATGCCGAAGAATCAACAAACGAAGCGGCAGCGGCAGCGGCCCTCAGGGCATCCATAAGTAACCCCGTTCGAGGGGCGGTTGCCTTTAAGGTCGTAGGATTCAACGTCGCTGCGGATGTGATAGCCCACGTAGCCTCATCCGGGGTTAGGGGCGGGGCATTGATCCTAGTGGGAGAGGATTACGGCTGTAATAACACGATAGTCGCAGAAAAAACCCTTCCCTATGCCTATAAATCCGGGCTTCCTATACTCGATTCTGGTGCATCGCTCCAGCACCTTTCCGATCTGATACAGGACGGATTTACCCTATCCGAGTACTCGGGCTCTCCCGTAGTCGTTCTTATAAGAAGCAGGGTTGGTTATATGTCCGGTATCGTAAAGGCCAAGGATAACAAAAGGCCCGAAAGGGTTCGGGTAAATGAAGAGATCCCGGAGAAACTACCCTTCCCTCCTTATACACAGATGCAGGAAGCGGAAAAATACAACCTCAGGCTTCCAAGGGCGGCCGAGTTTGTGAGGGAGGCAGGGATAAATAAGACCTATAACCACGGCTCAAATAAGGGGATGGGAATCATAACCCACGGGATATTGACAAACACGGTACTAAGGGTCATTGACTCCATTAAAGAGGACTGTGCCGTTTATTCGATTCATTGCCTCTACCCGATTGTAGAGAGCGAAGTAGTTGAATTCCTCAGAGATCGTGAAAGGGTGCTTATCGTGGAAGAGGGGATGCCCAACCTCCTGGAGAAGGAGATAAGGGCCATAGCCCAAGCAAACGGGCTTAGAACCGAGATATCGGGCAAGGAGATCATACCGAAGGCCGGAGAGGTTTCTTATGAAACCGTTCTGGATGGGCTATCCAGGTTCTTTGGGGTTCCGGTTGATTTAAAGGGAGAGATTCCAGACCTAGAGGTTCCCGAAAGACGCGCGACCTTCTGCACGGGCTGTCCTGAAAGGCCGATCTTCTCGGCAATAAAGATACTAAAAAGGGAGAACCCTAAAGCGCGTCTCCTCTTCAGCAACGATATCGGGTGCTATGCCCTGGGGGATCTCCCCCCATTTAATCTCAGAGGCTCGGTTACGGGTATGGGAACCGGCATGGCGAGCTCCAGTGTGCTATCTAGGATTGGTCGTGACCGTGAAAGGGTGATTTCGTTTATGGGGGACGGAACGTTCTGGCATAGCGGTCTTACGACGAGCGTTGCAAACGCACTCAGATCCGACCAAGACGCCGTGCTCGTCGTCTTCTATAACTACCATACCGCCATGACCGGCCATCAGAAGAACCTTTCCACCCCAGGGATCAAGAGGATAAAAGACCTAAAGGAGTCGAAGGAACGATGAAGGGACCCTATCCGATTCTAAAGAGACTATACGAGAAGCCAGAAGCCGATATGGAGAAGACGCTGAGGGGTATGGGTGTCCAGTGGATAGAGGTAGTCAACCCTTACGATTTGGAAGAATCGCTTGAGACGATAAGAAAGGCGTATAAATCGAACCTTAAGGGATTAAAAGTCATAATCTCCGATGCCGAATGCGCGCTTGAGGCCGGAAGAAAGATAAGAGGGATAAGGTCTAACGTCTTGAATTCAAATGGGAGGTGGGTTGAGAAGAAGCTCGGTGTGGATGAGGATGTATGTACGGGGGATCATTCCTGTATATCTTATAACGGCTGTCCCTCGCTTACCGTGAGGAACAATCCGAACCCACTAAAAGACGATAAGATCGTCTGGATTGATTACTCGTGCATAGGTTGCGGGCTTTGTAGTGAGATCGCCCACGTTGCGAAGCTATGTCCGTCCTTCTATCAGGTAGAGAGGATTGTCAACCCGTCTATATACGAGAGGCTCATGTTTAAGATAAGAACCTTTGTTATAGAAAGGCTGGCTGGCTGAGATGAAGATACTCATACCATCTGTAGGCGGTTTGGGGGTCGGGGTTTTTGTAGAGTGGCTATCGGCTGCGGCCATATTCCAGGGGCTGCAACCAAACGTTTTGAATCTCCCCGGTGTAAGCCAGCGTGCAGGACGGACCCTCTCTTATCTGGAAATCGGTAACGGCACCATGCCGTTTTCTCCATTTCCAGAGAGAGGAAGAATCGATCTTATAATCTCTCAGGAGTTTCTGGAACTCATCCGGATACTAAAAGAAGGATACGGGGGAAAGAACTGTAGGGTTCTTGGAACGACATACAGGTACTATACGACATACGAAAAGCTCTCCCTAAAACGGGACGTTTATACTTACGACAACCTCCGCAATGTCATAGAGGATAACTCCGAGGATCACATAGTGGTGGATATCTACGAAATGGGTATCCCAGATTTCACTAACGCCCATCTCCTTGGCCTCTTATGCGCCTCCGGCTACCTGCCTATTATTAGAAGGGAGAGCTATGAGAAGGCGATAGGAACTGTGGGAATAGACCCCGAGAGGAACCTGAGGGATTTTGCCTCCGGATATGAACTCTTGGAGAAGGTAAAAGAACGTAGTGGATCGATCAATCAAACCACTACACGGGTTAATCGCTTCCTTCCCGATGGTTACATTAGAGAATCGATAGAAAAGCTTGGGTCTATCTATGGCAAGGACGTAAGGGATGTTCTAGCCGAAGCGGTAAGGCAGATCATAGGATATCAGGATATAGGATATGCAGAGCTTTTCGTATGTAGAGTGGATGAACTCCATGCATACATTTTAAAATCAAACGTAGAAACGAAATTAACTAGCGAAGTAATAAAGGAATTTGCCAAGACCCTGGCGGTAAGAATGATGTATGAGGATGTTATAAGGGTCGCCGAGAAGAAGGTGAGTAAGGAAAGGTTCGAACGAATAAAAAGGCTCTATAAGATCCGAGATACCGACGTCTTCTGGATTAAGGATTTCTTCAGGCCAGAGCTCGATGAGCTTTATGGCATCCTTCCATATTCTTTGGGGAAGTCCTTAGACAGAATCCTTTCAAAGTACAAAATCTCCTGGAAAACGGAGATCTCCACCAATCATATCTCTGGATTCTTGCTCCTTAAGGGAATGTCAAAGCTGAGATTCTTGAGAAGACATTCCTTTAGATATAAAAGAGAGAATGCCTTAATCGAGAAATACATCGAGCATGTAAAACGCTGTTTAACTCACGGTTTGGAATCCGCATATCTCGCAGCAAAGGGTGGGGCAATCGTTAGGGGTTATGGAGACGTACGTAAGGAAACGATAAGAAAGTGGGAGGAGTTTTCAACTCTAACGAACCCTAGGCTTATGTCCTCGTTTTTCGACCACTTTTTCTCCGAGAAGAGGTTCGAGGGTTAACCATTGAGATATAAGGATAATTATTCCCTAGTAATTGGTTTTTAGTGTTTAGGGATTCAAACTAACACCGATTCTTTCAATGATAAGGGGTGATTGTCATG
Organism: uncultured Spirochaetia bacterium; assembly: GCA_964636885.1. Classification (GTDB taxonomy): domain Bacteria; phylum Desulfobacterota_D; class UBA1144; order Nemesobacterales; family CSP1-2; genus CAZWVA01. The sequence continues at coordinate 9,871 of CAZWVA010000045.1, forward strand.
GAATACATTCGTGAGTTTTTTCCCAGTGGTTATACTCTCCACATATGCATGGAGAGATATGGCAAAGTATGCGTAGGAGGTACCAGGGTACGCAAGTATCGATCTTCCGATGAGGCCTTCTTTGACTGCAAGCGTTTGTGTGAGGCTATGACCTATAAATGCGCTTGGGCAAAACTGCTCTAGTATGAGGCAAAAACCGTTATTGATGCTGATTCTTCCGATTTGACGGAAGACGATTGGAATGCCTATGCGAAGGTTTTAAATAGACTAGAAGGGACCTTCCTCACGGCTACCGATATTAGAACATCCATTAAAGATATGGAATATCTAAAGACTATGACCCCTTACGTATCTACTATAGATACGGCGGATGCTACTGCTTATGTCATCGTCAGTTGTATAAATACCGTAGCCGGGTCTATGAATATCCGGGTAGATTCTATACTCATACAGGGAATAGGAAAGGTTGGAAGCCTTGTTGCAGGAATGCTTTATAAGCTCAGGCCCTCTTGTGTATTTGTATGTGATATAGATGAGAGTCGCCCGGAATACTTAAAAAACTCGACCCAAGGTGTTTCGTGTGATTTCTCCCGATGATATGGATATGAAAGTCGATTACTTCGTACCTTGCTCTTCTGGACCCGCTGTTACAAGGAATAACGCTTCTTATATAAAAGCCTCTGTGATATGTGGGGCCGCTAATAATCAACTAGAAAGCGACGACCTAGCCGAACTGCTCCATGGAAGGGGTATTATATACGTACCGGATTTATAGCTAATTCCGGTGGATTGCTCAAAGTCGCTACGAGTTCTGGAATCGTCTCCTCCGATTCCCTTGATTCTCCACCCAGGAAACTCGAAGCACTTCTTCTTAAATCCAAATCGTTTGATAGGTCTCTTTTGTTCCTGGCAAAGGATCAATGCCGAAAGAGGATTTATGCTTGATATGCTCTGACAGAAAACGGTATCGTAGAACTCAGTCCAGTTCTCTAGGAATTATGGGTATAATAGATACCGAGGTGTAAGGGAGGAAACCGTGAAAAAGGTATCCGTAATCGGAGTAGGGAAAACCAGATACGGGGTTTTTAAGGAAAAGACCCTGTTGGATCTCGCTGTAGAGGCCGGGAAAAAGGCTATGAATGATGCGGGAATCATTCCGGATGAGGTAGACGCCTTTTACCTTGGAAACTACGGCGGAAGCGATTTTGTGAACCAAAACCATCTTGCCCCTTATGTCGGAGCGGCCTTGGGTTTAAGACGAGGTGTCCCCTGCACCCATATAGAGAACGCCTGTGCCTCCGGAGGCTCTGCGGTGAGAGAGGGGATACTTGCCATAGCCTCTGGTATGGCAAATAGGGTTCTGGTTGTCGGGGTAGAGAAGATGAATACGGTTCCCACACCAAAGGTAACGGAGTTTCTTGCCAAGGCCGGGGACTGGGAGAGGGAGGTGAAGGTCGGGTACACGTTTCCAAGCGCCTTTGCGATGATGGCCAGGCGTCACATGTATCAATACGGAACGAGAAGAGAGCACCTTGCTGCGGTGGCCGTAAAGAATCATAGCAATGGTCTCAAGAATCCAGATGCCCACATGCAGAAGGCCGTAACTATGGATCAGGTCTTGGGAGACAAGAGGATTGTTGCCGATCCCCTTTGCCTCTACGACTGCTCTCTTATAACGGACGGCGCATCTGCCGTTGTCCTTGCCGAGAGAGACATAGCAAAGGAGTTCTCGCGGAAGCCCGTTGATATAATAGGGTTTGGACAGGCAAACGACTCCTTTGCGCTCTATGAGAAGAACGACATAACGAGATTTGAAGCAACCGTAGAGGCCGCAAGGATGGCCTTTAAGATGGCAGGCATAGAGCCTCGGGACGTGGATGTAGTAGAGGTTCACGACTGCTTCACGATCGCCGAGATAATGGCAATCGAGGACCTGGGTTTTGTTCCAAAGGGTGAGGGGGGGCCCGCAACGCTCGATGGAGTTACATCCCTAAACGGAAAATTCGCCGTAAATCCGAGCGGGGGACTTAAGGCCAAGGGGCACCCGGTAGGGGCAACCGGGGTAGACCAGATAGTAGAGATCTCTCTTCAGCTCCGGGGAGAAGCAGGGGGAAGGCAGGTAAAAGACGCAAAGATCGGACTTACACATAACCTCGGAGGATCCGGGGCAACCTGTGTGGTTCACATACTGACAAGGGGTTAACGATGAAAGTAAGGGTCTTAAGGTGTTCCTCATGTAAAAAACTACAGGTTCCTCCTGCCTATTTCTGCAGGTCCTGTAGATCGGAGGGTTTGGAGGAGACGGAGATCCCGGGAGAGGGAACCCTCTACACCTATTCGACCGTTCATGTCCCACTTGCGAGCCTTGAGAAAGAGGCCCCATACACGGTGGTTATAGTGGAACTCGGGGAGGGATGTAGGGTAACGGGACGTTTGGTAAATCCGCTCCCTCAAAGGCTAGCCGTTGGTGCCCAGGTAAAACTCGTAGAGATTAGAGACGGAGTCTGTTTTTTCGATTTTAGGTAGGGACCCCCTACCTCTCAAAGAGACTCGCCAAGTCCTGGGCGACCCTTTCAGGGTCGGCTGATCCAAAGACGCTTGTGATTACGGCTATACCATCTACACCGGTTTCAAGTATAGAACGGGCGTTTTCCGTGTTTATTCCGCCAATGGCAAATATGGGGATTCCTATCCTTCTCTTTGCCTCCCTTAAGACTTCAAGAGGGGTGGGAAGCCTATCGGGTTTGGTGGGTGTAAAAAAGGGCGTTCCAAATGCCACATAATCAGCGCCTTCCTTTTCTGCTTCTAGGCCCCTTTCGATCTCCCCATAACAAGAGACCCCTATTATGGCCTCTTTGCTGAGGAGCATTCTCGCCCGAAGGATAGGCGGGTCGTCCTTGCCAAGATGAACACCGTCTGCCCCTATCTCCTTTGCGATCTCAGGCGAGTCGTTGATTATTAGTGGAATTCGATACCTCCTTGTAACCTCAAGAAGCCCCTTTCCCAACCTTATTATCTCCTCCTGGGGGGTGTCCTTTTCCCTTAACTGGACTACCCTTGCCCCTCCGGCTATCGCTTTTTCTACGGTTTCTATGAACCTGTCCCTTGGGATCAGTTTCTTATCTGTTATTACGTAGAGTCCCTTGAGTAAGTGTCTCACTCTGATAATTAAACATAACAAAATCAATGGATTTCCACAAGTTTTTTAATAAACTACTTGAAATATAGAGAAGAATCATATAAAATCAGCCTAAACCGAATGGATGGTTTAAAAATCCCAAAGCTTTAAGGAGGCATGGTATGGGAAAGAACAGGATCTCATGTTTAAGAGCCTTATTGGTTTTATTGGCCTTATTTACGGTTTTGTTTATTCCAGCGAGGGTTAAAGCCGCAGGTCCCACACTCCCCTACTCCTTTTTTCTGGAGCACCCCTACTCGATCACAGGTGTTAGAGGGAATTTTGAGGTAATAGACCTGGATGATTCCGGAGCCCTATTTATGAATATGTTTAGGGCGGATGTAAACATATATCAGAACCTGTTTGGTTTATATGCCAAGTTTCCCTTTGCCGGGGTAACCAGTTTCGGCCCAACGGATGAGGACGATTACGATTTTGGCAACATAGGGATAGGCGGAAAGGTCACATTGCTCAACACCGATTCGGCGGTTCTTACGGGCGGTTTTGAGGTTATATTACCCAGTACGAGCGATGACTTTGGAGCGGCGGCGGCACGCGCCTATTTTAGGGACTTTTCCTACTTTGTGAATGATGCCGTAACACTTAAGCCATATGCGGTCCTCGGGTATAGCAGGGGCATATTCGGTTTCCAGGCTAATTTCGATGCCGATATACTCACAAATGCAGATGACATCGAGAACGACAGTAGTGAACTCATATTAAAATACGGGGCTACGGCAAGCGTAACCCCTAATTTTTCTCTTCCATTCTCCACCTCTTTCCTAGTAGAACTCCTCGCCGCATCTTCCACCTCTTTTGATGACAACATCACCGGGGTCTACCTTACCCCAGGAGTTAGATTCGGTGGTCAGGTAATAAGCATTGGAGCGGGTGTTGAGATCCCATTTGGTAGCGATGAGATCACGGATTTTGCCAACGTGGGTTTTCTACTCGACCTTGTGATAAGATTCGGCAGTTGATCCTCTATGCCTTGATTCCGACCCGTAAAATGGGTTAGGGCGTGGAAACACACGCTCTAGCCCATTTTTATTTTTTTCTTAGGTATCCTTATCTGTGATGCCGGGTGAGCCTATAGTAGTCGCAAGGGATCTATCTAAAAACTACGGCCCGATTCGTGCCGTAGACGGGGTTTCTTTCGAGGTCATTCGGGGTGAATGTTACGGTTTTCTCGGACCAAACGGGGCGGGAAAGACAACCGTCGTTCGGATGATCTACTGCCGCACACTTCCCACATCAGGGACTCTATACGTTTTTGGCCTAGATGTAAGGAAGAACGCCAGAGACATAAAGGCGATGATCGGCGTGGCTCCACAGGAAGATAACCTAGACCCGGATCTCAACGTGATCGAGAACCTAATCGTTTACTCTCGCTACTATGATATTCCGAGGAAGAAGGCGGAGGAAAGGGGAAGGGAGCTTCTCCGCTTTTTAAGCATAGACGAGAGGAGAAAGGAGGAGGTAACCAAACTATCGGGTGGTATGCAGAGGCGTCTTGTGATCGCAAGGGCGCTTATCAATAACCCCAAACTCCTCATGCTCGACGAGCCCACAACGGGACTCGACCCTCAGGCAAGGCACCTCATATGGCAGAGGCTTCGGGAGCTAAAGGCAAAGGGAGTTACCATGATCCTTACCACCCACTATATGGAAGAGGCGGAGAAGCTATGCGATAGGGTGGCGGTCATGGATTCGGGAAAGATCCTAGTGGAGGGCTCTCCCCAGGAGCTTATAGAGAGGCATGCGGGGGAAGACGTCTTTGAGATAAGGCACGCTGAAGATGGCGGACTACTAAAGACGCTAGAGGGACTCGAATTCAGCTTTGAAAAGGCCGGGGACACGATCTATATCTTCTCGAAAAACGGAGCCGAGATAGGGAAAAGGCTTATTCCCATAAGGGAGGCCGAGGTCTTGCACCGCCGTGCAAACCTTGAGGACGTTTTCCTACGTCTAACGGGAAAGGAATTAAGGGACTGAGTCATTTTATTGATATTTTCTTCTACTCGGTTTATATTGGATGTGGTAAGAGCCTCCTTCGAGTTTTGATGGCATCTTAGAGCGTGTTAAAACGTGAGGTGGGGATTGTGGACTTTACTTCTCGTTACTGTGTTCCTCATATTTGGTGTAGCAACCGGCTACCCTAAAGATTCACGTCCTCTAAGTGGTAGTGGTAAGAGGGATACGCTTAACATGGAGAGTAGAATTATACCCGATAGCTCTGACTTACTGGATGTCGAGATACCCAATGGTCTTAATCTCTATACATACTATAATCCGGGATTAAACGGGTTTTTAAAAAGCGGTTCCAATCCGATTGAAGGGTGGTCGGATGGCTTAGACGGATTTAAGCCAGAAGATAAATCAAGGAAATCCACAATAGTCTGGGGAGGTTTTTTCCCGTTTATCTCCCTACCAAACGGCCAAAATGATAAGGACGGCCCCGGGTTCTTTTCTAAAGACAACGTCTCCTTCTTCTGGTTCTTAAAGAAAAGGTTCTAAATAACACAGACCCCAATTACCATATTGCCTCAGGGTTTTATTTTGATTAATCTATCTCAATAAGGCTACTCCACTGTTTTAAGGATGAAGGTGCAGAAGGTCACACGTTCTTATACCGAATCCGGTTAGTTCGATTAATATGCTTATCGATAGATAAGCGGTCTCTATCTGGGTTTGGATTCTGAAACCCGGAAGGAGTACTAGAGGGTTAAGATGGAGACGGTAAGGCAAGGAGAAAAACGACCTCCCTGGAATATATCAAACTCCAAGTTGCTCTCGGCCTTCTTCAATTGGATGGAGGGTCTTGTTTCTAGATTCTCTTTGGTTGGCGATCTGCCGATTTACGATAATGAGATGTTTCCTTGGGTATCTGATGTTGAGAGGGAATGGACAAAGATCAGAGCCGAACTCGATCAAGTTATGAAACGCCGGGAAGAACTCCCTAGCTTTCACGAAATCACGAGTGAAGTAAAGGAGATAACACACGAAGAGCACTGGAAGACCTTCTTCCTTGCCGGTTACGGGATAAAGAGTAAGGAGAATTGCCGTAGGTGTCCGGAAACCACACGGATACTGGAAAAAATCCCAGGTATGAAGACGGCCTTCTTTTCGATTCTCTCGCCTTATAAGCGTATACCTCCGCATCGCGGTCCGTATAACGGGGTGTTACGCTATCACCTGGGGCTCATCGTGCCGGAACCAAAGGAGAAGTGTCGGATTAGAATCGCCAATGAGATAAGGCATTGGGAGGAGGGGAAAAGCATCGTCTTCGATGATACCTACGAACACGAGGTTTGGAATGAAACCCCCGGATACCGCGTCGTGCTTTTTGTTGACTTTGTCCGTCCGATGAGGTTTCCTTTTAACCTCTTGAATCGTCTTCTCCTCTTCGTGGTTCGGTTTACTCCACTTATACAGGAGGGTCGTGAAAATCAGATGAGGTGGGAAGAGAGGTTCTATGGGCGTTAGGACTCGTATCGTTCTTGCTTTTGCCTAAAAGCCGGAGATAATTGATTACGGGGAGGTTACATGCGACTACTATTTAGACCCAGGGATCCTAAATACGTTGGCGAGGGGATCCTGCCTTTTGGCTCTTTTGATGACACGAAGGAGTGGCTACCGATTACAAGGTATCTGGAAAAGGGGGCAGAGATGTTCCCGGATAAAACCATGTTTCGTGTCGCCGATAGAGACGGTAACCTTGTGGGAACCTACTCCTATAGGGAGACAAACGAGTGGGCAAATCGTGTAGCCAATGGGCTAAGGCAGGGGTTTGGAGTGAGTAAAGGCAATAAGGTCGGCATATATATGCTAAACTCTGCCGAATACGTCATATCCATTCTTGCGATCCATAAGGCCGGAGGCGTTCAGGTCCCCATAAACAAGGACGAGAAGGGTGAAAGGCTTGCATACATAATCAATCACTCGGAGATGGTGGCCTTGATTACAGACCCCGATAGTCTCCCCTTTATAAGGGATATAGCCAAGGATCTAACCAACCTTAAAACCGTATTCATTGCGGGGGACGCCGAGGATATTCCGGGAGAGATCGGAGGGATTAGGGTCCTTCCCTTTACCGCTTTTAACGGTTTCCCAGCCGATAACCCGGGAGTGGACGTAACCGTGAGTGATATAGAGCGATGCATGTTTACCTCGGGGACAACCGGAATGCCGAAGGGCGTTGTCCGGGAGCACGGCGGTGTGATTCTAACTGTGAGGGGTTATATACAGCAGCAGGGGGTTCGTAGTGGAGACGTTCTTATGAGCGTTCTTACACTGGGTCACGCCAACGCACAGGTCATGTGCCTTTTTACCGCAATCGGAGCCGGTGCCACGGCGGTTTTTTACCCCCGTTTCTCCGCCTCTAGCTTCTGGAGATGGGCATCTGAATGCGGGGCCACCTGTACGAATATGCTTGGTGCGGTTGCCGAGTACCTTTGGGCCGCACCCATCAGCGAATGGGATAGAAGGCATAGGATTCGAATAGTCCTTTCGGGACCCGCTCCGCGTAATCTGAGGGAGTTTGAGGAGAGGTTTAATACACGCGTTATTGACGGCTATGGCTCGACCGAGATGGGCATGGTCCTCTGGAATAATCCCGAAGACCGTCGTCCCGGTTCTTCCGGTTACCCGATGGAGGGATACTACGTGGAGTTACGCGACCCACAGGATACGAGCAGGGTTATCCGCCCTTTCTGGGATCCCTATGAAAACCCGACACCGCCCGATGAGGCAAAAGGGTTGTTGTTCATTAAACCCCTTATCCCTCACACCACCCTGAACGAGTATTTCAAGGAGCCGAGGCGAACGAGAGAGGCCTTTGACGACGACGGTTTCTTTAACTCGGATGACATATTCGCAGGCGGAGTAGACGGAAGGTTCTATTTCCAGGGTAGGTACAGTCGTATCCGTGTTTCGGGGGAGAACGTCGATCCCATAGCCGTACAGGATATAGCGATGCGCCATCCTGGGATACAGGAGGCGATTGCGGTAGGTGTCAGACTACCAGAGGTTTCAGACGATGAGATTAAGCTAAACGTCACTCTAAAACCCGGTGCCTCTTTTGATCCGGTGGAGTTCTGCATGTGGATGGCAGAGATCGCCCCCGTGTTTATGGTTCCGCGGTTTATAGAGGTTTACCCGGATGGATTTCCTGTAACCGCAACACAGAAGGTTAGGGTGGCAGAGCTAAAGGAGATCGGCAATAGGACGTGGGACCGCGTGAGGGTGGGGCTCAAATTCAGTGCCAGGAAGTAGGCTATTAACAGCCAAGAAGGGTTTTAGATCCAGGCGCCATACTGGGTCCATTAGTGCAGGAGGTAAACCAAGATGATAACCGTACCGAGGCTTACTTTGGAGGACGCTAAGGTCATACTCGAAGGAGCCGAGAAGAAGGCAAGAGAGATAGGGGTTGATATGGACATCGCCGTTGTCGATGACGGGGGGAATCTAATCGCCTTCTATCGTATGGATAGGGCCAAGATAACGAGCATCGACGTTGCTATTAATAAGGCCTTTACGGCGGCCGGGGCGAGAAAAGCGACACACGAATATGCGGAGATCGCAGGGCCCGGTAAGCCCGCTTTCGGAATACACGTGAGTAACCATGGAAGGTTTATGATTCTGGGAGGAGGTCTTCCCATATTCGTAGATGGTAATATAGTGGGAGGGGTAGGATGTAGTTCCGGTTCGGTAGAGGAGGACCGAATCGTGGCTCAGGCCGGAATCGATGCCCTTATGGCCCATCTAAGAAGCCATGACTAGAAATATTAATTCAGTCTTAAAAAAGAGGGCACGGAGCGTTAAGGGGCTTATCACCCTTGATGACGGTTGGTAACGGATCATGCGGATCAGAAACGTAGACCCATCAGAGACCAGAATAGGCTGGATTGGAACCGGGGTAATGGGCGGTTCTATGTGCAAGCACATAATAGACCACGGGTACAGGACTATCGTATTTAACCGTACGAAGGAGAAGGCGAAGGGGCTTCTCGATTCCGGTGCGCTTTGGGCGGACTCCCCAAGAGAGGTGGCCGAATGGGCGGATGTCGTCTTTACTATCGTTGGGTTCCCATCGGATGTTAGGGAGGTCTATTTCGGTAATAACGGTATCATAGATGGGATAAAGGTTCCAAAGATCCTCATCGATATGACCACGACCAAGCCGTCACTAGCCATAGAGATCCATAGTGCAGTGACACCTACGGGATCTAGTTTTATCGATGCGCCTGTTTCGGGTGGAGATATTGGGGCAAAAAACGCGACCCTTTCGATTATGGTGGGTGGGGATAGAGAGGCCGTTGATACCGTCATGCCGCTACTTAGGCTTTTGGGGAAAAAGATAGTCTACCAGGGCGGACCGGGATCCGGACAACACGCCAAGATGTCCAATCAGATCGTAGTTGCAGGAACCATGATCGGGGTATGCGAGTCTCTAATCTATGCGTATAAAGCCGGTCTCGATGTTGAGACCGTTCTCGCCTCGATAAGCGAAGGGGCGGCATCGAGCTGGATACTAAGCAACCTCGCCCCAAGGATACTGAAACGTGACTTTAACCCCGGGTTCTTTGTGGAGCATTTCATAAAGGACATGGGGATCGCCCTTGAAGAGGCCGCTAGAATGGACATCTCCCTCCCAGGACTCGCTCTCGTAAATCAGCTATACGTAGCGGCAAAGGCCCAGGGGCACGGGCGTCTGGGCACCCAGGCGCTTATCCTCGCCTTGGAGAGCATATCTAACATAAGCGTGGGTTCTGCCGACTAGATAGAAATCCGGCTGATCGTCCTATCTTCAAGACGAATCGATGTAAAAGGCTCGTCTCTCCGTTTTTCAGTTAATATTGGGTATGACCTCCCTCCCAAAGATCTCTATGCATTTAGATATAGTTTCATGTGTTGCAGAGGGAAACACCATCCGACAGGCTATGTAGTTGATGCCGAGTTCGTCTCTATACCTCCTTATCTCTCTTATGCACTCCTCCGGATCTCCGATTATAAAGCGTTCTTCTGGTAGATAGTCAAACATCGGATCGTCCAGCCCGGTGAGTTGCTTTCCTCTAACAAACATCTTAACCCCCAGGCTGAAGTAGTATTTATACATGCTTATTATGTATCTATCGGCCTCCTCTCTGGCCTTTTTCCCGTTCTCGGCGATGTAGGCTTCCCTGAGAAGAACGTGCTCGACATCATCCGGATTCCTCCCCGCCTTCCTGGCAGCGTCGTTATAGAACCCTATGGTTTCCCTAACCATTTGCATCGTCCTTCCGGGGCCTATTATGAGCGGGTAACCGAGCCTTCCCGCCCGCCTTATGGCGGGCTCTTCAAATGCACCTATACAGATTGGGATATGGGGTTTTTGGACGGGTTTTGGAGTAACGCTGAGGTTACGAAAATGGTATCTCTTCCCATCGTATGAGAACCTATCCTCCGTCCATGATCTTATGATGACATCGATTCCTTCCTCCATCCTTGAGGGACGCTCCTTCATGGGGACTCCGAGGCCGTCGAATTCGTCCTTGCGATAGCCAAGAGCAACGCCAAGAATAAGCCTGCCGTTTGATATGTTATCCACGACCGCGGCGTCTTCGGCTACCCTTACAGGGTTATGAAGGGGAAGGATAAGGGCGCCGGTTCCTATCCTTATCCTCCTTGTAACCGAGGCCATGGCTGATGCCATAACGAGCGGAGAGGGACAGTACCCGTCTTCAAGAAAGTGGTGTTCTGAAATCCATGCCGAATCGAAACCGACCTCCTCTGCAAGCCTGACATGATCGAGTGTCTGTCTATAGAGCTCGGCATGGGAGCTTGGGTTTTCAGGGTGCGTTTGCATGCTAAAAAGCCCGATTCCGAATTTCATCCATTTGCCTCCTATGGGTTTAGGGTGCTCTATTATAACATCTTTTTTTTACCTTGATCTAGAACCTATTATAAGGAAGCGGGTGGCTTAGAGGGGCTTTACCGTTGTTGACAAAATTTGAGGTTTCCCTAATAATATCCCTTCAAAAGTTTTAAGGGGTGCTCGTAGCCTTGGGTTTTGTAAGGATTCGCGGTATAGGTTCGTCGATCCCGGAAAGGGTGCTTTCAAACTCCGATCTTGAGAAGATGGTTGATACATCGGATGAATGGATACGTACAAGAACGGGAATAGTCGAAAGAAGAATAGCCGATCCTGATATCGCCACATCCGACCTCGCTTACGAAGCGTCGCTTAGGGCGCTTGAGGACGCCTCGATTGACCCTAGTGACATTGATGCGATAATCGTTGCCACCGTTACTCCCGATTATATCTTTCCCTCCACGGCCTGTATCGTTCAGAGCCGCCTTAGAGCAAAAGGGGCCTCTGCGTTTGATATTTCCGCCGGATGTACGGGGTTTATATACGCCCTCCAAGTGGGAAAGGCGATGATAGATAGCGGGGATGCCAGAACGATTCTCGTAGTAGGGGCCGAGACGCTATCGAGAATAATAGATTATGAGGACAGGACTACCTGCATCCTTTTTGGGGACGGGGCGGGGGCGGCTGTAATAACGAGATCCGAAACCCCTGGGATCCTATCTATCTGCCTCGGTTCGGATGGCGATGCCTGGAACCTTCTATATATGCCTGGGGGCGGCTCCCGTTTTCCGGCCTCACACGAAAGCGTAGAAAACAGGCTCCACTACTTAAAGATGAAGGGAAACGACGTCTTTAAAGAGGCCGTAAAAGCGATGGAGTCGTCGTCTCTTCAGGCGATTGAAAAGGCGGATATAACCCCCGATCAGATCGATCTATTTATTTCCCATCAGGCAAATTACAGGATCATGGAAGCCGTAAGGAAGCGTCTTGACATTCCACCCGAAAAGGTTTTTGTGAATGTGGATAGATACGGAAACACATCGTCCGCTTCCGTACCGCTTGCGCTCGATGAAGCAATAAGGGATGGAAAGGCTCAAAGGGGAGGTTTGATTCTCCTCTCGGCCTTTGGTGCGGGTTTTACCTGGGGGTCGGCCGTTTTAAGGTGGTAGATTCGTAGAGAGATAGGGTCTGCCTGGATCCTCTTCTAATAAGAAGGCAACGCCATGAACAAAATCGCTTTCGATCTATCAAACGCGCTTTCTTCATCCCTTGGGGATGAAAACGGTATAACCAGAGAAGAACTCAGCCGTTTTGAAAGCGAGATAACCGGTGTCCTAAGGCGCGTTAGAGAAGAAAGGGCTCAAGGAAAGCTCCCATTTATGGATCTCCCCTGCGGGAGTACTGGGGAGATAGAGGATACTGCCCGACGCGTACTCCAAAGCGGATTTGAGGACTTCATACTTCTCGGAATAGGAGGCTCTTCTCTAGGGGCAAGGGCGATAAAGGAGGCCCTTCTCCACCCTGAGTGGAATCTCCTTCCGAGAGATAAGAGGAAAGGTCATCCAAGGGTCTTTATACTCGAGAACATAGATCCGTATTCCTTCTCGGCCCTCCTGGAAACGATAGACATAAGAAAAGCGGTTTTTAACGTGGTGAGTAAGTCGGGGAAAACGGTGGAGACGATTTCCCAATTTCTAATCATAAAGGACCTTCTTGAGAGGGCCGTGGGGAGTGATTGGAAAAGGCATACGGTAATAACAACCGATCCGCTTTCCGGGCCGCTTAGAAAAATAGCAAGGGATGAAGGGATAACCGCTCTTTCGGTTCCCCAGGGTGTTGGTGGGAGGTTCTCTGTCCTGAGCGCCGTTGGGCTTTTCCCGGCGGCTATTATGGGAATCGATATAAAGAGACTCCTAAGGGGGGCCTCTGAGATAGACGCTTATTTGTTCGGGGAAAGGCTCGATGAGAATATCGGGTCGGCACTCTGTGCGTTTTATCTACTCACGTATAGAAAAGGAAAACGCATAACCGTCCTT
>CAZWVA010000046.1:0-17590 GCA_964636885.1 uncultured Spirochaetia bacterium
TCTCTCTTTAGGTAGTCGCTCGGATCGAGCTCCAATATGCCCATGACCCTTCCAAAGCTCCTCAGCTCTTCAAGGGCCTCTTTGAGGGTTGGTGTCCATCCGAATGAGTCGATAGATCTATTGATCGCCCTTACGAGCTCAAATAGGTTTCCTAGAGCATCTGCCGTATTAAAGTCGTCAGACATCGCCTCGACCCAGGTTGCCTTGAACCTCCTTAGACCGTTTGATAGCTCTTGATCGTCTCCTTTGTTGTCTCTCCTCAAGTCCTCTGCCCGCTTTAATGTGATATAGAGCCTCTCTAGCGCCGATTCGTTTTCGTCCATCGTCTTTTCTGAAAAATCGGCTGGGTTTTGATAGTGGTGGGAGAGGAAAAACAGCCTAATCGCCTCCTTGCTCCATCTGGATAGGGCTTCTCTCACGTTGATTATGTTACCGATCGACTTTGACATCTTCTCACGGTTTATCTGAATGAGTCCGTTATGAACCCAGTATCTCACGAATTGGGTTCCCGTTGCGGCCTCGGACTGTGCTATCTCGTTCTCGTGGTGTGGGAATATGAGGTCCTTTCCCCCTCCGTGTATCTCAAAGCTACTCCCAAGGTACTTCATGCTCATAGCGGAGCACTCTATATGCCATCCGGGACGTCCCCTCCCCCAGGGGCTTTCCCACCACGGCTCTTCGGGCTTTGCCCCCTTCCAGAGGGCAAAGTCGAGCGGGTCCTCCTTTCTCTCGTTTATGTCGATCCTGACCCCGGCAAGCATCTCATCCGGGGTTCTCTTTGAGAGCTTTCCATACCCGGCGAACCTCTTTATGGAAAAGAAAACGTCGTTTCCAGACCGGTATGCGTATCCCCTATCGATGATGGTTTTTATAAGCTCTATTATCTCCGGTATATGCTCCGTAACCTTTGGCTGAAAGGTCGGGGTTTCGACCCCAAGGGATTTCATATCCTCTATGTATTCCTCCGTGTATATCCGCGCTACCTCTTCTGGAGGAATCCCGGTTTCCTTGGATTTATTTATTATCTTGTCGTCGATGTCCGTAAAATTCCTCACGTACGTTACCTCGTAGCCGAGCCTTTTTAAGAACCTCTGTATGACGTCAAACGTTACGGCGGCTCTTGCGTGCCCAAGGTGCGCTGAGCTATAGACCGTGGGTCCGCATACGTACATCCTTATCCTTTTACCCTGAAATGGGATGAGCTCCTCTTTTTTCTGTGTAAGCGTGTTATAGACCTTTACTCTTCCTTTCACGTTTTCCATCTACTCACCTTAGGTTTCCGCTCCGTGTTCTAACGCGATCCGAATCTTAAACAGGCGATCAAACCGGGCGTTCTTCGCCTTTACAGGGGTTCTCTTAAATCAGGTCCTCTCCTCCGTCTACTCGGATGATGTTTCCCGTCATCCAATGGGTGCCCGGATGGCTAAGTGCCACTATGGCTTCTGCCACGTCCTTCGTGGTGGTGAGTCTCCCACTTGGGTTTACCCTGAGCGCGTTTTCAACGATGAGTTCGTTCCCAGGGATCTTACGTAGAGCTGGTGTGTCCGTAACACCTGCCTGTATGGCGTTTACCGTTATCCCGTGTGGTGCGAGCTCAACCGCAAGCTGTCTCACGTGGGATTCGAGTGCCGCCTTTGATGCGGATACGGGGCCGTATGTGGGCCAGACCCTGTGTCCCCCCGCGCTCGTCATGGCGAAGATCCTTCCTCCTCTAACCATTAGTCTCCTGTGAAAGAGCTCCTGAGTCCAGTAAACGAGGCTGTGTGCCATAACATCGAGCGTCATATTCATGTTTGAATCGGTCACCATCTCCTTGGGAGAGGAACCTATATAGGGCTTTAGAGTCCCAAATGCAAGCGAGTGTAGGAGGATCCTTATCCCGGATGGGTCTCCGTTTTCTCTTAGGATCCCCTCTATCTGATCCAGCGTCTCCCTGCGTTTCTCCGGGTCTGCGGCGTTAATGTTGAAAAAAACGGCCTGCCTTCCCTTCTCCTTTATCTGGCTTACGATCCGCTCCGCGTTTTCCATCGTGGATCTTCTATCAAGGTGGATGCCGAATATATGCATCCCGGCGTCCGCAAGTCCGAGGCTTACGGCTTCGCCAAACCCACTTGACGCTCCGAGTATAAGAGCCCACTTGTCCTTTAGGCCATTATCTTGGCTCAAAACCTTTCCTCCTTATATGTCCGTTTTTGTTATAGATGCGGAATCGAACACTAGAGATTCTACGCACTTTAGACCGAATTTCAAGGATTAAGACCTACGGAACTCTACATTTGATTCGGCTGACTCCTGTCCATACCAGCAGGACAGAGCTACGGCAAAAACGAGGTCGTTATGAGTTTCTCCCTTGGTTGTTTGTGGGTTGTTTTTTGCACGAAAACTAAAAAGCCTTTTAATGAAAACCCCGGCTAGAGACAGTTCTCGGTTCACCCTGAGGCGCTCGGTTATATATAAAAGCTGTAGATTAGAGATAAGCTCCTTTTTAGGCACAATATAGTGGTTTATGTCACTTAGGGTGCTTTCATCCTCTATCATACTTACCTCTACTAGGGTGGGATGCTCTCTTTTTAGTGCGTCGATTATGGGTCTTCCGCATTCCCTATCCACCACGAGACAGACCTTACCATTAATGTGGTTTCCGCACATTGACTCCAGGATTCGACCCACCCTGTCACCGCGTGAGGCCTCCTTAAATCGCTCAAGGTGTCTTATACTGTATCTCCTGTTTACCCTGTATTTCCCAAGTGCCTCTATCACGGCTAGGGCTATGTGATCCCTTTCTATGGCCAAGCCCGCAATAAATTTGCCCATATCGTTTTACCTCGATTCCCTGAGTATTACGGCCATTAAATATAGACGGTATTTTAGGGATCTAAAAGACAGACCTCTTTCTTGACAAGGAGATGGGAGTCGTAGAAATTATAGTATGGGTGTATATAGCGTTTTTCAATTTGACTCTGTTTTGGGGACCGTCTCTGTTATAAGTACCCCTGGAGGAGTATCAAGGGTTATAATGGGAAGAGAGGTGTTTAAGGGGTATCTAAGCGCCCTTGGTGGGGCCAAACTTATTAGGGGTGGTGAGGCGGAGAGGTCGGCAATGGAGATACGGCTCTATCTTGAGGGCAAGATAAGGGGATTTCGATCGAGACTGGATTTATCCTCAGGGACCCCGTTTCAGATCTCCGTCTGGAAGGAGCTTTTAAAGATCCCTTATGGCGAGGTTAGAACCTACGGCGAGATAGCAAAGGGGATCGGTAATCCCAAGGCGGCAAGGGCGGTGGGTCAGGCGGTTGGTGCAAACCCCATTCCCATAATCATCCCGTGTCATAGGGTCGTTGCAACAGACGGCTTGGGAGGCTATTCATGCGGGATAGAGATTAAAAAGGCGCTTCTTAGAAGAGAAGGGGTAATACAGTAGGTGAGGGTATGGATCGTTCGGTTCCTCTCTACCTTCTTCTATCTTGGGTACTCTCCGATAGCACCGGGCACGGTGGGGACCCTGGGAGGGATGGCTCTATTTTATCTGGTTTCTCATCTTTCCCTTCCGGTCTATTCTTTGTTTCTCCTAGGGTTTATAATTGTTTCTATACTGGTTTCGGGAGAGGCCTCTAGTGCATTTAGGGAAGCCGATCCGAGGCAGGTGGTGGTCGATGAGGTCTGCGGCTATTTGGTAACGATGCTTCTCGTTCCGCCTAGTTTTATAAACGTGGTTCTTGGTTTCTTCCTCTTCAGGTTTTTTGACGTTCTAAAGCCTCCTCCTGTTGGAAAAGTGGAGTGCCTACCCAACGGATTCGGAATCGTGGCGGACGATATTCTTGCAGGGGTTTACTCGAATCTCGTTCTCCAGTTTATTACGAGGGCGGTTGAGTGAGGATGAGAATAGAGATAATAACGACAGGCGATGAGATAATGAGCGGTACGACGCTTGATACGAATTTTAACTGGGCGGCCGGTAGACTAACGGGTCTGGGTTTCGATCTTAGATTTCATACGAGTGTGGGAGACGACGAAGAGACGATAATAGAGGCGATGAGAACGGCCAGGAGGAGGTCTCAGGCCGTTATCATTTCTGGTGGCCTTGGCCCCACACCGGATGATCTAACGGCTTCTGCGGCCTCACGGTTCTTTGGCGTTCCACTTGAGCTCGATGAAGAGGCGCTCGGCATGATGAAAAAGAGGTTTGAGGAGCGTGGATACGGGTTCTTGGAGATAAACGAGAAGCAGGCCTATATACCGCGGGGGGCAAGGATACTCAAGAACCTCTGGGGTACCGCTCCCGGATTCCAATACGAAACCAAGGGGGTGGTGTTTTTCTTCCTCCCCGGGGTTCCAAAGGAGTTTAGGGAGATGATAGATGTGTACGTGATCCCTGAATTGGAAAGGAGGGACACGGGGAGAAGAATATACGAAAGTAGGCTCATAAGAACATTCGGTCTCAGGGAGTCAGAGGTTGCGGAGAGGCTTAAGGGAATCGAAAGGAATGGGATAAGAATAGGGTATAGGGCCCACTTCCCAGAGGTTCACCTAAGGGTCTCTGCCTACGGAGATACGGAGGAAGAGGCTAGAGGGCTCGTATCGGAGGCTCTAGAGGGGATTAAATCGAGGCTCGGTGAGTGTGTGTTTTCGACAGAAGGGGAGACCCTAGAAGAGGTAGTTGGAAGGCTCCTCTCTCAAAAGGGGCTAACCATTGCTGTTGCCGAGTCGTGCACAGGGGGGCTTATCGCCCATAGGATAACAAACGTTCCAGGAAGCTCGGACTACTTTGAAAGGGGTATCGTCTCGTACAGCAACGAATCCAAGGTTGGGGTTCTCGGTGTACCGAGGGGGCTAATAGAATCGTTTGGAGCCGTAAGCAGGGAGGTAGTTGAGGCGATGGCCGAGGGGGTGAGGAGGCTTGCCAATACGGATATTGGCATCGGTGTATCTGGCATTGCGGGGCCGGGTGGGGGCACTCCTCTAAAACCTGTTGGGACCGTTTTTATAGGCATCTCCCATAGGGAAAAAGGCACGGCTTCGAGGCAATACCGTTTTTATGGCACGAGGGAGGAGATAAAGCTTATGACCTCTCAGGTTGCCCTTGATTGGATTAGAAAATTCGTTTTAAATGAGGTATAATCAAGACGAAAAGGGGAAGGAATGTCATCTAAGGATCCAGCCAGTAAGGAAAAGGCCATAGACCTTGCCATCTCATCTATAGAGAAGCAGTTTGGCAAGGGTGCGATCATGCGTATGGGGGCCGAGACATCGGTTCCTGAGATCTCGGTGATCTCCACGGGTTCTATAGGATTGGATATGGCTCTCGGTGTTGGAGGGCTGCCGAGGGGAAGGATCATAGAGATCTTCGGCCCTGAGTCCTCGGGGAAAACGACACTCGCCCTTCACGCTATAGCCGAGTCGCAAAGGCTGGGTGGAATAGCCGCATTCGTTGACGCCGAGCATGCGCTTGACCCAAACTACGCTAAGGGACTCGGTGTGAAGATCGAGGACCTCCTTATATCGCAACCCGATTTCGGTGAGCAGGCCCTTGAGATAGTAGATACGCTTGTAAGGAGCGGTGCGGTAGACGTTATAGTTCTAGATTCGGTTGCGGCGCTTACCCCAAGGGCGGAAATAGAGGGTGAGATGGGCGATGCACACGTCGGCCTTCAGGCGAGGCTCATGTCTCAGGCCCTGAGAAAGATCACGGCAAACGTCAGCAGGTCTAGGGCGATCGTGATCTTCGTGAACCAGACGCGAATGAAGATAGGCGTTCCAGCCTATACGAATCCCGAAACCACAACCGGAGGAACGGCTCTAAAGTTCTATGCCTCCGTGAGGATAGACATAAGGAGAATCGGTTCCATAAAGGACGGAGACGAGGTTTCGGGGAACAGGGTGAGGGCAAAGGTCGTAAAGAACAAGGTGGCTCCTCCTTTTAGAGAGGCCGAGTTCGATATCATCTTTGGTAGCGGAATATCACAGGAAGGCGAGCTGATAGACCTCGGATCTAAATTTAAGGTATTGGAAAAGAGCGGAACCTGGTTCTCGTATAATGGGGAGAGGCTCGGTCAGGGAAGGGAGAACGTAAGGGTTTTTCTTAAAGAGCATCCAGAGATCATGGAAAGGATAAAAGAGGAGATCTTTTCCAAGTCCCGTGCTGTAAAGGAGATTAGACCCGAGGAGGATTAGATGGCCGATATAAACATAGATGAGCTTCTAAAGTGGGCTCTCAAGCAAGGGGCCTCGGATATACACCTAAAGACCGGTAGCAACCCTGTTCTTAGGGTGAATGGAAAACTGACCTTCGTGAAGGAGGCCCCCCGCCTCTCAAACGAGGACATCAAGAAAATGGCCTTCTCCATGATGAACCAGTGGCAAAGGGAGAAGTTTGAAAAGTCCTACGAGATGGACCTTGCCTACGGTATCTCCGGGGTTTCTCGCTTCAGGGTCAACGTCTTTCAGCAGCGTGGAACCCTCTCTATGGCCATAAGGGCGATTCCATATGACATAATGTCTTTCCATTCCCTCAACCTTCCTCCCGTCCTAGAGAAGATCGCCCAGGAGGAGCGCGGTTTAGTGATCGTTACCGGTACCACCGGAAGCGGTAAATCCACTACACTCGCTTCCCTAATAGATTACATAAATTCGACTAGGGCAAGGCATATAATCACCATAGAGGATCCCATCGAGTATACCCATCAAGATAAAAAGAGCTACATAAATCAGCGCGAGGTAGGTATAGATACCCTTTCTTTTGCGAATGCCCTGAGGGCGGCCTTGAGGGAGGACCCGGATGTTATATTGGTTGGCGAGATGCGGGACCTTGAGAGCATCGAAATGGCACTAGCCGCTGCCGAAACGGGTCATCTGGTTCTTACAACTCTACACACTCTAGATGCGCAGGAAACGATAAATAGGATACTCGCTGTATTCCCATCCCATCAGCAGAATCAGATCCGTTATCAACTCTCTCAGGTGCTAAAGGCCATAATCTCACAGCGCCTAATGCCCAAAGCGGATGGAAAGGGGAGGGTACCGGCTGTCGAGGTATTAATAGCTACCGCTAGGGTCAAGGACCTGATAGCCGATCCTTTGAAGACAAAGGAGATTAGAACCGCAATTGAAGAGGGGCACCTACACTACGGGATGCAGACATTCGATCAGTGTCTTTACAATCTCTATAAGAGCGGGTTAATCACCTACGATGAGGCGATGAGGCAGGCTACAAACAAAGACGACCTCGCCCTCAGGATCAAGGGTATTACCTCTGGGTCGGCCTCATTGGCAAGGGAACAGATCGAGGTTGAAAAACCCAGATACGAGGGGAGCCTGAAGGTAGAGAAAATCTAGTGTACGGTATTAAGACATGAGAGTATTGGGAATCGAGACCTCTACCTACTCGGGGAGCGTGGCAATAGTTGACGATGACAGGGTTCTCGGTGAGGTGTTTTTTAATAACGGCCCTCTCCACTCTGAGAGACTCCTCCCGGCGATTGAGTGGCTTTTAGCTGGAATCGGAGTCGACAAAAAGGAGATCGAGGGGATCGCGGTATCCGTGGGTCCTGGCTCCTTTACCGCATTGAGGATCGGGATCGCCACGGCAAAAGGACTCGCTTTTTCCCTTGGAGTTCCAATTGTGGGCGTTTCCTCCCTAGAGATTCTCGCTTCTGGTTTACCTTTTACGCCCTTTACTATATGTTCTATAATAGATGCGAGAAAAGGGGAGGTTTTTGCGGCCTTCTTCGGTTATTCGAGCGGCAGGTTGGAAAGAATAGGCAATGAGATGCTCATCCCGCCTGCGGTTCTTATCGAGATGATTAGGGAAAAGACCGTCTTTATCGGTGATGGGGCCATTTTGTATATGGATATTCTGAAGTCTGCTCTGGGGGAGCTTTCGCTCTTTTGCCCTCTAAGCTTTAATTTTCCAAAGGCCTCAAACTGTGCCCTTTTGGGTATCCAAAAGCTAAGGGAAGGCCTTCAGGATGATCTATTGGCCCTCGTACCGCGGTATTTAAGAGGGGCGGATGCTGAAATTCTAAAAGAGAGGTGACATGATGAAGGAGTCGGAGATAATAGAAACCCTCCTTGAGGGCGATGAGGAATTCAAAAGACTCTATCTTGAACATAGAAAATTGGATGGTATGGTAAAAGACCTTGAACAGAAGGGCTCCCTCTCGCTCGACGAGGAACTGGAGATTAAAAGACTCAAGAAGATCAAACTCTCCCTTAAGGATGAGATGGAGAGAAGGATAAGAAAACTGAGAGGGAGTTCATAAAACCTGGGGGTAAACCGATATGGCGAGAATGCTTGGTGCGGAGATGTTTTTTGAGACATTGATACACGAAGGGGTAGACGTGGTATTTGGTCTACCCGGGGGATACGTGCTTAAGGTGTATGACGTTATGCCTAAGTACCAGAAGGCCATAAGGCATGTCCTTGCAAGGCACGAGCAGGGGGCAACCCACATGGCCGATGGTTATGCGAGGGCTTCTGGAAGACCGGGGGTTGTGCTCTGTACATCGGGGCCTGCCGCAACCAACACGGTTACGGGGATAGCCACGGCCCATATGGATTCCTCCCCAGTCGTTGTCTTTACTGGTCAAGTCCCTACGCCCTATCTGGGGAGCGATGCGTTTCAGGAAGCGGACCATATTGGGATCACCCGTCCATGCACGAAGCATAACTACCTGGTAAGGCAAACAAAGGACCTTCCGCGTGCGGTTAAAGAGGCGTTTTATATAGCGTGCACCGGGCGTCCTGGGCCTGTACTCGTTGACATGCCAAAGGACGTTCTTATAGGGGAGGACGAGTTTGAGATTCCGAAGGAGATCGTACTAAGAGGGTATAAACCCACTATTAAGGGTAACGTAGCCCAAATAAGGCGGGCGGTTGAAATAATACTTTCTGCAAAGAGACCCGTCATCTTTGGAGGTGGAGGTATTATCTGGTCCGAGGCCACACCAGAACTCATCGAGTTCGTACACAGGCTTAAGATACCGGTTGCCCTTACGCTGATGGGACTCGGTGGGTATCCCGCCAACGACCCGTATTTTATGAGCATGCTTGGGATGCACGGCTCCTATAAGGCCAATATGGCGGTACACGAAAGCGATGTGATCATCTCGATAGGGGCTAGGTTCGATGACAGGGCAACGGGTGGCAACTTCTCCAAGTTCGCACCGAATGCGAAGATAGTCCATATAGACATCGACCCCTCGACTATAGATAAAAACATACGCGTTCACTGTCCGATAGTGGGAGACGCTAAGCACGTTCTAAGGCAGATGCTAGAGATCATCCCAAAGGATCTAAATATAGACAGAAGGGAGTGGTTCGGAAAGATAGAGGAATGGGACCGCCAGCATCCTCTTCTCTGCAAACAGAGCGATGACAAGATAATGACCTCGTTTCTAATCGACACCCTTTCCAACATCACGAAGGGGGATGCCATAATCGTATCCGATGTCGGGCAGCATCAGATGTGGGTTGCACAGTTCTATAGGTTTAACCGTCCGAGGACGCATATTACGTCTGGTGGACTCGGTACTATGGGATTCGGTTTTCCGGCCGCAATCGGGGCAAAGTTCGCGCGTCCGGACGAGCTTGTAATCGCTGTGTGCGGAGACGGGAGCTTCCAGATGAACATGCAGGAACTCGCAACCGCTGTAGAGAACAACATGGATTTAAAGATCATCGTGGTAAACAACGAGCATCACGGAATGGTAAGACAGTGGCAGACACTCTTTTTCAACAAGAACTACTCGGCCTCCCACTTCGATGTGATGCCGGACTTCGTTAAGCTTGCCGAGGCCTTTGGAGCGAAGGGGTTAAGGGCAAGGAGGCCTGAAGAGCTCGAAGCGACCCTAAAGGAGGGGCTGTATTCGGATGGTGTTGTTCTTATGGAGATCGTCGTTGATTATGAGGAGATGGTCTACCCTATGATCGCTCCGGGAGGGGCAATGAACGAGATGATACTAGAGGAAATAGAGAGAGAGATGATAGTGGAATCCGTGGATATGGCGTAATCTAGGAACCAGGGGTTAGGGTTTAGCGAGTTAAACCGATCCCCACAGGCTAGTCTTTAATCCCTTTTATTCTTGTTTCCCGATCCAGGAGGTAAAACAGTTGAGGCATACGATTTCTATTCTTGTAGATAACGAGCCGGGGGTCCTTGCAAGGATCGCAGGGCTCTTCAGCGCCAGGGGGTTTAATATAGAGAGCCTATGCGTTGGAGAGACACTCGATCCGACGATGTCTCGAATAACCCTGGTCACAAGCGGTGATGACTGGATAATCGAGCAGATCATAAAGAGATTTAACAACATGATAAACGTGATAAAGGTCCAGGACCTTACCGAAATGACCCATGTCGAGAGGGAGATGGTTCTTATAAGGGTGGAGGCCACCTCGGAGACGAGGGCCGAGATCCTGAGGACGGCCGACATCTTTCGGGCCAGGGTAGTTGACGTAGGTCCAAAGTCCTATATGCTCGAACTCACCGGGGACAAGGACAAGGTTACGGCCTTTATAGAGCTTCTAAAGCCTATGGGGATAAAGGAGATCGCACGAACCGGATCGGTGGCTATGGCAAGAGAGATCCAAAACAACAAGAGGAGATAAGAGATGAAGGTCTACTACGATAGGGATATAAATATAGAGAAACTAAGGTCTAGAAAAATAGCGATAATAGGTTATGGGAGCCAGGGGCACGCCCACGCCCAGAACCTTAGGGACAGCGGTATGAATGTGGTTGTCGGACTCAGGGAAGGGGGAAGTAGTTGGGAGAAGGCAAAAAACGCGGGATTCAAGGTTCTTCCGGTAGACGAGGCTTCCAAGTGGGCCGATGTCATTATGATCCTCGCCCCTGATACCAGCCAGCCAGGCATCTATTCTAGCCAGATCGCCCATAACCTTAATCCCGGAGATGCCATTTCCTTCGGCCACGGGTTCAACATACACTTCGGTCAGATCGTTCCCCCTCCAAACGTGGACGTCTTTATGGTGGCCCCGAAGGCACCCGGCCACACCGTTCGGAATGAGTACACTCAAGGGGGTGGCGTTCCCATGCTCGTTGCGGTCTATCAGGATGCTACGGGTAAGGCGAAAGAGACCGCCCTTGCCTATGCCGGGGCGATCGGTGGCGGACGCGCCGGGATAATCGAGACTACCTTTAAGGACGAGACCGAGACGGACCTCTTTGGAGAGCAATGCGTGCTCTGTGGGGGCCTAACGGCCTTGATCCTTGCCGGGTATGAAACCCTTGTCGAGGCCGGATATCCACCCGAAATGGCCTATTTTGAGTGCCTTCACGAGGTTAAACTCATAGTGGATCTCATATACGAGGGCGGTATATCCAACATGAGATACTCGATAAGCGACACGGCGAAATACGGTGACGTCACAAGGGGGCCCAGGGTTATAAACGAGACCGTGAGACAGGAGATGAAGCGCATACTGAAGGAGATCCAGTCCGGAGAGTTCGCAAGGGAATGGATCATTGAAAATAGGGCCGGTCGCCCGGTATACAACGCCCTTCTTAAAAAGGGCGAGGCACATCAGATTGAAGAGGTCGGAGAGAAGCTTCGAGGAATGATGGGTTCCCTCTTTAAGAAGAGGCTCGTCGATAAGACAAAAAACTGATGAGAAAAGGCAAAGGCAAGATAGCCCTTGAGGGGCTTCCCTATATAGGCGTCTTGGGGCTCATCGCCTGGATCACGGCGCTTCTCGGTTTTACCATACTCTCACTTATCTTTGGAGCCTTAGCCCTTTTTACCCTGTATTTCTTTAGAGACCCGGAAAGGGAGACCCCTAAAGAGCCCTATGCCGTGATTGCCCCTGCAGACGGAAGGGTGATAGAGGTTGAGAGATCTCTGGAAGGGGATTTTTTAAACCGTGAGATGATGCGGATCGGTATATTTTTATCCGTTACCGATTGTCACATAAACAGGTTTCCAGTAACTGGAAGGGTGATTGGCACGAGGTATATCCCTGGGGGGTTTAAAAAGGCCTACCTGGAAAGCGCATCTAAGGAGAACGAGAGACTTGCCACCCTGGTCGAGACCGAGGATAAGGATGAGATAGTAATCGTGCAGGTAGCGGGTTTTATAGCCAGAAGGATCGTTTCCTATGTTTCACCCGGTGATGTGGTTGAGAGGGGGGAAAGATTCGGTATGATTAAGTTCGGTTCTAGGGTTGACCTCTATCTCCCCTTGAGGTGCGAGGTAACGGCGGCGGTTGGGGACAGGGTAAGGGGAGGTGAAACGATAATAGGTTGGCTCAAGGAGAAAGAGGCATGAAGGTAAAAAAGAGGTCGAGGCGCGAGAAGGTAATACCCGTCCTACCAAACCTCCTAACTACGGGAAACCTCTTTTTCGGTCTTCTTTCGATCATGACCTCGATTCAGATTGCGGCCGTACGCGGTTTCCCCAACGTTTCAAACGATTGGCTCTACGGAAAGCTCTGGTGGGCTGCGGCCTTTATCGCGATCTCCGGGTTTCTCGATTTCCTGGACGGGAAACTGGCAAGGCTCCTTAAATCCGAGAGCGACTTTGGGCTTTCCTACGACTCGCTTTCGGATCTGGTCTCCTTTGGCGTTGCCCCTGGTGTTTTGGTCTACGTCTGGGTGCTCATTGGAACAGGTAAGCTGGGCCTTATGGCCGTTCTGTTCTACATCGTATGTGCGGCGCTTAGACTCGCAAGGTTTAATACCCAGTCTAAGACAGTTGAGAGGTTTGGCTTTATCGGGCTTCCGAGTCCAATGGCGGCGGGTCTTATGTTCTCTCCTCTACTCCTCTTCTCCGAGTTTAGGATCTCCCCCGGCGAGGCGGTTGGGTTTTTCTACCTATTTGCCGCTCCTTTCTTTGGGCTCCTCATGGTAAGCGACGTTCCCTACTGGAAGTATCCGAGATTCGGATTGTCCGGGCCGTTTAACGCCCTGGTTGTTGCCTCTATTATAATAGCGGCCGTGATAACAAACCCTGGGATCATGATCCTCTCCCTGGTCTATCTCTACTGCCTGGCTGGGGTTGTTCTCTACATAATCAGACACCTTACGAAAAGGCCCGAATCCATAGAGGGGACCGAATCGGAAAAACTCCCTGAAGAGAACCTATAGGGTTCTCTCTCGTATGATATTCGCCTATAATGAACACGATCTAGTGGATTATTAAGGAGGTCTTATTTGAGGTACTTTGGGGTTCTTCTTACAGGTATAATGATGCTCATAAATATACTGGAGGGAAACGGTATGGGTGCTTTAAAGGAAGGAGCAGAAGATGGGCTTAACGGTTCTATGGGGAGTAGAATGGGGGTTACGAGGCTTCAACTCGATAACGGTCTTACCGTCCTTCTAGAGGAGAACCACTCAGCACCGGTTGTGGCGGTGAACGTCTGGGTTAAGGTTGGAAGCGTCTGTGAGGAGGAGGGGGAATACGGCCTTGCCCACGTCCACGAACACATGGTTTTTAAGGGTACGGAGAGGAGGGGGGTTGGAGAGATAGCGAGGATCATAGAGGGTGACGGGGGCGATATAAACGCCTTTACGTCCTTTGACGAGACGGTCTACTACGTTGTTATAGCAAGCAGGTTTCTCGACACGGCCCTCGATGTGCTCTCAGACGCCATGGGAAACGCCTCTTTCGATCCTGAGGAGCTAAAGAAGGAGCTCCAGGTCGTTCTTGAGGAGATAAGGCGTGGGGAGGATTCCCCTCAGAGGAACCTGAGTGAGAGGCTCTTTTCCGAGGCCTATACGGTTCATCCGTATAAAAGGCCGGTCATAGGAACCAAGGAGAGCGTAAGCGGCCTTACTAGGGACAGGGTAGTTGGCTTCTACAGGAAATGGTACTCACCGAACAACATGGTTCTTGTCATCGTGGGCGACTTCGATACGCGGAGGGTAATACCTAAGGTCAAGGAGCTATTCGGCTCTCTAAAGCCGAGTGCCCTCCCGAATTGCACTATCCCCCAAGAACCCCCACAGAACGGACTAAGGGCGGTTGTTTTCGATAAGAAGGTTCAAGAGGGTTATTTCTCCCTTGCCTTTCACATCCCAAACGCAAGACACGAGGATACGCCCGTTCTCGATGTGATCTCCAATATCCTTGGCGGTGGGGAGAGCTCAAGGCTATTTAGAAGGATAAAGGAGGAAAAGGGGCTTGTAAGCAACATCTACACCTATTCGTTCACGCCCAAGCACCCTGGGCTCTTTGCCATCGGGGGAACGCTTGATCCAGATAAGGCCCGCACCGCCCTCTCGGAGATCATAAAGGAGACGTACCGTCTCAAATACGAGCCCGTGAGATTCGATGAGCTATCAAGGGCCAAGATAAACATCGAGAGCGATTCCATATACACGAAGGAGACCATGCAGGGACAGGCACAGAAGCTCGGTTACTTCGAGGTGGAGGCGGGCGATTACAGGTACGAGAACGAGTATCTGCAGAGGGTCTCCCGCGTAACCCAGGAGGACATAATCCGTGTGGCGAGGAGGTATTTCAAGAACTCTAACCTGACCGCCGTGTTCCTTTTACCTACAGATCGTGTGACGATAAAGGAAAGGGACATAGAAGAGATCGCCTCCGCTTCATCCGATGCCATTCAGAGGGAACTGGGCTCCCTCTCCTTTGAGCCGTCGGCGGATGTGAAGAGGTTTACACTAGATAACGGAATCACCGTTCTTATAAAGGAGAACCATTCTGTTCCCCTCTTTGCGGCCCGTGCCGCTTTCTTGGGGGGCGTGAGGTTTGAGGACGAGAGAGACAACGGGGTCTCCAACTTCGTCTCCGAGATGTTTACGCGTGGTACGAAAACGAGGAGCGCAGAGGAGATAGCTAAGGAGATCGAATCCATTGCGGGGGAGATAAGCGGGTTCTCAGGGAGAAACAGCTTTGGGGTTACTTTGGAATCCCTGAGCAGAAACTTCGATAAGGCCATGGACGTGTTTGCCGACGTTATCCTTAATCCCTCCTTTTCAGAGGAGGAGATAGAGCGTGCAAGAAGGGACATCCTCTCAAGCATAAACCGCCAGGGGGATAACCCACTAAGAACCACTGTGAACCTCTTTTTAAGGGCGCTGTACAAGAGGCACCCCTATAGGTTCGATGTCCTAGGGACGAAGGAGACCGTAAGCCGGATAGGAAGGGAGGATCTCGTCGCTTTCTACGGTAAGTACGTTCGTCCGGAGAACATGGTTATAGCCGTCGTGGGAGACGTTGGTGAAAAGGAGGTCCTATCGACAATAGAGGGCCATTTTAGGAATATGGAGAAGGGGCGTTTTTCTCCTCCTCGTGTGGAGCCCGAACCCCCTCCCGATAGGATAAGGGAGGAGGTAATCGAGCAGAAGGAAAAGGCCCAGACCCATATAATCCTGGGTTTTCAGGCCCCGACCCTTAAAGACCCCGACCAGTACCCGTTTGAGGTCTTAAACGCGATTCTTTCCGGTCAGGGGGGGAGGCTCTTTATGGAGCTCAGGGACAGGAGGAGCCTTGCCTATACGGTTACCTCATTCTTTACCCCCGGGGTTGAGCCCGGATTCTTCGGTGTCTACATAGGGTGCGCCCCCGAAAAGCAGGACGAGGCTATTCAGGGGATAAAGGAGCAGCTTTCCCTTATCCTAGAAAGGGGCGTAACCGATGATGAGCTTAAACGCGCGCAGAACTACCTAGTCGGGAATTTCGAGATAGGGCTTCAGCAGAACTCATCTCAGGCCGCAAAGATCGCCTTTGACGAGCTCTACGGGGTGGGTTGGGACGAATACAAGAGGTACCCGGAAAGGATATATTCCGTAACCCGGGATGACGTATTGAGGGTGGCAAGGAGGTACATCGATCTCAATAGGTACACGCTTGCCCTCCTAAAGCCCGAGGGGAGTAGTTAACCCTTCCCGTAAGAGGGAAGGAGAGCACGGCTCTTTCATCTCGGAATACGGCCTGAGAGGAAAAGGATTAAGACTATAATAGACCAGAGCATAAGGCTAATCGCCCCTGCTATGATAATGCCCTTCCAGAATCTATCGGTTTTGTCTCTTTCCCGATTTAGGATCTTTTGCTGTCTCCTGTGTAGTTATTAACATAGAAAGGCGTTTTTAACAACCCATGGGAGTTAGATGTCCCTCCGGTTATTCGATCAGGAATAGTCGAACCGGTTATGGGTTCCGGTATCCATACGCGCTATAATCCGGGAGAGGTTTTTTCTTCTGTCGTATACCAGATCAAGCTCAAGGCCCTTTGATACCGCAAACCGGATCTCTCTAGCGATTTTGCCGTTTCCGAGGACTAGGAACATTATAGTGTTTCTATCCGGGATTCCCCTCATCGTGTATAGGACGATCTCGTCGGTCTTCCTGCCTCTATGCGTGATCTCTAATTCGGCTCCTGTGGTCATTTTCCCCTTGTCAAGTATATATTATAGGTTAAAGGATTTTCAACCCATAGAGTGAACCAGGGGTATTAGACCACGATCACATCATCCGGCATGACCCTTTTTCTTATTCCTACCCGTTCCGTTCTATTCCAGCACCTGGGACAGATCTCATAGTAGACAACGCTGTCTTCGCCCTTATCGATTATCCTCTCCACCTTATCCTTCATAATGAGAAAATCCTCCTCGCTAAGCTCGCATTCAAAGACGCTAAACTGCACGGGGATTCCATAGCCCTCAAGGGTTTTAAAGAGCTTTAATCTCCTTCTATCGTCAGGTATGTCGTAAACGGCAACTAATCTCTTCATCAAGACTACCAAGGCGCTAAATTTAGTTAATGCGGATTCGGGATCATCTCACCACAAATGGTGCGTATTCGTCGATCTCCCCTGTAAGGACCTTGGCAAGAAACCTCGCCTGGATCTCGAAGATCCTCCTATAGCTCACCCTGTACTCGAATACCGGATGGACTATCTCCGTCTTTACCCTTCCGGCATAGGCCTTGAAGAAGGTGTCCCTTCCTTCCTCTTCAAGATAAACCCCGCCGAACTTCTCCTTGAAATCCCCGTCTTCGACCATTCCCTTGTTTAGTATTGTGAGGACGAGTGAGTCCACTATAAGGGGTCGAAACTCCTCCATGAGATCCAGGGCGAGTGCAGGACGCCCGTACTTGGTGGAGTGGAAGAATCCGATATAGGGATCGAGTCCGACTGTTAAAAGGGAGGAAACCATATCGCCAACAAGAAGGCTATAGCCAAAGCTAAGAAGGGCGTTTACGGGATCTCCAGGAGGGCGCCTTGTCCTCTTTTCAAAATCAAATCCGAGCGCCTTCTGTTTTATGAGTCTTCCGAACACACTGAAATATCCCCTCGTTGCGATCCCTTCTAGGCCGAGAAGTTCGTCCTTTTCCCTTACCTCCGCTACCCTATCCAGGATGCCTTTTATATCGCTACACGCCTTCTCTATATTGCTGTCTCCTATTTCTCTATTCTGTCTGAGAAGGAGCGTGCGCATGTTTGAGAGCTTTCCCGAAACGAAGGCCTTTGAGACCCTTAGGGCGAATCCCTTATCCAGGTGCGATCTATACTGCGCCAGTCTAAGGAGCGAGTTTTTGCTCTCTTCCGGAACGAATCTCCCCTCGAACCTGCCCCAGGAGGATTGGTATATTATCTCTACGTTCATTCTGAGGAG
>CAZWVA010000046.1:17600-22572 GCA_964636885.1 uncultured Spirochaetia bacterium
TTATGGCCTGTGTTGAGATATTGGCGTTTGCCGAGAGAACGAGTTGTCTTAAATAGGATGCGGGTGTTTCTGTTATGACCTCTTTGTCTTTAGTAACAACGATCTTTTCCCCTCTTTTTCTGACATAGGCTCCATGCTCATCCACATAGAGAACCCTTCCGGTTTGAATCTCAGGGATAATGCGCTTTAGCTGTGTAGGGCCATTTCCCTTTAGCGATTTAACCTCAAATGGAAGACAGACGGGGAAAAGGGCGCATCCAGGGCATCTCTCATCCGCTACCGGTTCTGGGATTTCGCCCTTATATAGGATCTCCCTCGCTCTTGCTATTGCCTCAAGCGATGTCTTTCTGAGGTCATCTGAGATATCAACCCTTCTTCTGGTTTTTGAAGCCGTGTAATAGATGTATCCAAATGGGATGGGTTTTCCTATATGCTCCTCTAGGAGTAGTGTTTCAAGACAGAGCTGAACGTCATCATGAAGGCTCTCCTTCAACTCCCCTCTCTTATACTCAATGGGATAGATAAAACCGCTCTCTTCCACGGCGTCAAGCACCCCTATTATTCCAAGCCTCTCAGAAGAGAGGGTCACTTCCCGGACCTGAAGCCTGTCTTCTCTTTTAATCCGTTCTCTTTCTTTTCTCCTTTCGTCCTCAAGCGTTCCTTCAAGGACGAATCTGTTTATTCCCTCTGCCCTCTCGCATGCACGGTAGTAGAAATTCCGTGGGCAGAATATTATCTCTGAAACTAGAGATACCGGGAGAAAGTCATCCCACATGGTTTTTCCCCTCCGATCGTAGAGACGCGCCGTGGCGTGTCTCTACGATCTTTTTACGGAAGGCACCCTCAGGTATCTTCCCTTCTCAAAGTGATAAAGCTCGACGTTATAGTGGGAAAGCCCTACAAACTGTCCGATCTGGAATCCGAGAACGACCGGTGTGGATAGAACGAGGTGGATGAGCGGCCCCTTATGAACGGTGTTTACGGTTTTTAAGAAGCCCGCTACTCTTAGTGCTATCTCTGGAAACCCAGCCGGGTCGATCTCCTTTATAGAGGAGACGACGTATTCTACTGGCCTTCCAAACTGGATCCTCACATCCGCCTCCGCACTCCTTGAGAGTTCCACAACGAATATTATCTCTGCCGAGTCCGCCTTCCTTAGGTATTTTTCGATTTCTACGATGTCCTTTGTCTCAATAAACCTCTTGTAAGCGGAAAGAAGGCCCTCGCCAAGGTCACCTCCAAGTGAAATGTCTTTTTCCCCAAAGCCGGTTGGTTCTAGGTTTGCCACTCGGCTCTCCCTCTTGGATTTTCCTGCCCTTACCCCCGAAACCACCCTGCCTAAAACCAATGTGGTAACACCTTGGATTACGGCATCTATCACCGATTCGATCATGTGTTATCTGATGTTTCTTACCTTATTCGCTTCGTCATACTCGACCGTGATCCTCCGGCACTCACCTGAGGAGTCACTTATGACCTCAACCGGGGTCCCGACCACTTCCCATAGCCCTAGCGTTAAAACGTCCATGATACCGTGTCCTATGGCGCGCCCGGTGGAGGCCTCCTTGCCCCTACATACGATAAACGTATCCGTATTCGTTGTGACTGACTCTGGGTTTCCCAGGTTGGCCCTGATAACCGATCTGTCTTCTCCGGTCTTAAGCACCGATAGATTCGTATCCGGTTTTCCGTGAAGGGCCAATCCCACACTGCATGAACTTAGAAGAAACACGAAAAGAACGACTAGTGCTTTCATAATCTCCACCTCATAGGGCTTTTATACGTATTCTAAACCCCATAAGAAGGGAGAAAATAAAAAACAACGTTTCGGAAATATTGCTTAGGGTAAGACGGGGGGTTTTATCTTCGATCCCTCTAGACGTATTCCGTATCGGGTGGCCCCGTATGTTCTCCTTCCGGGTTCGGCTGTGGTTATCTTATAGTAGGGTGAGAGGGTAGGATCGCCTAGGGCGCCTTCGATCTCCCTATTTATCTTGCTAATATCCTGACGGATGCTTTCAGGGTTAAATTTATACCTGCCAGAATCGGCATTTGGATGCGTTTTCTCTATGTACCTTTTTATTTCCTCCGGGCTTATGGTGTTTGCCCCTTTTAGCTGCTTAAACCCCGCATCGTCTGGGAGGGTCCTTTTCATCTCTGCGAAATAGGCGTATAGGGCGATTCGCTTTGGACTCAGGGAAATCTCCCTTTCCCCTATCCTAAGACACCTCTCCTTTAGGTCAACCTCCAAGGGTTCGGGAAATGGGATTGAGTCTATCTCTCTCTGTGCGGCCTTAACCATTTGACTAAAAGGCGTCTTCTCCGACCCGAATAGGTTCTTTATCCTATCTCTAAGCCTTACGTATGGGATCTCCGCAAGATCTATCCTCGTTTTCCCTCTCTTTCCCCTCTTTGGATAGAAAAAACCCCTGTCCTTCTCCGAAGTCTCGTCTACAAGGACGTGTGAAAGGGTATCTCCGGGTCTTCCAAAGAGCATTAGGGCGTAGGCGAGGTAGACGGACATCGTTTTCCTTCCCCCGGCGACGGAGCAGTGAAGGAGGGTATCTGGGTCTTCTGTCTTTTCCCTTATAAACTCGGTTATCTGGTCTGAGACGAGTTCGTTATCCCTTGCGGTTCTAATGTCCCTTAGCGGGGTTCCATCTGAGTCCCTAAGAAGTATTATCGAGCTCTCATCGAACCTTATAGAAGATGGGTCTATCTTATGGTCTCTACAGAATTTAAAGAACATGCCCTTATCCCTGTCGAGGAGCCTCGTCTGGATCTCCCTCTTTCCATCCGAAGTCGTTATGACGTAGACCTCGGATATACTGCTTGGGGGCTTCTTTATGCGGATTAGGTAATAGAGGGTTTCTGTGATTACCTGAGGGGTAAGCCCTGCTACAGCAATTAGGATCTCCCTTTTCATTCCCATGGTAGTTTCGGAAATTCCACCCTGTAGTCCACTCCCATATTTTTAAGGAAATCCTCTAGTATATGGGATAGCCCTTTAAAGGATTCCATTGATACGGGGGTAACACCGTGAGCAAGGATGGAACCGTTTCTTGCACTTAGGATCCTTTCTATCTCTTCCTTGCGCCTGAAGAAGATAGCCCCGAGTTCGTTTCCCGCTTCCTTTAAGACCAGGAAGGAATCGTAGAGTGGGATCTTAACCTTCCCGTCGTATGAGGTGTGTTTTCTTACAATCTCTTCCCTTATGGATGCTGGAATCCTCTCTACCGCTACATCCGAGGTAGAACATCTAAACTCCCTTTCAAACTCGATCTGTCCTACCATCTCAAGGGATCTATAGAGCCTTGCAACCGCATCGTCGTATTTCCCTTCTTCGGCGCGCCTTTTTGCGTTGTGGAAGAGGTCAAATGCCATGGCCTTTTTGTCGCCTTTGGTTTTTGCAAGAAAACCTAGGTTCGCTCCCACAGATTCTGAAAAATCCAGTAGAAACGGATCTCTTTTCAGCTTAAGGTATTCAGAGAGCCTTTTCTGGCTTCTCCTTAAGATTTCTAAAGCCTCCCCGTGCCCGAAGCTATCCCATAGTCTATATCCCTCTATTATATCGGAAAGGGTCTCGTATATGGCCTTATCTGGGCCGCTTAGGGCGGAGCTCAGCTTCCTTGCTGTGTCCCTTGAGGCCGAGAACTGGTAGCTGTTAAAGAAGAGGGCTATCTTCTTCCTATCCTCGACGAGGAGGACCCGCCAGGGGCTTAGGGTGGTTCTTATCTCCTCTGTTCCGGTTACCACAACCCCAAGGCCCTCTTTGGTTCTTTCCCTTCCTCCTACGTATGAGAATGAGGTGAATTTTGTGACAGTCGCAAGGACAAGAGCCGCACTCATCGTTTTCGTTCCCCCCGTGTAGTCAACCACTGTATCCTCAGGGGAGATCCCCTGCCTTTCTATCCTTACCACAATCTCGAGTGCCTTTTCGTAGCAGTGGACGAGGTCGTCTATATAGTCTACAATGACGGATTCTATCTTGGGGAGGATATTCAACTCGTCGAGCTTCTTCTTTACGTTTGGATACTCCCTGGCGTTACTCTCCTGAGAGGAGAAGAAGCACAGGTAATCGGGTCTATGCGTTTCTATTGACTTTAAAATCGGATCTATAGATCCGCCGAGGGAAACTACGAGTGCTTTAGGCATCTTGATATACCCTTTTAAAGGATCCCGCCTGGTTAAATATCCGGTATCCCTGACTCAGCCCTTAGAATAATATCCATTTTAAAATCTGGCAAGCCTGCAAGCTGGCTGGCTTAAGGGTTTCAATTCCCCGAAGGGAATTAGCGTCTTTCTACGTTTTTACGTACCCTTGTTCTTCCAACTTAGGGGATAGGTCTTCAATCTCACTCTCGTAGTCTATTTCTAGGCTACTTAAAGTATGAGAGATACTCTTTAGAAGCCCTTTCATCCTTAGCCATTTAAGGGTTTGCTCTAGCTCTTCTTTTATTTTTAGTTCCCCGAGCTTTAATAAATCCTCGTCACTTAGTTCCAAAGTTATTTTGCCCATTGTCTTAAACCTCTTGCCGTTTATTTATTATTTTACATACCGTATTATACCTGTTTCTTGAATCTTCCCCACGTTGAACAGACCTTTGGTGCGTTTAGGAGACGCCACCCTATATTTTCTTTCTGTTATCCCTGGGTGCGGGGCTTGCTCTCCAAAGTTTCAATTCCCCGAAGGGGATTAGCGCTTTCTACCGACAGGATAAGCGAAAGGCGCATTATCATTTTTGACTTTCCTCTGATCTTTTGCAATCTATGCGCTTGCATTCGTCGAAGCACTTGCAACAGTACTCTCGCTTACAATACGCACAGACAGCGAAACATTCTTTTCCGTGCAGAATGCACGGTTCTAGTTCATCAAAAGTCGCTAGTAGAACTTCTATTATATCTTCACACATTTTCTTGGTCCTCTCAGATATTGCACGTTTCAATTCCCCAAAGGAAATTAGCGTCTTTC
>CAZWVA010000047.1:0-22305 GCA_964636885.1 uncultured Spirochaetia bacterium
GAGATCTCGGATGCTCTATCTCTAAATCTCGGTGGGTCTTTTGCCACCGGTTCTAACGGCACAGAACGTGGGAACCGATCAAACCTCTATGGTGTGGATTTGTTCCTAAAATACCGTCCTTTAAGAGACAATCCATACCAGGAAGCTTGGCTACAGTCTGAGTTTATCTACAGACAAGCTGAAACGCCCGACGGTAACTTAGACGACTGGGGAGCATACGGACAGCTTATTTATCGTTTTGCAAAGAGGTGGAATGCAGGGGTTAGATTTGATTTTGTAGATACCAATGACCCGATTTCGCCACTGGCAGGAGATGAGGAAGGAGCGCTCGGTCTTCTGGGAAAGGAGCTTCGCTACACTGCCGCGCTTACGTTTAATCCGACAGAGTTTTCCAGGATACGACTCGAGTACCAATTTGACGATCCTGACTTTAGAAACAGCTTCCATGCCGTTTTTCTTCAATTCCAATACTCAATCGGCGCTCACGGAGCGCATCCGTTTTAACAAATTCAAGAAAGGAGGTAGGTCCGATGTATAGGATCTTTCAACCAATTACGTTATCCGCTTTCCTAGTTTCGTTCGTAACCGCATTCTCATTCATCTCTGCTAGAGATGCTCTAGCGAAAGTAAGAGTGGTTAGTTCGCTTCCCACATTTGCGGAAATAGCAAAAGAAATAGGAGGAGATAAAATAGAAGTCAAAAGCCTTGCAAAGGGCTACCAAGACCCACACTTTGTAGATGGAAAGCCGAGCTTTATCCTTGATTTGAATAAGGCCGACTTGCTGATTTATAACGGCTTGGAATTAGAGATAGGCTGGCTTCCCCCACTCGTTACGGGGGCAAGGAACTCAAAAATCCTTCCGGGAAATACGGGCAACCTCGATTGTTCCACCCTGATTTCAAATATCCTCGAAGTACCCACTAAAAAGATAGACCGGAGTATGGGAGATATTCATCCGGGTGGGAACCCTCACTATTGGCTCGATCCAAGAAACGGGATTGCTGTTGCAAAGGGAATCGCAGGCAGATTAAAGGAAATAGACCCACAAAACACCTCCTATTACGATGACCGTCTAAATGATTTTGTCAAACGCCTCGGTGCAAAGATAAAGGAGTGGGAGGAAAAGCTCGCTCCTTACAGAGGGACAAAAATCGTTACGTATCACAAGGGCTGGGGTTACTTTTCCGATTGGGCTGGATTTGATGAGGTAGGATATGTAGAACCAAAACCGGGAATCCCGCCTTCGCCCTCTTATGTGGTGGATCTGATCAGGAAGATACAAGGGATGAATGTAAAGCTCGTTATAGCAGAGTCCTTCTATCCCCAAAAGGTACCGGCCCTTATAGCCCAAAAGGCAGGAGCCTCATTTCTTGTCTTGCCCTCAGATGTGGGTGCGGCTGAAGGAATAGATACCTATTTCGACCTCTTTGATACGATTGTAGGCGAAATCACATCCAAATTGGGGGATATAACGACAAGGGCAGGTGATTTTAAGGAGTCGAGTTAACGGCAGGTACCTCCCGTTTAATCATACGGGGAAGGAGATAGACAAATGGATCTACCTTTTCTTGTAAGGTTAGAGGATATAGCAATTGGGTACGATAGGAGGGAACTCTTAAACTCTATAAACCTCTCCATCCAAAATGGACAGTTCTGGGGAATAATCGGTCCGAATGGAGGAGGGAAAACGACATTGCTGAAAACCATTGTGGGACTAATTCCACCTGTAGCAGGAAAAGTGTACTACAGGGAAGATAAGCCTTTGATATTTGGATACGTTCCTCAACGTGAAAACTTTGATCGTATATTTCCAATCTCAGTTGCCGAGTTTGTGGCTATGGGAAGGTACATACGAATTCCCGCTGGCAGGCGGGTTAAAAAAGAAGACCAGAGGATCGTCATGGATTGCCTTGAAAAGGTTGAGATTCCCCATTTAAGGGACCGTCCGTTCAGGTCGCTTTCAGGAGGTGAGAGGCAACGTGCGCTTCTTGCCCATGCACTTGCTGGCGAACCGGATATATTAATCCTCGATGAACCCACGGCATCAATGGATATTAAAGGCGAGACCGCAATTATGGAACTCATAGGAAGAATAAGGGAGAAAGACAAACTCACGGTCCTTATGGTGAGTCATTTTCTAAACACGATTGCCAGGTTCGCCGATCACATAGCCGTGGTTGATAAAGACAGCGGGATTTTCCGGGCAGGAGCCATAGGGGAGGTTTTCAGCGGTGAAATCCTAAGCCGTATATTTGGACTGAATGTAACCACAGAGTGGGTTGGGGGTAAGGTGCAAATACAGGCAACGTTTGGAGAAAGGGATAGGGAATAACCAGGAGGCAATAATGGACACCTCTTCATTTGAGGAGTTTATAAGAAGCTACTTTCTCTGGCGCGATCCCATGATCGTCGGAGTCGTATCGGGGGCTATATGTGGATTTTTAGGAGTCTATGTGGTGCTACGCCGTATCGTTTTTGTAGGTGCGATGCTCTCTCAGGTCTCGAGCCTCGGTGTGGCTCTTGCCTTTTATATCCAGGGATTCTCCGTATTCGGCTCGCTCGGTTCTCTCATCGATCCCTTTGCATTATCTCTGGTTATGACGGCGCTGGCCGCTTTATTCTTTGCTCTAAAGAGGGATTTCTTTCACATAAGTCAGGAGGGAGCAATAGGTTTTGGTTATCTGATCGCCTCTGGGGCCGTGGTGATTATCGGCAACCTGATCACGCATGAAGCACACGACATCGCCGATATCCTCTTTGGAAGCGCTGTGGTTGTAGATCCAAAGGAGGTTTACATAGTGCCTGTTGTGGCTTTTTTTTCAGCTCTCATTCACTGGATATTCTTTAAGGATTTTATATTCGTATCCTTCGACCCAGAAACGGCACAGCTATTTAAATACCCGGTAAGGGTGTTAAATACGGCTCTATTACTCACGGTTGGGATTGTAATAGCAATTACAACAAGGGCCCTCGGGGCTTTGCCCGTCTTTGGTCTAACCGTTCTTCCCCCTCTCACAGCGCTTCTTTTAACCGAGAGGCTGAGGTTGGTTTTTACATTTTCGGTTTTAATTGGAGTCCTGTCAGCGGTGCTTGGTTATTATTTTTCTTTTATCCTATCCCTTCCGACGGGAGCCTCCATAACCAGCTGTGCGTCTCTATTCTTTCTTCTCGGAATAGGTTGGCAGGAGATTAAACACCTGGTATAGACCAATATGATATACTAACTAACTTAAGTATTACTGGGTCTTAGAACTTAGGTAGTAGGATTTGTGGAAAAACTAGGCTTTGGACCAATTGACTTTATATGTGGTTAAATTAATGATTTAGCCTATTATGCAGCGTATGATAAATGATGTTAACGGCTATAGAAAACCGTAAGACATCGAGGAGAAAGGCGAAATGAAACATCTATTTCAAAGGTTATTAAAAAACGGGGCCTCTCAGAGCTCAAGTCACGGCGTAATCACAGTGGTATCTGGTCTTCCCCGTTCGGGCACTTCAATGATGATGAAGATGCTTGAGGCCGGGGGACTGCCGGTTTTAACAGACAATGTACGGGAAGCCGACCCCGACAATCCCAAGGGGTACTACGAGTTTGAACGAGTCAAGAAGCTCGATAAAGGCGATCAGGAATGGCTTGAAGAGGCCCAGGGAAAGGCCGTTAAGATAATCTCAGAACTCCTAAAATACCTCCCACCCAGATACAGATATAGAGTCATATTTATAAACAGGAAGATGGAGGAGATACTGGCCTCCCATAGGAAGATGTTAAAGAACCGTGGTGTATTTGAGGACGAGATCCCCGACGAGGAGATGGCGCGGCTTTTTAACATACACCTAAAAAAAGTGGGGGATTGGCTTGAAGCTCAACCAAATATATCCGTACTGTACGTTGACTACAATGAGCTTCTGGCAGAACCAACACCACAACTCCGTGAGATCAACCGCTTTCTGGGTAACAAGCT
The DNA here is from genome assembly GCA_964636885.1 of uncultured Spirochaetia bacterium. GTDB lineage: Bacteria > Desulfobacterota_D > UBA1144 > Nemesobacterales > CSP1-2 > CAZWVA01. Next base: position 3,967 of record CAZWVA010000047.1, read on the forward strand.
CGATGTGGAAAAGATGGCCGAGGTCGTTGACCCTACCCTCTACCGCAATCGTGGATAGGGAAGAGAGAGCAAAACCATGTACTCTTATAAACCACTTAATCGCCAACCGTAAATATGTGTGGACGATACACGCAGACCGTAGACCTTGAAACCCTGAAGGATCGTTTCGGGTTCGTTACAAGGGGGGTCACACTTGGGCCAAGATACAATATAGCTCCCACACAGGAAGCACCCGTAGTCGTTAAGGAGGACTCCAGAATCCTCAAGATGATGAGATGGGGTCTTGTGCCATACTGGGCAAAGGACGAATCCATAGGGTACAGGATGATAAACGCGAGGGCGGAGACCATTGCTCAAAAACCCAGCTTCAAAAAACCATTTAAAGAGAGGCGGTGTCTCGTCCTGGCAGACGGATTCTACGAATGGAAAAAGACAGAGAGGAAGGGCCTTAAGATCCCCATGCGCTTTGTGCTTAAGAGTCGGATGCCGTTTGCCTTTGCAGGCCTATGGGACGTATGGCAGAAGCCGGGTGGAGATAGGCTCCTTTCATTCACCATAATAACTACAGAGGCCAATGATCTTATGAGGCCTATTCATAATCGAATGCCCGTTATCCTCCATAGAGAGAACGAGGAACTATGGCTTGATCCTGAGTTAAAGGATTTTAATAAACTCGCTTCCCTTCTAACACCGTATCCATCCGATATGATGGAATCCTACGAGGTCGCTCCGCTCGTAAACTCTCCTAGAAACGATACCCCCGAATGTATAGAGCCAAAATAGATCTCTAATGACCCTGGGGGCTTTCAAGCCTGTACTACTTGACAAAACATTTAATATGCTTATCTTAATAATCCTCTGACTTAGAGAGCATAGGGTAAGTCGAAGTGGCAAAGATAAAAGAAAAGAAAACGGAGAAGAATAGGAAAAAGTATAAAAAAGGACGGAAGTCTAAAAAGGATAGATCCCTAAAGAAAAAAACCCCCAAGCCCCATCCAAAAAGGGAAACATCAGGCGGAAAACAGAAAGGAGGCACCTCATTGAAAATCCAGGACAAGAAAGCCGACGTGAAGGATGAACCTATAAAGAAACCCTCCGTAAAGAAACCCGATTGGAAAGACGAGATATACGAGATGCTGGTTCAGATGAGGAAAGAGCTCTTAAGGGACGTCTCGAGATCCCTTAAAACCGAATCAGACCACCTGAAGTTCGATGTAGGCGACTTTTACGATCACGCCTCAAGCGACAGGGATAGAGAGCTAGCCCTAATGATCACGGATAGGGAAAGGGATAAGCTCGTCCAGATAGATGAGGCTCTAAGGAGCATAGAAGACGGGAGTTATGGAATCTGTGAGAGTTGCGGTGAGGAAATAGATCAAGACAGGTTAAAAGCCATGCCGTTTGCAAAGCTATGCCTTTCATGCAAGATAGACCTAGAAAGGCAGGGGAGTCTCTAATCGAGCAGCGCTTTTAGCCCTTCAGAAAACGGTGCTCTAGCGATTCCCTTCTCGGTGACTATAGCAGTTATATTCTCGTTTGGTGTGATATCGAAGGCCGGGTTCAAGACCTTGACGTCTGGGGCGATTCTGTTTCCCAGAATATGTGTTACCTCTGTAGCATCACGCTCCTCAATCGGGATCGAAGCCCCCGATGGGCAGTTGTAATCGACAGTGGAAATAGGAGCTGCCACATAAAAGGGAATACCATGGAACTTCGCAAGAACGGAGATCGAATATGTCCCGATCTTATTCGCCACATCCCCATTTGAGGCGATCCTATCCGCACCCACTATAACGGCATCCACCATGCCCTTATCCATCACATACCCAACCATGTTATCTGTAATCAGCGTAACGGGTATCCCATCCCTATCCAACTCCCATGCGGTAAGCCTTGCACCCTGTAGAAACGGTCTGGTTTCCGTAGCAATAACACTTATGTTTTTTCCATCCTGAAAGGCCGCCCTAATAACCCCAAGCGCCGTACCATAACCGGCCGTTGCAAGGGCACCGGCGTTACAGTGTGTGAGGATTGAGGCCCCCTCACCTATCAATCGGGCTCCCAGACTTCCTATCCTCCTACATACCTCTATATCCTCCTCGTAGATCCTATTGGCCTCTTCTACCAACCCCTCCTTAATCGAGTCAATGTCCTTATCGTAGTTACGGTTTATCAGATCCGTCATCCTTTTTATAGCCCAAAAAAGGTTTACAGCAGTCGGCCTCGTCTTCGAGATTATCGTCGAGATCTCCTTTAGCTCGGCGAGAAACTCCACTTTATTCCTTCTCTTACTCTTAACGGCTCCAAGTGCTATACCCATTGCAGCAGCAACCCCAATAGCAGGAGCCCCCCGAATGACCATGTTCCTTATAGCCCATGCCACATCCTCAAATGTGAGGCACTCAAAGTACGTCTCTTGGGTAGGCAATTTTCTTTGATCTATCATCAAGACCCTATCATCTTTCCATTCAATCGTTTTAAAAGATGACATGATTACCTCCCCGCCTATCACGGTATGGAATCCGTTTTCAAAGTTTACTTTAGATGGCGTTTTTATCAACACCAAATATAAAGGCCATCCACTCGCCGTCCATAGTCTCCTTTTCGAGTATGAATCCTACACCCTCAAGACCGGAGATCACCTCGTTCCTCCGAGCATTGGAAACCCCTGACACGATGAGCCTGCCTCCTTCTTTCAACCTCGATCTGAGCTCTCCCCTTATAAGGAAAACCACCTCAGCCGATATATTAACGACTATTAAATCGAATTCCCCTTTCACGCTATCTATATAACCGCAGAAGAGCCTTACCCTGTCGGAAACGGAGTTGTCCACCGCATTTCGCTTTGCCTCTTTAACGGCTACGGGGTCTGTATCCAATCCTATAGCCTCACCCGCACCCAGCTTTACGGCCGAGATGGCAAGGATCCCGCTTCCACAACCCACGTCTAGGACCCTCTCAACCCTAGTATTTTGGAGTATCTCCTCAATAGCCCGAATGCAAAGCCTGGTCGTCTCATGATGCCCTGTCCCAAATGCCATTGACGGGTTAATCTCGATCACTATTTCGTCATCCTTCGATACGTACTCTTCCCAAGGAGGCCTTATGACGACCCTCTCGCTTGCCCTTACGGTTTTTAGCACCTGCCTCCATACCTCCCAGCTCGAACGGTCTATCTCCTCGACCCTTATATCCCTTATGCTAATCCCAGAGAGGTTCTCCTCCAGGAAACCCGTATAGCTCTTTAAACCCTCCATAACCGGCCTTAGATCCGTCTCCCTTGGGAAGTAAGCGGAGATCTCTATAACGCCCTTATCCTCCAGTATGTCCTCCGCAACCCCCATGGAGTCGAGCCCGAGGAGAAAATCAGATACGAGGGATCTGGCCCCTTCCGAAACCTCAAGCGTTAGTCTTCTGAATTTGAACATGGTTCATTCTCCGTATGCAGGATAAGGCGTTATAGAATTTTAACCTACTTTCATAGCCAGAGGAAATCCAGAGGCAATCAAAACCCTTATTCACCGTACTTCCAATACGCTATAGGACACAAACCACCTCGTTTACAGGTAATTTCGTAGATGATATAATTTTATTTTATGGATCCCCAGAAGCTCGATTATTTTAAGGAAATCCTCATAGAAAAGATGAACCGGATCCTTGGAACCGCGGAACAAACCATGAACCAGATGAGTCAGGGAGACGGAACCTTTCCAGACCCTATTGACCGTGCAATGTCAGAATCCAATAGAAGTATAGAACTCAGGACACGAGACAGGGAAAGGAAGCTCCTTCAAAAGATCCTAAAAGCCATACAGAAGATAAAAGACGGCACCTACGGTATATGTGAAGAATGCGGAGAGGAGATATCTGAAAGCAGGCTAAGGGTGAGACCGGAAGCCACTCTATGCATCAAGTGCAAGGAAGAACAGGAAAAGGTCGAAAAGCAGTTTGGATTATAGGGCCTTGCGCTAGAGCGTTATATCCTACCACCGAATACAAAACCCGTAAGAAAATCCGCGTCGGATTCCTTCACTATCTTCCACTTGCCCTCTATCTTTTCGAGTTCAAGCTTCTCGTTAATCTGGAAACGACTCCTGTCGTTTTCCATTCTAACATCGACCGTGGTCTTCTGGACAACGTCGGCCTTTTTACCCCTTCTATACACGCTCATATCCGAATAAGAGATCTTTATCTGATCAAAAACCGAAACGTTTGACAAGAAGTTCCTCTTTATCTCCTCTATGCCTATAGAACTGCCGTCCTTCTCCTGTTTGTATCTCGGTGATATGCAGGAGAGATAGAGTTCGACGTTCTTTGTCTCAAAGGCCTCTTTTCTAGTCGATAGCAGTTTTTCTATCTCCCTCTTATCTGAACCACCACATGAAGCTATGAGGAATAAGACGATAAGGGCTGAGAAGAAGAGTATAGATCTTCTCTTCATAGTTTCTCTGCTTCTCTCTTCTCCTTTTTCTCAATCCTAGAGAGCAGGGCGGCGGCTTTATCATGGTATTTTGCCTTTGGAAATTCATTGACGACCCGCCTTAGGGCCTCTTTTGCGGGTTCCATCTCGTTTGCATTATAATAGGACTTTCCCATAAGAAAAAGCGCTTCTTCTAGCTTTTTCGTGTTGCTATACTCGGTTACAACTACCCTATACCTCTCGGCCGCGGCTTTATAGTTCTTTCGCCTTTCGTAAAACCTCCCTATGTACATCTCCCTCTCGGCTAGAATCATGCGGCACCGATCCATCTTTTTCTCGGCTTCCCCTATAAGTGGTGAATCAGGATACTTATCAACAAAAAGGTTAAACCACTTGAGAGCCTCTCTTACCGGGGTAGGGTCCCTATCGTAGCCCTTCCTCTGCTCGTAATGGGAAAGCGCCAAACGAAACGTGGCATATGGGGCCTCCGGGTGGCCAGGGTGGTTTTTTAAGAACCCTTCATACTCAACGGAGGCCTGTTCGTATTCCTCTTTCTTGAAATAGGCATCGGCGGTTCTCAGTTCTGCAAGGGTGGCATAAGGGCTGTATGTATATCTAAGCTGGATCTCTTTTAACAGCTTAAAAATCCGATCGTAATCGGATCCGGTGAAGATCCAGGGGAATCCCCCCTTTTTGTTAAGCTCATCCATAGCCTCTTTATAAAGGACCTCGGCGCTTTCGTTTCTCCCTATCCTCTTCCCTCCACAACTAAAGGACAGGAAAACCATAAAGGCCGATAGTATGAAAAATCCCTTTTTTAACATTCACATTATTTTATTTGGGTAAAAGGGTGTATGTCAAGGCAAAAGGTCCCTGGGTGGATTTTTTCGTCTGATGAGATCCGTGGTTAAAGAGCTCACCCTGTGTATAAACAGTATGCCGTCTAGATGGTCTATCTCGTGTTGCATGGCTATGGCCTCGAGTCCTTTAGATACGATCTCTACCTCCTCACCCGCCGGATTCAGCCCCCTTACGATTACACTCCTAGCCCTCTTCACGTTTCCCAGAAAATCCGGGATACTCAGGCATCCCTCTCTTGTAACCTTCTCCCCCTCACTATATACGAGAACGGGATTTATAAGAGCTATAAGCCCATGGTTCTTTTTTGGCCCGATCTTTCTCGATACGTCCATAACGAATAACCTAAGCGGATACCCAACCTGCGGGGCGGCTACACCAATGCAATTAGGAGACGCATACATAGTTTCGGTCATATCATCTATTATCCTTCTAATCCCCTCGTCTATATTTAAAACAGGCTTAGATTTAGCCCTTAGTATCGGGTGGGGATATTTAAGCGCTGGTAGAACGGCCATTTAATCGAAGTTCCTTTTAAACGGGAGAAGGTTTTAGAGCTCGAGAACCTCTATTTCCTTGATATCTATATCAATCCCCATCTCTTTCTCAAGAAGAGAGAACTCCTCTTCGAGGAGGGCCATATCCACATACCCAGGCACGTCTACCTCGATTATCATCGTGTAAACGGGAGTTTTCTCACCCGGAATGACCTTTGTATTTAAATCCGTGATGTTTATCCCCTTTGATGAGAGGAGATCGGCCACCCTATAAACGATCCCGGGCTTATCTGTTCCTATAACAGAGATTATATAAGGCGTTCCGGAGTAGGGTTTCTTCGAATAAACCTCCTCCTCATCGATCTCCCCCACGGATATAGAAAGCCCCATTCTATCGGCAAGCCCTTTAAGATGGTTCTCCAGATCCGAGACCTGAAACCCCTCTTTGGTCGAGATTATGAGGATCATAGCAAACTCGCTCCTTAGAATAGTCATGCTTGAGTCCTCGATGTTGACCCCTAGATCAAAGAGGACCTTTGATACACCGGCCACGATGCCGGGACGGTCTTTACCTATTGAGGTGATGACAAAGAATCTCTTCATCTCATGCCGTCCTTCCCAAGGTGAATTGAAACCTCAAATCCTAATCCACAACGATTAATCTAGGTTGAGAAGCAACCTACCACCATCCACGTTTATTCCCTTTCTGAGGGCCTCGTCCTCTTCGTATATACCATCGGCTATCTTTAGAACATAGGGGAGAATGGAATTTGCCAGTGCGTAACTCGCGGTTCTCGAAACGAGAGACGGTATATTGGTTACACAGTAATGTATCACCCCGTTAACGTTAAATATGGGGGAATCGAGATTCGTTGGACGGCTTGTCTCCGAACATCCACCCTGATCAATCGCCACATCAATAAAAACGCTCCCCGGCTCCATTCTTGAGATCATATTTCTCGTAATAACCCTAGGCGCTCTGGCACCGGCCACAAGAGGGGCACCAATGACCACATCGGAGTCCCTGAGTTCGTTCTCTATTAGATCCGGATAGGATGGAAGGGTCTTTACCTTGCCGTCAAACCGCTCGTAGAAGAACTCTAGCTTCTTCGGATTTATATCTATCAATGAGACCTCGGCGCCGAGTCCCAAAGCCGAAATAACGGCGTTATATCCTACCGTTCCCCCTCCAATAACCGTAACCTTCGCTGGATTTACCCCAGGGGCACCGCTTATTAAAAGCCCCTTTCCACCACTCGTTTTCTCAAGAAGGTGAACCCCAACCTGTATGGAGAGCCTTCCCGCTATCCTGCTCATAGGCGAAAGCAGAGGAAGAGAGCCATCCGGAAGCTCCACCGTTTCAAAGGCTATGGCCCTTATTCCGCTCTTCTTAAGAGCCTCTAAGAACCCCCTGTTTGCGGCAAGGTGAAGGTAGGAAAAGAGAATCCGATCACCACGGAGAAAGGGAAACTCGGATGGAAGTAGCTCTTTTACCTTTACTATGAGCCCAGACCTTTTAAAGACCTCCCCTTCCTCTTCGACTATTTCAGCTCCTGCTTCTCTAAACTCTTCATCATTTATCCCGCTTCCAATGCCGGCGTTTCTCTCCACTATAACGCTATGCCCCCTCTCTACCAGAACCCTTACCGTTTGGGGTGTAAGAGCAACCCTGTATTCGTGAACCTTTCTCTCCCTTGGAACACCGATAACCATTGGGAATTAGAATAACACTAGCTATAAAACAATCAAACCCGTAAGACTACCAGAGGTGTTTTTACCCAAAGGCCTATAAATCGACCTGATCTTCCCTTGCCATCCGCCTGTCTAACGCCCTTTTCCTTATCGTTTCTCCTATGGCCCAAAACCTCCTATCCTCCTCCGTTAGGAGCCTTAGAGACGGTATCGCCTTTGGGTCTCCCTTCGCATCCACGGCAACGAACACAAAGTATCCCCTACAACAGAAGTCCCTTCTGTTATCGAATTTTCCTATCCTATATACGTCTACCTTCACTACCATTGAGGTTCTAGCCGTGTAGACAACCCTGGCCCTTAGCTCTAGTATATCACCCAGTTTAACGGGCATTTTAAAGTCGAGAGCCTCGATCGATGCCGTAACAACCTCCTCACACGCAAAGCGCATCGCCGCAAGTCCACCTGTCATATCCATGAGCTCAAGGAGCCTTCCGCCAAAGATCGTTCCATAGTGATTCGTGTGAGATGGAAAAACGAGTTCAGTATTTATCACCTCGATGGATTCCTTCTCCATACCTTTTATACCTCCTTCAGTTGGACAATCTAAATAAAGAAAGGGTACTGTACCTTGAGCCCTCTGGACTGAGGATACTCCTCATAACCGCAACCTCGGATATGAGAAAAGAAACACGCCTGGGAGCCGGAAGAGAACCACTTAGCCGGGGTCTTCCCTTTACCCTTCCCACTGTTATGTGAGGAACAAAAGAACGGGTCTCCCTTTTAAAACCGAGCGCCTCAAGCCTTTCTTCTATCTCGTTGTAAAGCCTTAAAAGCCCCTCGTTCTCAGAGAGGGCGATAAATAGGACCCTTGGGTTTTTGAGACTCGGAAAGCCTCCAAACCTGGAAATCACCATCTCAAATGGAGAATAGAGGCGAAGCGGCGCTCTAAGGGCATTTACTACCTCTTCCACCCTCGATTCCTCCAACTCGCCGAGGAACTTAAGGGTGACGTGAAGCTTTTCATGGTCTTCCCACCTTACCCCCTCCCAATTGGGCCTTATCTCATCAACGTACTTCTTTATCTCGATCTTTATTTCCTGTGGAATAAGGGCGGCAATAAAGACCCTCAACTCTCTTCTCCAGATCGAAATACGACAAACAAATATACGTCAGTTTTCAATCGCTAAACAAAACGGGCACTTAATCACGCTTCTCCTTATCTTCCTTCCCTCAAAATGATAGGCGGAGATCTTGAAATGAAAATTGTTGAGCGTTCCAGATATCGTACCGTCCAGATTCTCTCCCCACCTCACCGACCTCCGATTGTCGTTAATCGCTATGATCATATAGAGCTTTCCACTCTCCATATCGTTTATATCGAGACGGCTTGGTTTTGGAACCCCTTTAAGAGAACCGTACTGTGGATGAGAGTGAAAGTCGCCCACTATCTCGAGCTTATCGAATCTGGGAAGGACGTTCTCGATCCGATTATGTCTGAAATGATTGGGAGATACCCCGTTTCTCATCCTCTTTGCACTCTGATAAGGAAGGCTATATTCAACGATGAACCTGTCTTCGAGTTTGTATCCGAGAAGGAGCCCAAGACACTCCTTCTTGTAGACCTCAATTGAACTCAAAATAAGCCCCATAAATGCTGATTCGGAAAGAAATACCCTCATGATAAAACTCCCGAAGACTAATATAAGGAATCGGATGAAGTCCGTTTATAGAACCGCTTAGTCAAAAACCTGACAAAATTGTAAAGGCTTTTTCCCGGATTATCAAGGAAGGTCAGAAAAATGGGAAAGAACCCAGTGGTTATTCAACGTAACCTACTCATATTATTGAACTTTTAGGTCAAATCTACCCCCTTCACTGGACTCATCACCTGCACCAGGTAGGAAAGGACTTCCCCCCACCCCTTGTAAGCTGGCGCTGGTTCTGCCCGTTTAGATACATGATATATATATCCCTAGACCCGCCACGTGAAGATGAGAAGGCTATATAATGACCGTCAGGAGACCAGGAGGGATTCTCGTTCCTCCCAGATGCCCAGGTGAGCCTCTGCTCGTCTGACCCATCGGGGTTCACGGTAAAGATATTCGCCTCTCCGCCCTCCACCCTCACAAACGCTATCCTGTTCACATCAGGGTTTGGAGACCAGGAGGGGTCCGTATTATAGCTTCCCGATGAGATTCTCCTAACGCCGGTACCGTCCGAGTTCATGACGTAGACCTGAGGCGAGCCGGTTCTATCGGAGACAAAGGCAATCTGACTCCCGTCTGGAGACCATGTGGGAGAAACCTCTATCGCACGGGTACCGGTGATATTCTTGGCTCCGGTTCCATCCGCATTTGAGACGAAGATATCGCCATTTGCGCTAAAGGCCAGCCTTCTCCCATCTGGGGACCACTCGGCACTTTGGTCAAGCCTGAAGCCACGGGTAAGTCTTTTTTCCTGAATACCCGGAACAAGTGTAAGGACGTAGAGGTCCTGATCCCACACCTTATCGGAGTTAAAGACTATTTTCGTCCCATCGGAGGAGCAATGTGGGGAGAGAACAAGAGCACGGTGGTTTGTGAGCCTCCTTTTGTTTTCACCGTCATAGTCCATTATGTAGAGGTCTCTATTCTGTCCTGAGCCCGAGACGTAGACGATTCTTGAGGTGAAAAAACCGTCTATTCCGGTAAGCTCCTTTATAACCAGGTCCGCAAACCTGTGAGCGGCCTCTCTTACCTTTCCCGAACTCACCTCGTAAGACCTTCCCAAGAGAGCCTTCTCTTGGGCGATATCGTAAAGCCTTACCGCAATGCCCACCCTATCTCCCATGGGTTGATATTCACCCTTTACAAGTGCCTCCCCTCCGGCATTAAAGTACGCCTGAAAGTTTATATTTCCAAGGCTATCCAAGCCGATTCCACTCCCTTCACTCACATCGAATAACCCAGCATTCGTGAGGTCACCTCTTAGAACCCGAACGAATTCCTTAGCCTTCTCGTTCCCGCCAAACCCGGTTGAACTCGTGAGGTCGGGGACGAATATAGAGATCTTTTCCACAATCGGCCCCTGAATCGGAGGAACGATGATCCTTGCCAAAAGGGTGTTTGAAGAAATCAGGATGATGACTAACGCTCCAGTTAATGCCCTGTATCTCATCGCCTTCTCCGTAATGTAAAAGTATCCAATTCTATAGACCGATACCAATCCTTAATGGCTTTAATTAAGTATCAAAAACTGAATCTATTCCTCTAGTTCCACGTTCCAGTAAGATACGTCAACAAAGCTTAGGAATGGCTCCCATTCCTTGTATCTCACGGTTTTTACGTAGATGTTGGATAAGGGATCCCAGTTTGGCTTTCTGGGTCTATTTATAAGCCTCATCTTGGCCTCTTCAGGCGTTCTTCCGCCCTTCTTCCGGTTGCAGTCCACACAGCAACAAACGACGTTCTCCCAAACGCTCTTTCCACCAATAGACCTCGGTATCACGTGATCTATGGTGAGCTCAGAGCGTGCGAATTTATTACCACAGTACTGGCATATCCCACCATCCCTTCTGAATATGTTTATCCGATTGAACTTCGCCTCCTTCCTCGGCATCCTGTCGTATCTTATAAGCATTATCACCCGTGGGATTCTAATCACCCTACTTACGGTTCTAATCGCATCCTCTTCTTTAACGGACGAGATGTCCGCCCAAGACTCAAAATCAAAGGTCTTGTAATCCCCTCCGACGGCCTTTGCAACACCGCCGTAGAGCATTATAAAAGCCCTTTTTACGCTCGTTACCGTAACCGGAACGAAGTAACGATTAAGAACCAATACCGGCGATGTTAGCATATTAAATAAAGAATCTACCCATTTTTAGTGAACGCTTCAAGTTGTGATAAAATCGTAGATACCTTTATCTATGCACAACATCCAGTTAAATTACTATACTCGAATGACAGGAAGAGAGATGGTTATGGATAGCCTCTTTTTAATGTTTCTTTTCCAGGTGGTTCTCTGCATTATCCTCTTTTCCATGATCTACAGACTCATAAAGAAGGGGAGCGAGATTAGAAAGGAAATCGATCTCTTAAGAAACACGAGGGGAAAAGAAGGAGAGAAAGCTAAATGTACCCGGAGCTCTTTAGAATAGGCGATTTCGTAATTTCGTCATTTGGTGTTATGGTGGCAATCGCTTTTCTTGTCGCATACTGGGTTTCATCGCTCGAATTTAAAAGGAGGGGACTCGATGAAAGACTCCTCGGTGATGTATTCGTTGCGGCAATGGTTGGGGGTATAGGAGGGGCAAAGATCCTCTATTTACTCGAGAACGTCCCCCTATCGGAGATCGTGAGAGATCCGGTCCACCACATCCTTTCCCGTGGTGGTCTTACGTTTTACGGTGGATTCTTTTTGGCTTTATTACTCGTAGGAATCGTCTCACATAGAAACAGGATTAGCTTTTGGACCGTAATGGATGCACTGGCTCCAGCGATTGCTCTTGGGCACTCAATAGGACGGATAGGCTGCTTTCTCGTGGGAGATGATTATGGGATTCCATCGGATCTCCCGTGGGCAATGGCCTTCCCGAAGGGGCTTCCTCCAACAACCGAGAGGGTTCATCCGACCCAGATTTATGAGACCATCCTTTTGGGTGTCCTATTCGTCTTTCTCTGGAGCATCCGAAAGAGAAATACGCCAAGGGGATGGTTGTTCTCCTTATTCCTGATACTTGCCGGATTAGAAAGGTTCCTTATAGAGTTCATAAGGGCAACAACACCAAGCCCTATACCCCATCTCTCCCTCGCTCAGCTTATGGCTCTTGGAGTGATGATCGTGGGAATCGTAAAACTCATCCAGATTCGCACCTTAAGAACCGACACAGAAGAGATAACGGGTAAGAGAAAGCCAAGATAAACCCTAAACGTAAAGGCGGTTAGAGTCAGTACACTTAATCCCACTTACTCTCCCCACCCAATCCCAATACCGAGGAGGGAGAATCTCCAATAGATTCCACAACGAATGGATACCTTCCCAAATGGGTTCTATGACCCTAACCCCAACTGTAAAACGCACATAGCCAATCTCAGGTATCTTTATTTCAGACAACATGATAAAAAAACATGACCTCATTCTATCCGTCATCTCGGGTGCTCTCTACCCGGCTGCATTTATGGTTCCGCAGGCTGGAGTCCTTTCATGGTTTCTCCTCGTCCCTTTCTTTATATCTATTGAGAAGAAATCCCCCTGGAGTGCCCTTCGGCTCGGAACCCTAATGGGAACCATCGCAAACACCATAGGAACATACTGGATCATAGGAACCCTCTCCAGGTTCGGCGGGTTTCCACTTGCGGTAAGTGCCCTCTTTCACCTCGTACTGAGTACCTATTCAGGCCTTTCAATCGGCCTATTCGCCTATGTAACGACCAGACTACACCTGTTTGAAAAAGGTGGGCTAATCTCAGCCCTTGTAATTGCCGCCGTTTGGACATCAGTTGAGTTTCTCTTCCCCTATCTCTTCCCCTATGGAATCACAAACTCACAGGCAAGCTACACCCCTCTTATACAGATATTCGACCTATTCGGAATGTACTCCCTTAGCTTCTTGATCGTACTTGTAAATGTGACCCTAGTGAGGCTCTTAAAGAGATTCCTTGAAAACACCCGAACACCCTCATTAGAGATCGCGGCATCACTTATACTCCTTACCCTGGTAATCGTCTATGGCCTCCTAAAGGTGGATGTCGAAAATAAGAAGATAGTAGAGGCCCCGAAGATCAAGGTCGGAATCGTTCAGGCCAATTTTGACTTCTTTGAGAAGAACGAGAATAACGAGGATGAGATCTCTAAGAGGCATATATCCATGTCAGGGGCACTCGGTTCACCGGACCTAATAGTATGGCCCGAAACAGCCATTCAAGCCTGGATCCCTACATCATCAGACCTCCTTGCCGACAACGGCAAAACGGTCATCCCCCACATAGAAGGCTCCTATTTTCTCGTAGGAGGACTATCATACAGCATAAGAAAGAGCGGCACCGATGGGAGTATATCCGATGCGGATATAGAAAAATTCAATACCGCCTTTCTTACGGACTCCGGGGGAAGGATCCTTGGGAGGTACCATAAGATCAAACTCCTCCTTTTTGGCGAGTACCTGCCGTTTACAAGATACATACCGGCGCTAAAGAAACTAAGCCCAGCTTCTGGGGATTTCACCCCTGGAAACAAACTCGATCTCTTTGAGATAAGGGAAAAGGGTCTAAGGATAGCACCACTTATCTGCTACGAGGATATAATCCCATCTTTTAGTAGGAGGTTCGTGAAGGAGGGAGCAAACCTCATCGTAAACATCACAAACGACGCATGGTTCGGGAGAACCACTGCCCCCTATCAGCACCTTCTCCTTTCCATACCCAGGGCGGTCGAGACAAGGCGATACCTAGTAAGAGCAACCAATACTGGGGTAAGCGCTATAATCGACCCGGTTGGAAGGGTGGTTGCAAAGACGGAGATATTTAAACCGGTAACCCTTGAGGGAGAAATAGGGATAATGAATGGAGAAAAAACGCTCTATACGAAAACCGGGGACGTCTTTTCGTGGGGATGCCTCGCTTTTTGGCTAGGCTTCGGAGTCGTGACGAGGTATCTAGTCTCTAAACCAAAAATACAGAAATAAGGAGCATGAATCAGAGTCTTTGATAACCAGAAAGGGTCTCAACCAGGGCATTAAGAAAACCGTCATTCTCATCCGGGGTTCCTATAGTTACACGCAGGCAATTCTCCAACCTTCCGGGGGAATTGAGGTTCCTTACTAGCACACCCCTCTCTACAAGCCCCTTAAAAACACCGTCCGCATCCCTTACCCTAAAGAGGATGAAGTTCGCATCACTTGGAAAAACCTCGACCCCGTTTATAAGCCTTAGCCTTCCAGATACCCTTTCCCTTTCCCTTATTATCAACTGGATATTCTCCTTTACAAACGCCGCATTCTCCAACACCACCTCGGCCACACGCTGACTGAGGGAGTTTATGTTATAGGGGAGCCTCACCTTGTTTATCTCACTCACGAGTTCCCTTCTTCCAAAGAGGATCCCTATTCTTATACCCGCAAACCCGACCTTCGACATCGTTCTAAGGATGAGAAGGTTCTCGTATTCTTTAATAAGCGGAAGAAAGGTCTTTCCCGAAAAATCGGAATAGGCCTCGTCTATGATTACGACTCCGGTTGAGTGCTTCAGAATCTCGAGTATCCTGTCGTCGGAAAACCTGTTTCCAGTTGGGTTGTTTGGGGAGGCGAGAAATACGAGGTCCGGATTCTTGCTCTTTATCTCCCTTACCGTCCTTTTAACGTCGATGTCAAACCACTCATCAAGCCCAACCTGAATGGATTCGAGTCCAAGAGAAACGCACGTTATCTCGTACATCGAGAAGGTCGGCACCGGATAAAGCACCCTCCCAGTGCCGCCTGAGAGCGTCTTCATAACCATCTCTATAAGCTCGTCGGAGCCGTTTCCCACCAGTATACCGTCTAAAGGAAACCCGGTCATCTGGGAGATCTTTCCTCTTAGGCCACTAACCTCAGGGTCCGGATACCTGTTAATGTGAATCCCTTTTATCTCCTGTACGATCCTTTCCAAGACCTCTTCTGGAAGTGTGAATGGGCTTTCGTTTCCGTCGAGTTTGATCCGACATTCAAAATGGGGAACCGAGTAAGGGGAAAGGTCCCTTATTCCCTCTCTTACCCTTGTCACACCATCATATCGGTTCTTTCCCCTGTTTCTCAATGGCGCCCTTCTAGCCCCCTTTATCTCTTCCTCGACTTCCCTTATACACTCACTGCATATCTCGGCCCTTTCACCCCGGAAAACCGTTCTTTCTCCACCGTGCTCCCTTTTGCAAAAAGAGCATTTTCCCTTTCCCTCGAACACCTCACCCATACTGAACTCGTCTAGAATCTCCTTTATGAGGTTAAGGCAATCCGCACAGATAGAGGATCCCCCCTTTCGAGCAATCGCTTTGGCCTCTTTTGATGAGATATGGCAGAAAGAGCATCTCAGTTCCAAAGTAGTACCCCTACATAGCCAAAGATCCTACATACCTCTCTGGCCTAAAACCATCTAAATCATCCATCGAATCTAGCCTTAACCGACAGGGCGTGGGCCTCTAGTCCCTCGCTATAAGCAAGCCTTATGACCGAATCTCCCAGTTCCTTAAATCCACCCTCGGAAACCGAAATCACACTCGGCATCCTGAGAAAATCGTAGACGCTAAGGGGTGAGGAGAACCTAGCGGCTCCACCTGTGGGAAGCACGTGACTCGGACCCGCAATGTAGTCCCCAAACGCCTCAGTGGACATGGAACCCAGGAAGATCGCCCCTGCGTGTTTTACCATGGGAAGAACCTCCTTCGGGTTTCTAATGCAGAGTTCAAGGTGCTCAGGGGCAACCCTATTCGCGACAAAAACGGCATCCTCAACCGTGTCCACAACAAAGATCCTCCCATGATTTTTAATGGCCTCTCTCGCGATCCCCCTTCTCCCAAGCGTCTTTAACCTCTTCGAGACCTCACGCTTTACACTTTTAGCAAACTCAATCGAGGTCGTAACGAGAAGGGGAACGGCCATCTCATCGTGCTCGGCCTGGGCCAAGAGATCCGCCGCTATCCATCCGGCGGGTGATGTTCCATCTGCGATTATTAAAACCTCGCTCGGCCCTGCGATCATATCTATATCCACGGTACCAAAGACGAGTCTCTTTGCAATGGTCACATAGACGTTTCCGGGTCCAACTATCTTATCTACCTTTGGAACCGATTCCGTTCCGTATGCAAGGGCGGCGATCGCCTGGGCACCCCCCACCTTATAGATCACATCCACACCGGCCATCGAGGCGGCAACGAGAACCACGGGATTTATCTCCCCACGGGGACAGGGTGTAACCAAAACCACCTCTTCCACCCCTGCCACCTTTGCGGGAATCACGGTCATAAGAACCGTAGATGGATAGGAGGCCTTCCCACCGGGAACGTATACACCCACCCTTTCAATCGGCCTTATTAGCCATCCGAGTTCGTTTCCCAGGGGATCCGTAAACGTCTTTTCCCTGGGAAGCTTTCTTTCGTGATAATAGCGGATCCTACGAGCGGCAATGGAGAGAGAGGACTTTATCTCCTCCGAGACCCGCAATCCCGCCTCTTCTATCTCCTCATCCGAAACCCTAACCGTTTTTCGGGAAAGCCCTATCCCATCAAATTCCCTCGTGAATCTAAAGAGGGCCGAATCCCCCCTTTTTCTTACGGCTTCTACTATCCTTCTAACCGAAGACTCGACACCGGGATCTGAGGGAACCGTATCCCTTCTAAGTTCCCTTAGCCTCCTTTCCAGATTGCCCTTCTTAAGACGGATTATCCTCAAGACGAAAGAGGATTATACACAGGGAAGAAAAAGAATCAAAAAGAGCCCCCTTCCCCGTTCATAATTCGGATCAGTTCTTCGT
This sequence comes from uncultured Spirochaetia bacterium, assembly GCA_964636885.1. Taxonomy (GTDB): domain Bacteria; phylum Desulfobacterota_D; class UBA1144; order Nemesobacterales; family CSP1-2; genus CAZWVA01. The sequence goes on from CAZWVA010000047.1 coordinate 20,916, forward strand.
TAACGCCCCCTCCTTTTTACCTCCCTCATGTCCCGATTCCACGTGTGAAGGGCTTGTAAGAGGGCCCATCCCCTTCACCTTAAGCGGCCTCAAAACGGATGCTACAATGGAAACCAAAAGAACCCCCGCAATCACGCCTAGAGCGACCTCAACGGGTACCTTATAGACGTTCGACAATATCATCTTTGCACCCACAAAGACGAGTATGACACAAAGCCCATAGCGGAGGTAATGGAATAGTTGCATGACCCCGGCAAGGGCAAAATAGATAGAGCGCAGTCCCAATATGGCAAACACATTGGATGTGTACGCGATAAAAGGGTCAGTCGTAATTGCTAGGATGGCTGGGATCGAATCCAAAGCAAACATAACATCGGTCGTCTCAACAACCAGAAGCACGATAAAAAGCGGAGTTGCGAGGTATCTTTTGTCTATCTTCACGAAAAAATCACCGTTTCGGTAATCCCTCGTAACAGGCATGAATCGCCGAAAGAGCTTAAGCACGGGGTTTTTTTCTGGATGAATCTCCTTATCTCCCTGAAGGGCCAGCTTGACGCCGCTTAGGATCAGGAATCCCCCAAAGACGTAGATGATCCAGTGGAACTTTTGGATAAGGGTTATACCCGCTATAATGAAAACGACCCTCATTATGACGGCACCCAGGATACCCCAAAAGAGGACCTTGTGCTGGTACTTGGCCGGCACGCGAAAGTAGGAAAATATAAGCAAAAAGACAAACAGGTTATCCACGCTGAGCGATTGCTCTATTAGATAGCCGGTTAAAAACTGGAGGGCTGCATGAGGGCCCTTTACAAAGTAAACGCCGAGATTAAAGAGGAGGGCGAGACTAACCCAAATACCGCTCCATATGAGTGCCTCCTTGATCTTAATGGCATGAGATCTACGATGAAAAACACCTAGGTCAAGAACGAGCATAGCAACCACAAAGGCGTTAAAACCAATCCAAAATAACGTTTGGCTTGACATCATGAACTCCTTTTTAAGAGGGAGATCCGCTTACCGATTCTAGATTCACTTAAATCCCGATTCCTAAGAGCCGCTCCGCTCACCTAGAACCTGATATTTTACCCTAATTCTCCAGATTATACAGTGAATCCCTGTTGGTTATCCTCAAGGGAGGCCGGCTCTTGATTTCTACTGACGATTTGCTAACTTGTTTGTTTAGGTTTAAACCCTGGTGGAGGAGGTTTATATGGTTACATTAAGGTTTTTTTTGCTCTCCTTAGTCTATATTCTCTTTACAACACCCGCTTATCTAAAGGCCGATGAGAGCAGGGATTCCCCTCTCGGTTTCAGATTCGGGATCTCAAGGAAGGAGGCACTTAAAATCATAGAATCCCACGGCAACGAGATCGTGAAAAAGACCGTT
>CAZWVA010000048.1:0-21739 GCA_964636885.1 uncultured Spirochaetia bacterium
TGCCGGTGGCATTTGGGTTTGGGGTTAGGATGATAAGAAGAAGGAATAGAAAGTAGGAAGAGAGGGTAGAGGGGTCCTCTCCTACTACGATATTGAAGATGATGGGCCAGAGAGGCGCTATAGAACGCTTCTCTGGCTCTTTTTTTTGGTAGTGGCGGTTCGCGTGTCCTTCCTTTTTAAAGTCCATTAATTAAAATTCTCTAATACCATGTCGATACTTGTTCACTACGGTGAGCTTGCGCTTAAAGGGAAGAACCGTAGATCGTTCGAGAACAGGCTCCTAGAGAACATAATAAGGGCAGGAGGCGGAAGGCCAAAGAGGCTAGAAGGCCGCTTTTTCATAGAGGATGGAGCCGAGGATCCTTTAAAGAACGTCTTTGGGATCTCCTGGTTTGCCCCAGCATACAGGGTAGAAAAAGACCTTAGGGCCATAATAGACCTGGTAATAGAAAAGGTCGAGGACAGGATAGAAGGGAATCCGACCTTTGGTGTATACGTAAAAAGGGTGGATAAGGGCTTTCCCTACACCTCCTTAGAGATAGCAAATAGGGTTGGCGAAGAGGTAGTAAGGAGATACGGCCTTAGGGTCAGGCTTAAAGGACCAGACCTTCCCATATACATCGAGATAGCCGATGAGGCCTTTATCTATTTTGAAAAGATAGAGGGGCTGGGAGGACTGCCTGTCGGGGTGAGCGGAAGCGTCCTTTCTCTTCTCTCCGGCGGGATCGATTCCCCTGTTTCGTCCTATCTCGTGATGAAGAGGGGATGTCGGGTGGATTTCATCCATTTTTACGCCTTTTCTAAAAACCGTGAATTCCCACAGGATAAGATAGGAGATCTGGTTTCGGTCTTAAACGCCTATCAGCTTGGATCAAGGGTCTTTTTAGCCCCATATGAACCGTTTTATATGGCCCTTCTCCGTATGGGCTCTACACGTGGGTACGAGCTTATTCTATTCCGCAGGTTTATGCTAAAGGTGGCTGAAAAGGTAGCAAGGAAGTGGGGCTACAAGGCTCTCGTTACCGGAGACAGCCTTGGACAGGTGGCCTCCCAGACACTCGAGAACCTGGGTTTGGTTAATGAGGCCGTTTCTCTTCCCGTCCTACAGCCCCTTATATCGTTTGATAAGGAGGAGATAATCCGTTTGGCAAGGAAGATAGGCACATACGAGTTATCCATTAGACCCTATAAGGATTGCTGTTCTATTGTAGCCCCACATCCCAAGACCAAAACCCGACTCGAGCGTATAAAGTCACTAGAGGGGAGGATGGGTATAGAGAAGGTGATAGATGAGACCCTGGGGTTGGTGGAGGTTTACGAGATATAGGGTCTATTTCCCCGACGCCTTGGGTGGAAGAGAATAGTCCATAAATCCCCTCGGTTGGGGAGGGCCGTTGTAAGAGAGCCTCTTCCATACCTCTGGATGAGAGTAGTAGAACTCGATTACGAGACTACGAAATCCTCTAAAAAACCTCGCATTGTGACTCCTTACGTGTTCTATAATCTCTTTCCTTTCCTCGTTTGATGTGAGTCTGTAGAACGGTTTTTTGAACCTAGTTTTGGAAATCGTATCCAGGTTCCAGAAGCCAGCATCAAAGAAGCCCGCAGGACCGGGGTTCTTGGCCATATAGTTCATAAGCATGTCCTTTATACCAAGCTCTTTCGATCCCGGAAGGAGTGTTTCGGCGAGGGCCTCCATGCTTTTTTGGGTCTCGCTACCAAATACCTTGAACCCCTTCTCGATCTCTATTCCATCCTTGTATTCATCCGTCTTGGCCAGTAGATCGAGGGGCAGTGTGACGGCTCCACTCCCAAGTATCCCGACTGCAAGCGTTTTTAAGAATCTCCTCCTAGTCGCCTTCATTTCCCTTATCTCCTGCAAGGATCTCTACCTTGATGTTGTTCTCTTTCTTTAGCCTTTCGACGTATTCTTCTAGCGCCTGCCCCCTTCTTCTCGCCGTTATGGTATGCATTATCACGCTCCTCGCCTTTTCGAGAGGGATCTTTTTCACATCAGTGATCTTTAGGATCTTAAACCGGTTTCCATCCTGGATGACTCCGCTTATGCTTCCCACCTCTTTCTTATCAAAAAGGTCTCTATACATCTTGCTGTCTGCGAATTTTAAGTCCGTTACTGTAACCTGTTTTCCGGAATTGGAATACTCTGATTTTATTTTTTCAAAATCCTCACCCGAAAGCGCCTTTTTGTGGATCTCCTCTGCCGTCTCTTTGTCCCCTACGGATACCTCCTGTACGCGTATATACGTGTAGTTGTCCTCGTTCTCCTTATAGTACTTTTCAATATCCTCGTCTGTTACCCCTTCCTTCGGCAGGTTGGCTAGGATCTCGCTCTTTATGGAATTCACTATAAGTCCCCTCTTGTAATCCTCAACGCGTTTTTCAAGTTCCTTATCTAGTCCGCGTTTTAATCCCTCCTGGTACAGGATCTCATCGATGATGAAGGATTTAAGTGGCATTCCACGCAGATCACTTCTGTATATAGGCTTTCCGTTAATCCGTGCGACTATCCTATTCCCACCCACGTTTTCCTGACCTTTAGGAACCATCTCCTCTTCGGGATGAGAGGTCGTGTCTTTCCTAATCTCATCCTTTTTTTCCGCCTGTTTGCATCCTAGAGAAAGAAAAACGGCCATGAAGAGGAATGGAAGAAGCCTTCTCATGTTTCTAATCCCTCCGAGTTCTCTATACGATTTTTTTCAGGCAATGACTTTAACTGAATAATTGACACAGTGCAACAGTTTAATTATATTAAGACTCCTCAATAAATGGCTCCAAAAGGTAACAGGTACGATTGTGTTGTAATAGGTTCGGGTCCGGGTGGGGCCCCTTTTGCATGGAGGCTCGCATCAAAGGGGATGAGTGTTCTAATACTCGAAGCCGGAGACCGCTATAACCCGTATACGGATTACCCGCTTACAAGGAACGACTGGGAAAAGAGGGGCTTTCCCTACAGGAAAAGGATGAAGCACTCCTTCGGTAAGAGTCAGCCCCTCGATGATAGGTACTCCCATCTCAGGTCTTGGAATAGATCCTCAGGCAAGCTCAACCCCTCGAAAGAGAGGAGGTACAGTGAGTATCAACACGTGGTCGGCGTGGGCGGTACGACCCTTCATTTCCAGGGCGAGGCACATAGGTTGCACGCAAGTGCCTTTCGCATGAAGAGCCTCTTTGGGGTTGCAGAGGACTGGCCTGTTGGTTATGAGGACCTAGAACCCTATTACACCGAGGTTGAAAGGATAGTCGGGATCGCTGGGCCGAAGGGGATCCCAGGCCGCTTCCGCACCTCCCCTTATCCTCTTCCTCCCCATAGGCTTAGCTTTGCGAGTCAGTTGATAGAGAGGGGATGTAAGAAGCTCGGTCTTGAGCTCATTCCTAACTCCGTTGCCATACTCTCCCATCCCTATCGCGATGCTCCTCCTTGCAATTACTGTAACGGTTGCGTATGGGGTTGTCCGAGAAAGGACAAGGGGAGTGTGGATGTCACCTTTATTCCCCTTGCCGAAAGGAGCGGGCGTTGCGAGATCCTTACAAATGCCTTTGCAAGTAGGATCGAGGTGGAAAAGAAGGATGGCATAAAAAGGGCAAAGGGGGTTTTTTATCACGGAAGGGACGGGAAGGAGAGGTTTGTTGAGGCAGATTTTATAGCCGTTGCCTGCGGTGCCGTTGAAACCCCGAGACTGCTCCTAAACTCAGGCATAAACCAGAATGGGCTTGTAGGAAAGAACCTTATGGAAACCGTTTTTTATCAAGCCGTTGCTTTTCATCCTGAGAGGGTGGACTCCTATAGGGGTATTCCTATAGATAGCGTTATATGGAAGTGGAATGAGCCGAATCCAAAACTCGGTTTCCAGAGCGGCTTTAGGCTCTTTCCAACGGTGGGAAGCGCCACGGGGCCTGTAAACTACGCCCTCCGTTTCGTCGATGGCTGGGGGGAGGGTTTCGTGAAGGAGATAGAAAGGCGTTTTGGGCATGCCGTATGTATGGCCGGTATCGGGGAGTTTCTTCCAAATAAAGACACGTTTGTTACGGTTGATGAGAAGATAAAGGACGAATTCGGGGTGCCTGTAGCCGTGATACAATCATTCCTCGGAGAGCCGGAACTCAAGATCCTCGACTTTATGGCAAAGACATCTAAGGATATACTTCGGGCCTCGGGGGCGGGTGAGGTAGTAGAAGAGCTATCCGCTTATGATCTGTTCTCTGCGACACACGTCTTTGGTACGTGCAGGATGGGAAAAGACCCGGAAACCTCCGTTGTGGGCCCTGATCTTAGGAGCCATGAGGTTCGTAACCTGCTCATAACCGATGCCAGTGTCTTTCCAACATCAGGTGGAGGTGATGCCCCTTCTCTAACTATTGAGGCCCTGGGGCTTAGGGCTGCAGACCTGCTTATAAAAAACATAAAGAAGGTATAGGCCAAATTGCGCATTTCTAAAGCGTCTCCCCTTTTGCCACTATCCTCAATCGTTTTTGTGTGCCTTTTAACGTCATGCCTCGATGGGTCTGGCGATTCCAGTGGATCCCCTGAACTCCCCTCCTTTACGAACGTCATAGAGGAGGTTGGGATCGGAGACGTTGGAGTGCTCGGACAGACGGCGGCCTGGGGGGATTTTAATGGGGATGGAAGGCAGGACCTCATCGTTACGAATACGGACTTCTCCTCTCCAAACCTCTTTCTCTTTAGGAACGATGGTAGCGGTTTTACTGATGTAACGGAGCAGTCTGGGATCTCTGATCTACCAGTAAGAAGCGCCGCATGGGCCGACTTCGATAACGACGGGCTCTTAGACCTGGTTATCGGAACCATAATGGCGGGAAGTCCCCCCGTACTCTATAGGAACCTAAATGGAGGCGTTTTTGAGGATGTATCCGATCGTGCCGGGATAACAAGGGAGGGCGGGGTAATAGGCCACACCGTGTGGGTAGACTACAATCGGGACGGTCTCGTCGACCTCTTTCAGGCAAATGCCGGCGTGTCTTTTCTCTACCGAAACGATGGGGACGGTACCTTCAGCGAGGTTTCGCAGGCAAGCGGACTCGGGGAGTTCTTTCTTACGGATTCTGCCATCTGGTTTGATTCTAATAACGACGGTTTTCCAGATCTCTTCCTTGCAAACGACGGCTTAAACGCGTTTTATCTGAATAACGGGGACGGGACGTTTACGGATGTTACAAATGAATCCGGTCTAGGCGGGGACCCCGATTGGGATTCCGTTTCGGCCTGCGTAGGCGATTTCAATAACGATGGTTTTCTCGATCTTTACGTCGGGAATATCTCCTCTTCTAGGAACGCCCTATACAGGAATAACGGGGACGGGACGTTTACGGATGTGACTTTTGAGACCGGAACAGGGGACGTAGGGGATGCGAGGACCTGCGCCTGGGTTGACTTTGATGGAGACGGGTTGATTGACCTCTTTACAACGAATCACCTGAATCCGACAAGGCTTTTTAGAAACCTTGGGAATGGGAATTTTGTTGATGTGGCCCCTCAGGTGGGACTCGATTCCCCGGTTGACGTATTTGCCGCCCCGTGGGGTGACTATAACGACGACGGGTTCATGGACGTCTTTTTGAACGGACACTTTGAAAAGGCACTTATGGAGAATAGCGGTACAACTAATGGTTTTCTCGTAATTGAGCTGGTAGGAGACGGAATCTCAACGAATACATCCGCCGTAGGGACTCGCGTTGAGGTCGAGACCTCTAGGGGCATTCAGGTAAGGGAGGTCTCTGGGGGCAGGGGTTGCTGTGAGCAGGACATGCTTCCACTTCATTTTGGGGTAGGCAGGGAGGATCGGGTAGATATTAGGGTAGAGTGGACTGGTGGAGCGGTTTGTATGTTTAGGAACGTAGACGTTAAAGGCGGGCGCGTTTTTTTGATTTCGGAGGACGGGTGTGGCATTATCCCGTTCTGAGGATAAGACCTTCCCTCATTCATTGTCTATGAAACCACATAATTAGATGTTGAGCCTGAGTTATGTTACATTGATAGGTTTATGGGAACGGATCTCTCCATTTCTATAGTTCTTCCGGCCTATAACGAAGAGGAGAATATCCAAGAAACGGTCACGCGGGTCGTTTCTTATATGGAGAAGGGTCTTAGGGACTATGAGGTCATAGTTGTAAACGACGGTTCATCCGATGGAACCCCTAGGATCGTAGAGAGGCTTGCTAAGTCCAACCCGAAGATAATTCTCGTAAACCACCCAAAGAACATGGGCTACGGCGCCGCACTTCGGAGCGGGTTTGAAAGGGCTTCCCTCGGATATATATTCTTTATGGATAGCGATGGGCAGTTTGATATAAGTGACATAGACCGCTTCCTTCCGTTTCTTGGGAGTTTCGATATTGTAATAGGCTACAGGGAAAAGAGGGCAGACCCATTCATCCGTTCCCTGAATACGTGGCTTTACCATCTCTTTATAAGGTTTGTTTTCCATCTAAGCGTAAGGGATATGGACTGTGCTTTTAAACTCTTTCCGAGAAGCGCCTATGAGGCCGTAAGGCCCATAAAGTCGGGCGGAGCGCTCTTTAGTGCGGAGCTCCTCATTAAACTAAAGAGGAAGGGGTTCTCTATTAAAGAGGTTCCGGTAAGGCACTTTCCGCGTCGGTTTGGAAAGCAAACCGGTGCTAACATCCGTGTGATACTAAGGATGTTTAAGGAATGCTGGAAACTCAGAAATGAGCTCAAGGGCTAGAGAAGAAAATAGAGGTGTGATATACGTACTCCTTCCTACGCTTCTCCTTTCGGGGTTCGTTCTAAGGGTCCTTCTTTCCCCCTACTGGACGTTCGAGATCGATTTTAATACGTTCAGGGCTTGGGGACATAGCATCTCCAGTGTGGGGTTTTCCGAGTTCTATAAAAAGAACTGGTGCGATTACATGCCGGGATACCTCTACGTCCTCTGGTTGTTAGACCGTGTGCATTCGGCCTTCCCTGGGTTTCCGGATAGGATCCTCTTTAAGCTCCCCGCAAATATAGCGGATCTCGGGATCTCCTTTCTTATCTTCCTAACCCTTAGAGGGATCACGGACTTAAAGAAGGCCGCTCTTTCATCGCTTGCCTATTTCTTTAATCCGGCTTCGATCTCGAATTCGACCCTATGGGGACAGGTCGATTCCTTTCACGCCCTGCCCCTTCTCGTTTCTATTTTAGTCGGGATTCGGGGGCGCCTGGTTATATCGACCGTATCTGCGTGTATCGCCTTTATGATAAAACCCCAGAGCGTCGTGATCTTTCCGGTTATAGGCTTTTTTATGATAAGGGATCTCCTTCGGAGGAGAAGGGAAGAGGGGTTGATAACAAATACCATTATCCTCGGACTGGAGACCCTCTGTGCCCTTATTATAACGGTCGTTATAATCGCACTTCCCTTTGTGTTGGACGATCTCCCTAATGGTTCTGTAATCGGGGTATTTAAGGAGCCGTTTATCCTGATTAAGGAGAGGTTCGACACGGCATACAACCAGTACACCTACACCTCTCTTAATGCATTCAATCTCTGGGCTGTTATCGGTATGTGGAAGAGTGATGGGATAAGGTTCCTCGGCATTACGTATAAGAGATGGGGAACGGTTATGTTCGGATTCTTCTATGCCCTGGTATTCGTGTCTCTCTTCCTTCCAGAGGTGGTGAGGCGTAATGACGATTCCGGAGGGCGTATATACGGAAAACCCGAAACCGTCGCTCTTACCGTTCGTTCCATCTCTGCCGTTACGCTTGTTCTCCTTGCCCTTTTTCTTCTCGTAACGCGTGTTCACGAAAGGCACCTTCTGCCGACCATTGTGTTTTTCTCTCTAATAGCGTTTCGATCGAGGTTATACTGGCTTTCCTATGCCCTTTTATCCCTCTTATACGTGATAAACCTTATCTACGCGTATACCAGGTATTATCCGATAGGGTCGTTTTCCTCGTCCTCGATAGAGCCTCTTGTACCCTGGATCGTCTTTTTGTTTTTTATAGTTTTTATTCTGGTCCTTTTCGATTTTCTGAGAGACTCCATCGGGACTTACAGAGAGACTAGAGGCGAAAATGGGGTCTGGGCATCATCCGAATCGCCGGTTCTTAGGGTTCCAAGGGTTGGTATAGTGGTTTTTTTACTCGTCGTTCTTAGCGTCGGTCTCAGGCTTTATCGCCTGAACATCCCGGACAGTTACTATTTCGACGAGATCTACTTTGCGTTTACGGCAGAGGAGATGGCAAAGGGAAATAGAGCCGGATGGGAGATGGGGCATAGCGCCCCAAAGGGTTTTGCTTATGAATGGACCCATCCCCCACTGGGTAAGGAATTGAGTGCCATTGGAATCTTAATCTTTGGTGACAATCCATTCGGATGGCGTTTCTTTCAGGCTCTTTTTGGCGGGCTCGGAACGCTTGTCATGTACCTCTTAGGGAAGGAGCTTTTTGAGAGCAAGAGAATAGGGCTTCTTTCTGCCTTTCTTTTTACCTTTGAATCCTTCTTCTTTGTTCTAAGCAGGATCGCCATGGTAGATATATTCCTTACGGTTTTTATCCTCCTTGCCTCCCTCTACCTCGTAAGGTATGCGAGGACTAGAAGGAGGGCTTTTCTCCTGGTTTCGGGCCTCTTTTGCGGTGCTGCTATGAGCGTAAAATGGAACGGTGTCTACGCTACGGATTTTCTGGGAGCCATTGCGTTTTTGCTTGCCTTATACCATGGGTTTCGTTCTCCGGGTCAGAAAAAGGGCTCCCTTCTTCTCCTTGGCTTAAAGACGATTCCACTTATGTTTCTGGCCTTTGTTCTCATTCCTCTTACCGTGTACGTTATGTCATATATCCCGTTTTTCCTCCATGGAAATTCCATATCCGATTTTATCCACCTTCAGGAAGGTATGTACGGCTATCATAAGGGGCTTAACGCAACGCATCCCTACTCCTCTCCCTGGTGGAAATGGCCTCTTCTCCTTAGACCCGTTTACCTCTATCTCAAGGACTACGGCACACTGGAGGCACGTATCTATGCGATTGGGAATCCGTTTATCTGGTGGACGGGGTGTGCGTTCTTTATATTAGGCCTCGTTGAGGTCATACGTAAGGAGTTACCCGCCCTTACATTCGCGATGCTGAGTGTACTTGCCTACTGGCTTCCGTGGGTGGTTTCTCCGAGGAAGCTCTCTTTTCTATACCATTTTCTCCCTTCGCTCCCCTTTATCCTTCTCATAATAGCATACTTCCTCGATTCATTCTGGGAAAGCAGGTATGGAAGGGTCCTTGTCGTCGTTTACCTTGTAATAGCCTCTGGTATGTTCGTATACTTCTACCCTATACTTGCGGCGGTTCCTATGGCGGGTGATTCGTTTAGTCGTTTTCTCTGGCTAAGGGGGTGGAGATAGTCGTCCGTTGGTTATTGCGCCTTTATTTTATAAAACACTACGGTATTAGACCACTCATAGATCATGGTAAGCGTGTTTAGAAAATCGGATCTCATAAGCAGTATAGTACTCGGGGAGATAGTTGCTGTATTCATCGTTTTAATAACGAAGAACCTTGAGCGCGATATCCCGATACTCGATATCCTTATAAGGCATAAGGGGTTTATCTTCCTCCTCATCCCCACTCTAGCGACTGTCGGGATCTATGGAACGTTTCACCTGGGCAGGGAGCGTCCCGTTCTATTTCAGTTCGGAAAGTTTATAACAATAGGGCTATCAAACACCTCTATAGATTTTGGGATACTGAATTTTTTAATATTCATTACGGACATAGAGAGGGGGCATTTCTATTCCCTTTTTAAAGCCGTCTCCTTCATAGTCGCCGTTACAAATAGCTATCTCTGGAATAGATTCTGGACGTTTGAGAACCCTGGAACCAAGGGGACGGCAAAGCAGTTCTTTCAGTTTGTAACTGTGAGCGGGGTCGGGTTTGGGATCAACGTGGCTATCGCTTCTTTTGTCGTAAACGTCCTCGGACCCATGGGTGGGATCTCCCCCAGGCTCTGGGCGAATATCGGGGCTCTTGCGGCCATAGTGATTTCGGTCTTCTGGAATTTTGGTGGGTATAAGTTCATAGTCTTTAAGAAATGAATGGGATTATCCCCTAACTAGTATCTCACCCATCCAAACTCGTTGATCCATAGAACCCCCCAGAGATTCACGAGGACCCCGATTGAGATGAGTATCCTGTGGTGCCACCTTACCCTTTCTCCCATGCCCTTCACGGCGAGTAAGAATAAGAAGGGATAGAAATCCACGGCGAATCTATAGCCAAACTGAGCAAAACCCCAGGTGCCGTGTGTGAATTCCACAAGCGATATGAGCGCGATCGATGTCCAGCATCCGATAGCAAGCCTGTTTCTTATACCCGCAAATAGCGCGTATATGAAGGCGGGGGTGGTAATCCAGATCGCCATCCCTGACCAGGACGGTATGATGTACGGAAATTCGGGGATGAACTTAGGTAGCCCCAGGAATATCACCCTCAAGTGGCGGGGGATGTATGTTATGTCGAATATCCCCTTCTTAAACCAGGGCTCTTCCATTATACCGGGGATGAGGTAGTAAGACCTATCTAATGGGGTTCCGAACCTGAGGAGGTTATAGATGGAGTTTAGGCCTATGAATATGGAGACACCCAATCCCAGGTAGAGAATGGCCCCGGATTGATTCTACTCAGTATGGTTCCCGCCTCGGTTTTCTTTAACCATCTATCTGAAGACATGGCTATAAAGAAGGGAAGTGAGAGGATGGTTGGCAAACGGGACCAGTAAGAGGCCCCAAGTAAGACACCGACTAGAAAAGGGTGCTTGTCCTTAAAAGTCGCATAGATAGCGAGGAAGAGGAAGGCAACCGACGTAACCTGAGAGAAGGTCCAGACCCCACCCGCTGTTGCGACCCACCAGTGTATCGTACCGAAACCGAACATAACCGTGGCCCAGAACCTCATGCCGAGGTTTCTGGTCATCTCTCCAACGACTAAAAAGGCAAGCGAGACGTTTAGGCTCCCAAGTAGAACCGAGGCTGTGGTCTGATTGATAGATAGCCCGAAAATGGCCACAAATGGCAGGAGAAGAACGGCTGGCATCGGTGGTGGGACTATGTAGTATTTTCCATCTACAGGGACTAACTCAAGCCAGGTTATGTTCTCCTTGAGGTATAGCCTTCCGTGTAGAAGGGCATCGGCAAGACGGACGAAGCTGTTATAAGGGGTTGGGTGCCCTTCGGTTGTAGCGTAATAGATGAGAAATGAGACCAGGAAGAGGGTAGGGACGGTTAGGGTGGAAGGACGGTTTCTTACGTATGATAAGAGCCTCATAAGCAACTCTGCTTAAAGAACCTGATGAGATTGCATAGATAGAGCCTTACGATATTCAGTGAATCCTCTAGTATCACATCTAGGTCGAGCTTGCTCTTTCCGTATCTCCTGTCTCTAAACGAGATTGGGATCTCAGACACGTTTCTGTATCTACCCTTCACCAGGATCTCAAGCCCTATTTTAAATCCCTTGGGGTGGATTCTTACGCCCTCTATCACCTCTTTCTTGAAAAAGAAGAATCCGGACATGGGGTCTCTGATATCGGTGAGTCCAATTACGGCGAGCGTCGCTATTATGGATGATACCCTTCTCCTTAAAGACCAGTTTTCCGTACTTCCACCCTCTACGTATCTACTCCCGATCACGAAATCCGATTCCCCGGCCATAATCGGTTTTACAAGCTCGGCTATCTTCTCGGGTGGATGGCTTAGGTCCGCATCCATAACGCCTATTATCCTTCCCTTAGCCGTTTGAAATCCATCGAGTACTGCCGAAGAAAGCCCCCTTTTGTTTATCCTATGAAGTACCTCCAGGTTACCGTATGTGCTTTTTAGTCGTTGGGCGATCTCCCAGGTGCCGTCTGGCGAGTCATCGTCGACTACTATCACCTCTCCGTCTAGACCATGCTTGCGGAATTCTCTAAATACCTTGTCTAGTAGGATGGGTATATTCTCGGCTTCGTTATAGGTTGGAATTACTACCGTTAGGTCCATCCTTCAGTCCTTCTTTGCAACTGCCATCATGTTATCCCCCAGATCGAAGGGGATATGGTGCTCACCTAGGAGTTTTTGAATGAGCCTCATTGCCTGCTCGGCGACACGAGAGATATGGGCTAACTTCTTGATAAAGTATTTGGAGCTTATGATGTGTGTATAGTTCTTTATTTCGACGAGTCGAAACCCAGTCTGTTCAAGGAGTCGTCCTATAGTCTTCGGTGTGAGGTAAAAGACGTGCATGTCCATGAGCCAGGGCCATCTTGGGCCCATTAAACGTGCAACGAGGCTCCCTATGTTAATAGTAGAGAGGAATAGGTATCCGTTCTTTTTAAGCAGGCGGTGTATTTCGAGGAGCTCCGCCCTAGGGTCCGAGAGGTGTTCCACAACGTCCCACATTGTTATTACGTCGTAGTTTCTATCAAACGGGAGACTCGATAACCTTTCGCCATAGATCCGGAGGTCGAGTAGGCGTGCCTTTTCAGCCGCCCAAGTTGATAGCTCCAATCCCTCCACATCGTATCCGGCTTCGCGCGCGACATCCAGAAAGTAGCCACAGTAACACCCTACGTCCAAAAGCCTACCTCTTGGAACGTACCTTTGAACCTCCCTTACCACCTTACGGAAGGTAAGGTATCTGCTCTCCTTTTCCTCACAGTATAGGGGATCGACGACCTCTCGGTATTTGTTCTCCAGCTCCTTCTGATTCGGTATGTCCCTTAGAGCCACGAGGCCGCAGTCCGAACACTCGACGATCTCTCCATACTGGTTGTGTCCGAAGCTGGTGCACGAATATATAGAGGCGTTTTTCTCTATCGAACGTTGGCGTGGGGGATACTTGGTGCGGAGATCCAAGGAGCCGCATAGGTAACAGGTTTGGGGGATTTCCATTAGCCTGGTTTTAACATCCGTTTCGGTTAAGGAGCGGGCGATTGAGGCCTTCATCTATGGGCAGGCTTCCTTTCCTTTGATACGAATCTATTTAAACCGTTTTTACTGCGACTTGTCAAGGAAGGACCCTGTGTGTTTGAGCGTGAAATCGGTTTTGCAAGAGTCCTCCTTGGGGAAGATCTGAATTTGTATTATCTTATTAGCCATGAATTCCTACCCTAGGTTTCTTCTGGTTTTTCTTGCCTATATGGCCGTTTCCATCCTTTTTACATTCCCTTTGGTACTGCACATTGCAGACTCGTTACCCGGCTTACTGGAGATGGATAGTTTTGTCTATATGTGGAATATAGACACCTTCTGGAATCGGGTTCTTACATTCCATAATCCTTTTATCACAAACCGTGTATTCTACCCGATTGGCGTGAATCTCGTTTTCCATACATACGGGGTACTGCCCTCCATACTAGGGGTCTTTTTCCTGAATAACCTGGTCTTATACATGAACCTCCTTATTGTTACGGGACTAACCCTATCGGCCCTTGCGTGCTTTATTCTCGTTAGGTACTTGACGGATGATTCAACCATCGCTTTTGTCTCCGGTCTCATATATGGGTTTAGCCCCATAATGATCTCCTATGTCCTCTCCCAGCATTACTACTTTGTAGTGGCGGCTCCTTTTTTGCCCCTTGGTCTTTTAATGGTATTTAGGTTCTTTGATAGCCTAAAGACGCGTTACTTGGTCTATACCTTGTTGCTTTTCTGGATGGTTTTTTTTACCGATTACTACACGACGATCCTTTTTATACTGATTCTATCTATGGCTACTGTGGTACTTATCTTTCAGTCCTATTTAAGAAGAAGGGAACTCTTCTACCGGATCTTTGAAAAGGGGCGGTTAACAGGCTATGTAACCACGGTTCTCCTTACACTGGTTTTGCCCCTGGTTCTTATGTTTGTGTTTGTCTTTCCTCTAGGGGAATTAAAAACCAGGGCTTTTGGTTCTCAGGTCTACTATTCCGGTTTCTGCAATACGAATCTCGTGGGGTTTCTTATACCGAGCGGATTTAATCCGCTTCTAAAGGGGTTCTCCTCGTCGTTAAAGGCGTTATTCGGGTTGGGGAAAGGATATCAGGGTGGGGCGTTTTTCGATACGCCCTCCTATTTCCTGGGATGGGGGATCTTGGTGATCGCTGTTATCTCTTTTCTAACGAACTACAAGGACAGGTACGCATTCATTGCGGGTTTCTTTGGGGTAGTCGTATCCCTGCTTTCATTGGGGACCGTTATACGCTTTGGGGAAAGGGAGATCCTTACTCAAGAACTGACACCCTTTTACTGGCTATCCCATCTTCCCTTCTTGGGGATGATAGACTGCCCAATACGTTTTCCCATAGGCACCGAGTTATCAATCGCTATGCTCGTTGGGATCCTGATATACGGAGTAAAGACAAAGAGGGTGTTGTCGGGGTTTATTCTGGGCTTCGTGCTTATACTCTTTTGTTTTGAGTACGGCACATGGAATATGCCACTATGGCGTGTGTCCGTGCCGTCTGTATACGAGCAGATAGCGAAGAACCCGGATAACTACACCGTCCTTGAATTGCCCTCTGGGATCACAGAGAGTAAGGGTTCTTTTGGCTACGATGGCTCCATTTGGGCCCTTCACTCTAAACAGATGTACTGGCAGACGATACATAGGAGGCCGAGATTGGGTGGATACGTATCCCGCGTACCCAGCGGTATCTATGAGTTCTATAGAAGTGAACCAGTCATATCTGACCTCTTTAAAATGACCAGTTTTAACGGGGTATGGTCAAATAGGAGTTATTCTAAGGAAGATACGCTTAGGTTCCTTGACCGCTTTAATATAGGCTATATCGTCCTCTCCCCAAACAAACGGCAGGGCGAATTTATGTCTGTTGTTGAGGGTCTCTTTGGCGACTATATAGTCAAAGAGGAGGGGAAAGAGGGCTACATCCTTTATAAGCTAAGAAGGAATCCACATTTAGAGTCTTCCCGCTAAAATGCCCAGCCTTATAACTCAGAAAGCCCATCTTCCCAGGACGAAATGGGTAAGAAAGAGGGCAAAAAGTAAAAGCGACGTGAAGGTAATAGCATAATCCGCTTCCCTCCGCCTTCCAAAGAGGGAGAGGGTGATGAATACGGGAAAAACGGAAAGGGCATAGCGCGGGGTACTAAGCAAGAAGGAGGTTGAGGTCACTACCAGCCAGGTGGCTATCATATAGAGGATATAAGAGGGACGGAGCCTTACAAAGAGCGCCAAAATCGCCAGTACGTATACCAATAGCCCGAATGCGAGTTCGGCCCAGCCCACAAGGGTTCCATAGACCGACGACGGCGACCCGGTGGCACCCCAAGACCCTACGAGTCCCTTCCAAGGAAAGGTAAGTGCCTTAGACCAGTGCCCCTTCTCTATATCGAGGAATCTCAGGAGGTCTCCAAACACCATGTAGTTGATAAGGAGATAGGATGCGAGTCCGATAGGGATGAGGGCAAGCCAGGAGACGTCTTTCTTTATGTCTTTTATCCGAAACCCTCTTTGATACATGTACTCCAGTATCAGGGCTGGCAGTAGGATAATCCCCGTCATCCTGGTTGCCGAAGCGAGCATCCCTGTAAGGCCAGATAGCGACCAGTTCCCCTTCCTTCCATAGTAGAAACTCGAAATGGTAAGGGCGAGAAAGGGACTTTCCGTATAGCCCGCGTGGAGGAAGTAGGCCGTTGGGAATATGGAGAAATAGAATACCGCCTTCAAGGCGGTTTCCTCTTCATAGTCGAGTAGGACGAGTTTGTAGAGGTAGAAGGCGGCTACTATATAGGCGAGATTTGAAACCATAAGGGCAGAGAGGATGTAGTTATTAAAGATCTGATTAAAGAGCCTGATTAGGAGTGGATAAAGTGGGAGGAACACGATTCTTAGATGCCTTTCCCCTATAGTCGAATTCGAATAGCCTCTCTCTGCTATATCTAGGTAGTGTGCCGTATCCCAGCGATTCCAGATCTTAAGTAAAGAGGGGTACCTATCCTGGAATACAGAAAATGCCACATACGAAAACAGGAACGTCCCAAGGGTCGTTACGGCTATAATAGAAGCGATTTCGTTTATCTGTTTCTTGCAGCTCATCCTCTTTCAAGTAAAGGGTGTTTCTATTTTATCATTTTTTTAGAGGTATAAAGAATCTGAGAAATTGACCTATCCCTCTATCTTGTGTATTTTTATCCCGTCTATAACGGTTCTCTTCGGAACCCATTTTATGATAAGTAGAACTCTACTCGGTGCGTACCAAGGACCCATTCTGGCCTATGTCCTTACTGTAGTTGTAATTACGATCATAAGGGGTTTCTTGCCCTCGGAATACGTCTTTCCGCTTGCCGCCGTTCTCATGTTCGGGATGCCTTTTCTTATGAAAAGCGATGTCGTGGGGCTTAGGTGGAACCTACGTGGAGTGCTCATAGGGGTTACGGTATCGATCGTCATTCTCTCTCTCTATGTGCTTATTATCGGCAAGCCCATTCAACCGAGTAGGGTCTCTTTTTCTCTCATCGTTCCGCATCTCGTTCTTGTGGCCATTCCCGAAGAGGTTTTCTTCCGTGGCTACCTTCAGGAAAGGATCGGAAACAACCTAAGGGGGGTATTACTTGTGAGCCTACTCTTTTCTGTTGCGCATCTCGTTACGAGGTGCCTGGGAGGAGGATGCAGTGGCATGGGTTACCTGTTGGCCCTCCTTACTTTTTTCCCGTCTATAGTTATGGGCTATATGTACGTCGTCTCAGGAACCCTCTGGGCGAATATAACGTTCCATTTCCTCGCCAACGTGGTTTATGTGTCGACAGGCGGATTATAGTGGTTTTTTTGAAGGGCTTATGGGTTTACGCCTCTACCACGATGGAGTAATATATTAGTGGTGATGGACAGTATCAGGGTAGGTCTAGGACAGATAGACGTCTGCGTTGGTGATTTGGAGGGGAATCTAAAAAAGATCCTCGAATATATGGAGATTGCAAGGGGGCTCGGTGTGGACGTTCTCTGTTTTCCGGAGCTCGCCATAACGGGATATCCACCCGAAGACCTACTGCTTAAGCCCAGTTTTATAGAGGATAACCTAGAGGCACTCGACAGAGTGAGGGAGGCCTCCCAGTCGATTACTGTAGTTATTGGTTTTGTGGATAGAAACGAAGATATATATAACGCCGCCGCTATAATAAGCGATAAGAGGCTTGTGGACGTTTACCACAAGCGTTTCCTCCCGAACTACGGCGTCTTTGATGAGAATAGGTACTTTCAATCCGGCGTCCGCGCTCCCGTTTACAAGATGGGGAGTGTGGTATTCGGGGTGAATATATGTGAAGACATCTGGTACCCCGGGGACCCGACGAGGGAGCAGGCCCTCCTTGGAGGCGCCGAGATGATAATAAACATATCCTCTTCTCCATATCACGCCTCAAAGGTCAGCTCCAGAGAGCGGATGCTTTCCATAAGGGCTTCCGACTACTCGGTGATCCTGGTCTTCTGCAACCTCGTCGGGGGGCAAGACGAACTCGTGTTTGATGGCCATAGTGTCGTAATAAGCGAGAGAGGAGAGGTAATAGCTCGGGCCTCCGGGTTCAAGGAGGAGCTCCTCGTTACAGACGTGAGTCCAAGCCGCGTTTTTCGTTCGCGCCTCCACGACCCAAGGAGGAGGAAGGAGAAATACGCCCTTGGGTTCGAGTCCAAAAAGGCCCATGTTATCGAGCTCGGTCGAGAGGAAGATCAGAAGAAAAACCGTCCTAAGATCGAATCGAGGATAGAGGGATTCAGGGGTATGGAAGAGGAGGTGTTTCAAGCGCTCGTTCTCGGAACACGGGATTACGTCACAAAGAACGGCTTTAAAAAGGTAGTGGTAGGGCTAAGCGGCGGGATCGATTCGTCTCTTGTTGCCGCAATTGCTACCGAGGCCCTGGGAAAGGAAAACGTTATCGGGGTTTCTATGCCATCCAGGTACAGCTCCACTGGAAGCATAGCCGATGCCAAGGAGCTCTCTAAAAACCTGGGTATCGAGCTTCTCTCCATTCCCATTGAAATGGCCTTTACCGCCTATCTTGGAGTTCTTTCTCAGGTCTTTCGTGGAAAGGAAGAGGACGTTACAGAAGAAAACCTCCAAGCGAGGATCCGTGGAAACATCCTAATGGCCCTTTCCAACAAGTTTGGGTGGCTTGTACTCACCACTGGAAATAAGAGCGAGATGGGCGTTGGATACTGTACGCTCTACGGGGATATGGCCGGGGGCTTTGCCGTCATAAAGGACGTGCCAAAGACCATGGTCTATCGTCTTTCGCGGTTTTACAATGTATGGAAGGGAAGGGAGGTGATACCAAAGTCGGTTCTGGAGAAACCGCCCTCGGCAGAGCTAAGACCCGACCAGAAGGATACCGATACCCTGCCCCCTTATGAGACCCTTGACCCTATACTTAAGGCCTATGTGGAGGAGGATCTGAGTGTGGAGGAGATCATCTCCCTCGGATTCGAAGAGGATCTAGTAAAGCGGGTGGCGAGGATGGTTGATTTAAACGAGTATAAGCGCAGGCAGGGCCCTCCCGGCATAAAGATCACACCAAGGGCCTTCGGCAAGGACCGCCGTTTTCCAATAACGAATCTCTACAGGGGATAGACGGTTTCTCTTTGAATACTTTCGTTCTAAAACCTTGCTTCCTTTTTGGCAAAATGATAACCTCTTTATGAGGGTAGCGATATGGCCAGATTTGGGGAGAGCTATTGCTGGATGATTAAGGATGATCCCTCCGTGTGCCCTTATATCGGATCTGGAGAAGAACACCTTTTAAGCGATCTCAGAAAACGTAATAGGGAGAAGTGCATAGAATGCGTGGAGTTTCAAGGTGATTTAAAGAGGCTGGCCGAGGAAAAGGGCTCCGTGTTCGAGGTGTTTCCTCTAATCCTAGATGAACTCTTGAAAAAGAGGAGAAAGATAAGCAGGTACGGGAAGTCCCTTGAGATCAAAGAAGAGATGTTTGATATGCTGGTTCACCTTTCGACCTCGCTAAAGCTTGTGCTCGATGTGGATGAGATACTGTATAAGGGGCTTGTGGCGTTTACGGCGGGAAGCATCTTCGGTTTTAATAGGGCCATTGTGCTTCTTTCTTCAGGGAATAACAGAAGACTCCGAGGATACTTTGCGTTAGGCCCCAAGGACCGTGAAGAGGCCATAAGCATTTGGAGGGAGATTTCGGAGAAGAACCTTACGATACAGGACCTTCTTAGGTTCTCCCCTCATACGTTCAATAAAGAGAAGGAAAAATTCAGGGATATCCTGGAAAAAATGGAGTTTAACATAAGCGAGGAGCCCTTTAGAAGGGTCTTTAAAACAGAGACGATCCTTAGGGTTTCTCCGCATGATGAAATACCCCTTGTGCTTCGCGATTTTTATAAAGACATCCCTTTTTGGATAATACCGTTTTTTTCCCACCTTAAGCGTCTTTTGGGGGTGGTACTCCTCGATAACTTCCTAACCAATAAGGAGGTATCCGAGGAGGAGATGAAGGCTATGGAGATCTTTGCAACGGAGATTTCGCTTGCGCTTGAAAGGGGGCTCACGTATGAGGAGCTTGAAGAGAAGGTCGAAACCCTTGAAGAGGCCAACGTGAAACTCAAAGAACATCAGGAGCTCATAATGAGGCTTAGGGCCGAGGCTTCGATCGGGGAGATGGTGCTTCAGGTCACGCATTCCTTTAAAAACCCGGTAATTGCCATTGCCGGGCTTGCCAGAGTTTTAAAGAAAAAGACCGCCTCAGATGTTACAATCGCAAAGTACACGGATGCTATACTAGAAGAGGCCTTTAAGCTCGAAAAGACACTTAAGGATTTTGTGAATTTTATTAAGACCAAATACATATCGGATAGGTCTCCTATAGACATCAACAGGGTGGTCGAGCTACTGTATCAGGAGAACAAGACGAAGGGAAAACTGCACGGAATTAATTTCCATCTAAACCTAAGGAGGGGACTCCCTCTGGTTCTGGGAAACGATTACCAGCTTTATAACTGCATCGAGAACATAGTGAATAACTCGATCGAAGCCATGGCCGGAGGGGGGGAGCTCTTTATAGAAACCGAGGCCCAAAACGGTTTCGTCTCGATAAGTATAAAGGACACGGGCCCCGGCATACCGGAAGAGGTGATGAAAAACCTCTTTAAACCCTTCTTTACGACGAAGAGCATTGGAAGCGGATTAGGGCTTTATACCTCAAAGGAGATCATAGAGAAGATGGGTGGAAATATTACCGTCTCGTGCGAAATCGAAAAAGGGTGTAAAGTTACTATAAATCTGCCTGCCCTAGGAAAAGAGGTCAACAATGAGCAGAATCCTGGTAGTGGATGACGAACCAAATATAAGGTTAGTCTATAAGGAAGTTCTAAGCGAAGAGGGATACGAGGTCTTGGAGGCGGAATCGGCTAGGGAGACCTTTGAGATACTGAATCAAGAACCCGTGGATCTCGTCATTCTGGATATAAAGCTGAGATCCGAGAGTGGGCTCGATGTACTACAAAGGATGACAAAAGAGTTTCCCGATGTACCCGTGGTTCTGTGTTCCGCTTACGTTTCTTTTCAGAACGACTATACCTCTTGGCTTGCCGACAGTTATATTGTAAAGTCAAGTGATACCGATGAGTTGTTAAGAGAAGTGAACAGGGTTCTAATTAAAAGGGGAAAAACCAGATGAAGGCGGTGGTTCTAGCAGGGGGCTTTGGAACGAGAATAAAACCGCTCACGTACTCCCTTCCCAAGCCCATGCTTCCTCTGGCTGGGAAGCCGATACTGGACCATATGGTGAACCTTCTAAAGAGCCACGGGATCAAAGACCTCGTATTCTTGCTCTATTTTCAACCGGAGGTGATAAAGAACTATTTTCGGGACGGAAGCGGGTTCGGCGTGAAGATAAACTACGTAATTCCACCAGAGGATTATGGAACGGCAGGAGCCGTAAAATTCGCATCTGATTACCTAAAGGGTGACGAGCCTTTTCTCGTAACGAGTGGTGATCTACTCACGGATGTTGATCTGGGAGCCCTGATCGAGTTCCATAAGGATAGAAAGGCGATAGTCACCATTGGGCTTACCTCGGTGAAGGATCCGCTTCAGTTCGGTATCGTAATCACGGACAAGGACGGCAGAGTCGTTAAGTTCCTAGAGAAACCCGGCTGGGGCGAGGTTTTTAGCGACTCCGTAAATGCGGGGATCTATGTGATGGACCCCGCCGTTTTTGATTTTATTCCGGGAAAGCAGTCCTTTGATTTCAGCCACGACCTGTTTCCAAGGCTCCTCAGTGAGGAAAAGCCGCTTTTTGGTTTTTCCCTTCGGGGGTACTGGCGTGACGTAGGGGATGCTACGTCTTACATACAGGCGAATATGGACATCCTGGCCGGGAGGGTAAGGGTAAAGGGGACAGGAAAGAGGCTCGATATCGTTGGAAAGGACATATGGCTCGGTAACGATGTAGACATAGCTCAGGACACTGAGCTTCAGGGAACGGTGATAATAGGAGAGGGTGTAAAGATAAGAGGAAAGGCCCATATAAGGGATTCGGTTATAGGTGATCGCTCGGTCGTTCTTCAAAATACGAGAATCTCAAACAGCGTGCTTTGGAATGACACCTCTATTGGCGAGGATTCCCAGATTGAGGGGAGTGTTATATGCTCGAATGTGAGGATCGGAAGGGGAGTGAGGATAGAACAGGGGGTGGTGGTGGCTGAAAACTGCTCGATTGGCGATGAGGCGGTAATCAGGGAGGGGGTTAAGATATGGCCAAGCAAAGAGGTCGAGTCAAG
>CAZWVA010000049.1:0-20743 GCA_964636885.1 uncultured Spirochaetia bacterium
ATCCTGTACCTCATATTCGCTCAGTGGCTCGTTTCCATGTTATCATTAACTCCTATATTTCCCTGTCATTCGGGTTTTTTTTCTTTATTTCAGACGTTGAATCGGAGGTCATGCGTTATGTTGGATAGAATAAGCGTTGATATAATGGATGGGATAAAAGAGAGGGTTTTCGGGATCGTTTCTGACTGCCAAAAGAGGCTCAGTCACTGTCATTATATAGACATAAGGATAGGGGTGAGCGAGTCTAGGTTCGCGATGGCCCAAAAGGGTACATCGAAGGAAGGTGGGGAAGAGACACAGATGTCCTTTGGCGTAAGGTCGGTGGCGGGGGACGGTTTAAGTGCATCTGGATACTTCGCCTCTCATCTCGGCGTATCCGATCTAAGAAGGCTAGAAGACGTTATAAAGAGCGGCATAGAGCATGCCTGGAGGCGCTCTCTTGCAAATGCCTCCTTTAAACAGGAGACGAAGGCCCTTTTAGGGGATCTCGGTGAGTCTATATCGGGCACGAGTCTTTCCCAGGTTGAGATCCATAGGGATACCGTTCTCCTCCCGTTTAAAGAGGACCCTAGGAAGGTTCCGCTTGAGAGTATAGTGAAAGAAGCCGTAGGTGTATCTGAGTCGGTTGAAAGGCTCTATGATTCAAATGGCTACAACATGATCCGTATATTCACGAGCCTTACGAGGGAGGTTTTTGCATCTTCGGAAGGGGCCCTAATCGACCAGACGTATCCTCTAACCGAGGGTTTTGTTTATGTAGTCGTCGGGGACGAGTCACACTACGACCATCTCGGTGGGAGATGCGGATGGGAGGCTATATACGGGGAGAACCCTTTCGATAAAACACTCCACGATTTTGCCCTAGACCTTGCAAGTGAGACGATAGAGCTCTCTATGGCCGAGGTGCTCACATCAACCGAGAGGGAGGTTGTGGTGGTTACGGATCCCCATTATAACGCGCTCCTAGTCCACGAGATCATAGGTCACCCGGTCGAGGCGGACAGGGCGCTTAAGATGGAGACCGCCTACGCCGGGAGGAGCTGGCTCTTTAGGGGGCTTAACAACAACCAGATAGGAAAGAAGGTGGCTTCGGATCTAGTGACCGCCTATTCGGATACGTCGCTTCCCGGATACGGAAACTACAAATACGACGCCGAAGGGGTTATGGGAAGGAGGGTAATCCACATAGATAAAGGGGTGTTTAAGGGTTTTTTAAACAGTCGAGAAACGGCGGCGATACTCAAGGAGGAGCCAAACGGTGCCATGCGTGCAGGGAACAGTTACTTTATTCCACTTGTCAGGATGACAAACACCGTGTTTGCCCCAGGGAATAGAAACCCCGAAGACATAATCAAGGAAGTGGATGACGGGTATTATCTGGTAAGCCACCATACGCCTTCAATCGGTGAGTCCCGCGAGAACTTCAGCATATCCGCAAGGCGTGTCTATAGGATTAAAAACGGCGAACCAGTTAAGCTCTATAGAAGCGGTGGGATGACCTCGGATTCTAGGAACTATCTTATGAGCATAGATGCCGTTGGGAATGATTTCAGGCTCTATCCCATGCCGAACTGCGGAAAGGGAGTCCCAATGCAGGCCCTCCGCGTGGGAAACGGTGGACCTACGATGCGCGGAAGGGCGAGGCTTACCGGAGGGAGGTAGCTATGGTACCGGTATACGGCACTCCTTATCGGGTGTCACTTAAGGGTATAAGGTCACAGTAATAAAAACGGTTGTCTCTTAGGACGATTTCGCCTATTCTATGCGATACCCTTTTCCTGAATATCGGTCCATCGTAAACGAAGGAATGAAATTCGCCGTTTTCCCCACATGGGTCAACCCCGGATGGGAGACTCGATAAGAATCCTTCATCAAAGGTTCTACCAACGAATCCCCTATCCAAGGCATTTGAGTCGACGCAGACGGTAACCGCCTTGAATCCCATAGCTATGAACGTATGGGCGAGCTCATCCGTATTCCTTCCCCATATGGGAAAGATCCCATTCATGCCTATCCTTGCCAGATTCCCTTCCCTGTATCTTCTTACGTCCTCTAGGAAGATGTCTCCAAAGACCACGGAGTTAACGCCGTCTCTCTTATACCTCAAAAGGACCTCTTCCATCTTGGACTCGTATTCCTCATTGGAGGCGTTTTTTGGGATAAGGACCTTCTCAAGGGGATACCCCAGGGAATCTGCCTGCTGCTCAAGTAAGGTCCGTCTCAGACCGTGCATGCTGACCCTGTCGTACTCCTCTGTAACTGTTGTTAGTAAAGCCGATACCTTGGTGTTTCTTCCCTTTTGGATTTCATAAAGGGCCATTGCGCTGTCTTTCCCACCGCTCCATGAAAATAGGACCCTTTCCGTCATCGTACTCCTACCGTTATAACTCTTCGACAAACTCGGCGATGTTCTCAAGCCTTACCCCTTTTACGGCGATCTCGGGGGCGATTACCACTTCATGTGAGTCCCAAACCAAGGTTGTCCTTTTCTCCCTCGATATCGCCGTTATGTTTTGAAGGAGGTTTACGAAGTTATCGTTTATCCTTACGGTATTGGGTTTTAGAGGCTCGTCCAGTTTGCCGTCCCTGATTGTATAGGAATCCCCGATAACGGTGCCCGTAAAATGCGCCTTTGCCAGTCCATAGACCGGATAGAGATACCAGAGCCTCCCTATATATATTCCGCTCTTTACGCGGGAGATCAATTTTTCCGAATCCATCTCCCTTGTCCCTTCTATCACGAGGTTCGTTGCGAATATGGAACTCTTACGCCTAAAGTCCCTGCCGCTATCCCCAAACCTGAATCCGTTTCTGGGGGTGAATCTAACCGTGTTGCTCTCGTATTTCTTTGCATAATAGTGATTCGAGAGAAACCCAACAAGCCTTCCCCCCTCTATGAGATCCGTTCTTCCCGTGGGAAGTCCCTCACAAGTGATCTTCTTACTTCCGACCTCCCAGAGCCTTGCCCCATCGTCATAGATACAAACGATGTTTGAGGCAACCTTCTTCCCCAGCTTTCCAACAAATGGGGAGTTACCCGAATCTATAGAGCTAAGGGATAGGGCGGGGATTATCATCTCCGAAAACAGCATGGCGACGGCCTGCCTTCCAAGAACCACGTTGTACGTACCGGATAGTATCCTCTTTCCACCAACGGTGCTTATCGCGCTTATAGCCGCCATCTCTCCCGCCTCTTCCGGCCTGAACTTGTCGATATGGGTTGCTGTGGTCCAGCCGGTGCCCTTTGCGTTGCTATCCTCAATCATCGCGGTGATCGAGGCGAAAAGAGCGGAGGACTCGTCGTAGTCATTGATCCCACGCGTGTTTGCAACGGCTATCCTTTCCTTTAGAATCGTTACGTCGCCCCCAACTATGAGGCCTTGTAGATACCCAGCTTCTTTGAACGTAACCAACGCCCCTTTTAGGGCACGCCAACCGAGGGAGAGCATCTCTTCGTCCTCCAGATCCATTACCCTATTGTCGTGGTAGGAGATGAGTTTGGGGGGTTCATCCGTGGGAGGAGGAAGCGATTTAAAATCCGGGTCTCTTACGGCGTTTTGCCTGGCCCTGTCTAGCGCCCTTCTTATTCCATCTGGGCTGAGGTCCCCGGTCTCGCTTCCGAATCCCACTCTGGTTCCATCGACTGTGTGAAACACGGCCAGGACCCCGACCCCGTATCCTACTATGTTCTTTGGCTCATGGATCCCGCTACAGGGGATGTCCGATGTGTAGTTGATCCTAACGGTCAGATTATCGTTCCAGGAGGCGAATATCTCGGCCTCTCTTATATCGGCCTGGGATTCGACAAGAGAAATGCCATCCTTCACGCATCTTCTTAGATCTTCTATCGAAATCATGAGGTTCTTACCCCTTTTATTGTTTTTACAATCGATTATTGATTGCGGAGGAGAACCCCGATATTTTATCCATAAACGTGCCTTTTGTTAAACCCCTGTTAATAGCACTGTGTATGGAATTCGGCTGGCACTTGAGAGTGATATGAAAGAAGTGTAGATTATTCGTATATGAGACCGGCCTTCCTTATAGTTTTTGTATTTCTGCTTTCTCTTGATGTTTCTAAGACCCTCGGTTTAGATAGCGTTTTGGAAGAAGAATGGATGGGTGTCTATTCGGGAGACAGTAGGGTCGGCTACTCTCACACCTATATCAAACCAGAAGGGAAGAAGAGGAGGGTCTTTGAAGAAACGAACCTAAGGATGGCCGTTCTTGGAGCCGATATGGATGTGAAGGTGAAGTCCAGTTACGTGCTAAGCGGGTGGAGAATCGAGGCATTTGATTTTTCCATGAAATCCGGTTCCATGGACTTAAGTGCGACTGGAAAGAGGGAGGGAAATGAACTTAAAATACGGGTTTCTTCGGTCTCAGGAACAAATGAGATCTCTTTCCCACTTGAGGGCGAACTTCTTGTTTCTCCCGTTCTCTATAGATGGCTTAGCGAAAAGAACCCGCAGATTGGCAAAACCTATGAGATAACCCTTTTCGATCCGATCTCGGTTCTAACCGGGGCGGGTGCGTCGGGTTTAAAGGCGACCCTAAGCGTGGAGGGGGAAGAGGAGGTAATGATCCCTCTCGGTGTCTTTAAAACCCGTAGGGTCAAGATGACGTTTGCGGGGTCCCAAATCACGGCTTGGGTAACAGAAAGGGGTGAAACCATAAAAGAGGTTTCTCCTCCGGGGCTCCTCACTGTAAGAGAGAGCGAGGACAGCGTCTTGAGAGGATCCCTTTCTGGTCTCGATATCATGGGGAAGACCGCCATCTCTTCGGATGCGATTCTTAAGAACGCAAGGAGCCTGAGATTACTCCGCCTCAGGGTTCAGGGAATAGGGTCTACCGAGGGGCTCGATCTTGGGGATGATGACAGGCAGTCCTATAAGGACGGCTTTATAGAGGTAAGGGTTGGAGATATCTCAAAGGTGAATTCCTATTCCATTCCGTATTCGGATGAGGGGTATAGACCGTACATGAAACCTGGAGTCCTCATACAGAGCGATGATCCGAGGATAATAGAGAAGGCAAGGGAGATTGTAGGTGGAGAGAGGGATTCCCTTAAGGCCGCTAGGAAGATTAGCGATTGGGTCTATAGAAATCTGGAGAAGACCCCGACTATCAGCCTTCCAAATGCCCTTGACGTTCTACAGACGAAAAAGGGGGACTGTAACGAACACGCCGTCCTATTTGCCGCCCTCTCTCGTTCCATCGGGATTCCCACGAAGATCGTCCTCGGTGTTGTCTTCCTCGATGGGAAGTTCTATTATCATGCCTGGAACGAGGTATTCGTCGGGGATTGGATCGCCGTTGATCCCACGTTCGGACAGTTTCCTGCCGATGCCTCTCATGTAAAATTCGTAGAAGGGGATCTCAGCAGGGGCATGGAGATCATCAGGTTGGTAGGCAATATTAAACTCGAAATAGAGGAAGCATCGTAGAGGGAACATGAGGTTAAGAGAAAAAGACTATAAATCAAAACTGGCTTTAATCGCGCTTCAGCTCGTGCTCCTCTGCTCTTGCACCACCAAAACGATAGAGGCCCAGACGAGAAACGCGGTTAAAACCGAGTCCCGATCGAGCAAGTACGAAGCCTATTACCATTTTACCCTTTCTAAACTTCACTTTCTTCGGGGCGATTTCAAAGAGGCCCTGAAAGAGATCCAGACCGCCGAGGGGTACGACCCGAATTCCGCCTCCATAAAGTACGATCTTGCCATGATATATATGAGCTTAAACCGGTTTGGAAGTGCCGTGGAGAAGCTCGAAGAGGCCGTAAGGGTAAACCCAAACTTTGCCCCTGCCCATGGACTCCTTGGAAAGATATACGCATCATCGGGGGACCCTTCAAAGAGGCAGGAGAGCATACGGGAATTAACGAAGGCCATAGAACTCAACCCCAACGATGCGGAATCCTATCTGTTTCTCGGAATCGTGCAGGTGGAGGCGAAGGAGTTCGATAAGGCCAAAAATAGCTTTGAGAGGTTTACCGGTCTCCTTCCGGAGGATGAAAGAGGATACTATTTTCTCGGAAGGCTGAACCTCGAAAAGGGGAATCTGGGTGAATCCGAATCCTACTATAAGAAGTCGCTTGAGATAAACCCCAGCTATCCTTCTGCCCTGATAGACCTGGCCCTTGTATACGAGAAACAGGGGAGGCTGGAGGAGTCCGAGAATATATACAAGAACCTCGTCTCCCTCTTTCCGATGAATTTCGAGGCCTACGTCCGCTACGGGAATTTCCTCTTTAGGGTAAACCGCCTGGCGGATGCGGCGGTCCAGTTTAAGAAGGCAGAGGAACTCGATTATCAAAACCCGGATTTAAAGCTTAGGCTCGGCCTTCTCTACATCGAGAAGAAGGAATTCGATAAGGCTATAGAGCAATTCAAACTCATCCTCCTGGGAAGACCGGATGACGAAAGAGCCAAATACTACCTGGCGCTTTCGTATACGGAGACGGGCAAATACGATGAGGCTCTCCGTATCCTGGATACCATACCAGAGGGGTCCCCTTTCTATAGCGATGCGCTGATTCAGAGGGGATACGTGTTTGAAAAGATGGGAGAACCGGAGAGATCCCTCAAAATGGTGGAGGAGGCTCTAAAGCGTAATCCCGATAACGAGGCGGTTGTGAACTACCTTGGGGCTCTTTATAGGAAGCTGGGGAGAAATGGGGATGCGATAAGGCTCTACAAGGATTTTCTAAAAACCCATCCGCGTAGCGAGGTTATATACTACTCCCTCGGGGTGACCTATTACCTAGCGAAGGATGAAGACGAGTCCATAAACGCGATGAAGAAGGTGCTTGAAATCAATCCGAATCACTCTGACGCCTTGAATTTTATAGGATACACGTATGCCGAAAGGGGGGAGAAGCTAGACGAGGCCGAAAGGCTCGTGAGAAGGGCGCTCGAGATATCACCCAATAAGGGCCACATAATAGATAGCCTTGGGTGGATCTATTATAAGAAAGGGGACCTCGATAAGGCACTGGAGTTCCTAGAGAAGGCCGCTCAATTCATGTCCGATGACCCGACCGTTATGGAGCACCTGGGGGATGTTTATAGCGACAAGGGGGATAAGCTTAAAGCCCTTGGGTACTATGAGAAGAGCCTAGAGCTAAACGGCGATGAGGATAAGGAACTAAAGAAGAGGGTCGAGAGGAAGATAGATGCGATTAGACAAAAACTAAATGCAAGGGTTAGAGAGGAGAGGAATGTAGATTGAAGAAATACCCTTTATTCCTATGCCTGTTTTTTCTTCTTTCCTGTGCGAAAAAAACGGTAGAGGTCGATTTAAGGGGCGTTAGCCTTGCGGAGGTTCTAAACAGGGTAAGACGGTCAGAAAACGGGGTTGAGTCCGTAAGGGGGCTGGCCTCGGTGAGCGTAAGGTCCCCCGATAGGAGGGTTTCTTTCAATCAGGTCACGATCGCCGAGGAGCCCAACCTTCTTCGTCTTGAGGCGCTGGCTCCATTTGGGAGGACGGCGGGTATGATAATATCCGATGGTCAGAAGATCTACGTGTTTTCGTCAAGGGAGGAGGAGGTCTTTGATAGCGCCGAGGAGTTCGATTTTTCCCTATTCTACCCTGAGCTTCCCATAAGGGTAAGGGTGGATAACCTGGTGAACCTTCTCCTGGGGCGTCTTCCGGAGAAGCCCGATTACGAGGGTTCTCGGATTGAATTGGGTAAGGGATCGTCCCATATACTTCTAACCCTTTTCGACGAAAATGGGGAAAGAAGCGTCCTCTGGATTAACCCCATAAACTACAGGATCGAAAAGGCCAAGATAAACCTTGACGGAGGTATTACGGCTACATGCAGGTTCGGGGATTTTAAGGACTTTGGCGTTGGAGTTTATCTTCCAAAGAGAATAGAGATGGAGGTGGATGGGTTCTCTATCTCTATAAACTACAACGATCGGGTTGAGGTAAACCGTGACGTAGATAGAAGCCTATTTAAGCCACGGCCCTCCCGTGGTCAGATTTGAAAAGGAACCATAGAGTCCTTATAATAAAATGGGGTCAATATAAGAGCGTGGATTTCCTGTAGAATTTGGATTTCTAACCATTGGATGGAAACGATTTGGAAGTAACCAGGGTGTTTAAAATAAAAAACAGGCTAGGCCTTCACGCGCGTGCCGCGGCTACCTTCGTGCGGCTCTCAAATAGGTTCTCCTCCGATATAAAGCTTATAAAGGACGGTTACGAGGTAAACGGAAAGAGCATATTGGGTATACTATCCCTTGCGGCGGTACAGGGGAGTGAAATAAAGGTATCCGCCAAGGGTGAAGATGCAAGGGAGGCCCTTATCGAGATCGAGAAGCTTATAGAGAGCGGATTCGGTGAGGGGACATGAGAGTTGAGTTAAAGGGAACGGTCATCTCCCCCGGTGTTGCCCTTGGGAGGGTGGTTTTACTCAACCGTTCTAGAACCATAGTCGAGAGAAGGAGGCTGGAACCGACCTCAATTGAATCTGAAAAAAGGAGGTTCTTATCCGCGGTTGAGAGATCCAAGGAGCAGATTCTATCGATAAAAAAGAAACTCGATCCGAGGGAGTCCGGGGACCATCTTCAAATACTGAACTTTAGCATCATGATGCTTGAAGACGAGATCCTCTGTGAAGAGGTTATTAGGACCATAGAGAAGGAACAGGTAAATGCGGAGTGGGCTATAAATTCCGTGCTTTCCAAAAAGAGCGAGGCCTTTAAGAACGTGGAAGACATATACATGAAAGAGAGGCTGGCCGACATCTACCATCTGGGAGAGAGGATCCTTCGGAACCTCCGCGGTATCCATGACGATATACCTGATCTGGGTGAGGATTCGATTGTGGTGGCCCACGAACTTTCCCCGGTTGATCTGGTCGGGTTTGCAAAGCATCACGCCATAGGGTTTGCAACCGATATAGGAGGGGCTACCTCTCACAGCGCGATAGTGGCAAAATCCCTTGGCATCCCTACCGTTATGGGGCTTGAGGATATAACCCTAAGGGTTTCACCCGGCGATCCCATATTCATCGATGGGTTTAGGGGCATAGTCATAGTGAATCCGAGCGAGAGGGAGCTTAGGGAATTTAAGAAAAGGAGAAGGGAATATGAGGCCCTCGAGAAGAAGCTTATAACATATGCAAACCTTCCAGGAAGAACGCTGGACGGCAAGGAAGTAAGGGTTAATGCGAATATAGAGATCTCGGATGAGGTTGATCTTGCCATATACTACGGGGCAGAGGGGATAGGGATGTATAGAACGGAGTTCCTGCTCACGGGCTCCGTGTATTTCCCAACGGAGGAGGAGCAGTTTGAGGATTATAAGAAACTCATTACGGCGTTTCATTCGCCTTATATAACGATTAGGACGCTCGATATAGGCGGGGATAAGTTTCCAGTTGGTATTGAGCCCTCAAAGGAGCTGAATCCCGCTCTTGGTCTTCGTGGCGTAAGGTTCTCTTTAAAGGACGAGAAGCTGTTCCGTACCCAGATTAGGGCCATCATAAGAGCCAGCCAATTTGGAAGGGTAAGGATCCTCATCCCTATGGTCTCAAACCTCTTAGAGATAAGGGATGTGAAGAGGATAATCCATGAGGAAACAAGCGGTCAGGATTCCAAAAACCCACCTGAGATCGGGGTCATGATCGAGGTTCCTTCAGCGGCCCTTATGGCTTCGGAGATAGCAGAAGAGGTGGATTTCTTAAGTATAGGAACAAACGACCTAATCCAGTATACGCTCGCCGTCGATAGGGTTAATGATCAGGTCTCTTATCTCTTTAGCCCCTTTAATCCCGCGGTTCTGCGCCTTGTAAAGATGGTAGTCGATAAGGCGAGTGAGAAGGGGATTCCGGTGAGTGTGTGCGGTGAGATGGCAGGACAGCTTCCCTGTGTGCCTCTCCTTGTCGGAATGGGTGTGAGTGAACTCAGTATGAACGTTCATTCCATTCCGAAGGTGAAGAAGCTCTTAAACTCCATAACGGAGAGGGAATCGAGGGAGATTGTAGAATACGCCTTAAGACTGAAGACGGCGGTGGATGTAAGGGAATACGTGATAAGGGCGATTAAGGAAAAGTGGGGAGATTCGCTCCCAGACGAGTTCTTGCGGGAGATCGCATCGAGCTAGCCTTTCGTTCAAACAATAGTAACTAACGGTTGGCATTCGGATTAAAGAATCCCAACGCCCCCATAGCTCAGGCTGGACAAGAGCGTCGGACTTCGAATCCGCAGGTCGGGGGTTCAAATCCCTCTGGGGGCGCCACCTAAAACCAATAAAATAAAGTAGGTACCCTTGACATCGCTTTAGCGGATGTTCTATAGAATTGCAATACTCAATCCGGCTGGTGATTGGTAATACGCGGAGTGTATAATGGGAAAAGGATCTGAACGGGTCCGTATATCGATGATAAGGTCTTAAAAACGAAATAGGAGGTCTATATGCCCCTATTACTGTTTCCCGGTCGGGTAATAAAAGTCGGCGAAGCAGTCCACTTGACGTTGACGGCATTTTCGATGAAGGAACCGAAAATGCGGTTAAGCTCTTTCAAGCCGGTTCACCGATCTTGACGGTCTTCCACTCAAGATTGACGGCGGCTCTAGGGAAGGCAAGGCATAGGGGTCTTTCGTCATGACAAACGGAAGATCGGGGATATAAACAAGGGGTTTATAGATGATCTGGGTCGACTTCTCATAGGAGACCATGTATAGGTTTTCTCTTTTTGATCTCAAGTGGTACTTAAACCGTATGTCTATTCAGGGTCTTATGGGCCTCGTCGCCGTGACGTTTATCTACTTGGGCTGCAGCCATGTAAGGCCGTATTATAAAGGATCCGAACTCCCTCGGCTTAATGGTTCCTGTGAGGGGAATGAAAGAGACATAAGACACAGATTGATCCTTATCGGGGATGCGGGAGAACCCTTCATCGAGGATCCCCAACTGGGGCGGGAAATAGTATCCGATAGAGAGTTAAGGGAGCTCTGCCCCGATGTGGATGGTGCCCTGCCGACATCTTGTAAAACCGATCCCACTCTGGTTGCCCTGTATAAACAGGCTAAGAAAATGCACGGGAAGACCACTATAGTTTTTCTGGGCGACAATATATACCCCGCCGGTCTTCCGGATAGAGAAAGGGATGAGAAGAAGTACAAAGAGGCAAGGCTTAAACTGGACGCCCAGATTCGGGTTTTAAGAGCCCTAGAAAGGGGAGGGGGAGAAGTGGAAGGGATATTCATCCCAGGAAACCATGACTGGGCGCATTGGGGAGAGGAGGGAAACGATGCCGTGAAGCGAATGGCTGATTACATCACTTCTAACTCTTCCTCTAAAGTCTATCCAAAACCCGGATGCCCCGGTCCGGAGATAAAGGACTATGATGGCATCCGCCTCATCTTTATGGATACCCAATGGTGGTTGCATGAGTATAGTAAGGAGGTAGCCTCGTGTCCCCCTTTTAGGGATGATGAAAACGCCCTAAAAGACGCCTTCATAGAGGGTCTAAAGAACCAAATAAAGACAGCAGGTGGGAGAGAGGTGATTCTCTTAGCCCACCATCCAATAGATACGCGGGGCACCCACGGGGGGTTCTTTGACTGGAGGGATTACCTTTTTCCGGGCACGCGTTTAAAAGGGTGGTTATGGGTTCCACTGCCTCTTATAGTCCCACCTATAAGATGGTACGTGGTAAGAAACAACCAGGATCTGGTTGGGCCTCGTTATAGGGAGCTTGTAGAGAGGTTGAAATCCGCCCTATCGGCTGGTGGGGATAAGAAGCCATTTATCTACGCATCCGGCCACGACCACAGCCTGCAGGTCTTGAAAGGGGATGATGCGGTTGATTTTATACTGGTTAGCGGCGCTGGGTCGAGCGGTAAGGTAGGGGAGAGCACCGTGACCGATGGCAAAAACACCCTATTTGCCCACCTCCATCCGGGCTTCATGCAGTTGGACTTTATGAGGGGTGGCGGAGTGTTACTATGCG
Source organism: uncultured Spirochaetia bacterium (assembly GCA_964636885.1). GTDB lineage: Bacteria > Desulfobacterota_D > UBA1144 > Nemesobacterales > CSP1-2 > CAZWVA01. The sequence goes on from CAZWVA010000049.1 coordinate 11,969, forward strand.
TTATTGAGCCGGTAGAAGGCGTGGAAACAGTCGGATTGGACTATGTCTTTTCTCATTGGCTGAGGTAGAAATGGATTCATCGACGGGGACGGTATGTGTATTAATCCACCTGCCGAAGTCTCGCCCGAGCCAGGCTGTGCCTATAACCATAGGATAGATAGATTAGGAGTCCTATAGCCAGCCAGATAACCAGCCTGAGCCATGTATCGCGTGGCAGTGACAGCATCTGTATTAGGCTTATAGCGGCACCCAGTATGGGTACCAGGGGAACCAGTGGCGTTTTAAATGCCCGTGGGATGTCCGGGCGGGTATAACGGAGCACGAGCACGCTCACACTCACTATGACGAAGGCAAAAAGCGTCCCGATGGACACGAGTTCTCCCAAAATGCCTATCGGGAATAGACCCGCAAAGAAGGCGGCCAGGATGCCCGTCAGTATAGTTGTAATATGGGGTGTTCGGAACCTTGGATGCACTGATGCAAACCATTTCGGTAGCAGGCCGTCCCTTGCCATCGAATAGAATATCCGGGGCTGTCCCAGCATGAAGACTAGGATTACGGAACTGAGTCCGGCTATTGCTCCGATTTTGATAAAGGGTCTTAGCCAGAAGAGCTTTGGGCCCACGGAGTTTACGGCTACGGCAATGGGGTCTGGCACGAGTAATCGATCGTACTTTACAATGGCGGTTAAAACGAGTGCCACTGCGATATAGAGAAGCGTACAGATCGCAAGTGAGCCCAGAATCCCAATGGGCATATCGCGCTGTGGGTTTCGTGCCTCCTGGGCCGTCGTGGAAACGGCATCAAAGCCTATGTATGCAAAGAATATGACACCGGCACCGCGCAGGATACCACTCCAGCCGAAGTATCCGAATTCCCCCTGATTTGGCGGTATGAAGGGTTTCCAATTATCCGTGTCAATGAAAAATACACCCACACCGATAAAAAGCAGTAATACGGAGATCTTGATAAATACCATCACATTGTTCACGGCGGCGGATTCCCGAATGCCGATCACAAGTAGAAGGGTCATCACAGCGATGATGAAGACGGCAGGTAGGTTTATGATAGCTCCCGTGTATATCCAGCCCGTCTTTGCATCGAATACGAATGGGGACTTTGAGAGTTGCTCCGGGATCACGATGCCAAAGTCCCTTAGGAAACTCACCATATATCCAGACCAGCCTACGGCCACAGTGGAGGTGCCAAATAGGTATTCCAGGAGGAGGTCCCACCCTATGATCCATGCAAAGAACTCCCCTAGTGTTGCATACGCATAGGTATACGCACTGCCGGCAATGGGGATCATGGAGGCCATCTCCGCATAACACAAACCGGTTAGTGCACAGCCGATGGCCGAGATGACGAAGGAGAGTACAATGGCCGGTCCCGCATACTGGGCAGCGGCCTGACCCGTTAGCACGAAAATACCGGCACCGACGATGATGCCGATACCAAGGCTTATTAAATTCAATGGACCCAGGGCGCGTCTCAGCCTATACCTCTTGTCCTCCGCCTGTTCTAGTAGTTCTGTGATGGATTTTTTAATCAGAAACCCTCTTGTCATGGCCTTCCTTGCCTAGTGGATTAAAGCGTTCTATAGAGTTTCCATAAAAAATCGGAGATGAAAAGGAGGGGTCTTGAGATCACGGATACGAGGTCTTTTCCATCGGGATCTTAAAAGAGAATCCTCTATAGTCCGGGCTTGAGAAATAGGGGTGTTTACTACTCTACCCCAAGCGGGTATAAGCAGGCTCGACTACGTCCTTAGCGCCTGAGGAATAGGAACAGTTTCCTGTGTTTCAAATACCCTTACCTCTTGTATCTCCCCATTAGTTGCCCTTCTGCTATGATATGTCCATCCATGACCTTTAGCAACTCTGCCTTTGTAGCTCCGGGTTTAAGGTCTATTACTGTATCCAGTGCATAGAGTTTAAAATAGTATCTGTGTGTGCCGCTTGGCGGGCACGGTCCGCCGTATCCAATCCTGCCAAAATCGTTTCTTCCCTGTCTTGCGCCACTTGGAAGCGTCTTTTGGGGTGGTATATTCTCATCTAGTCCCCTCGTGTCTGCAGGGATGTTAAAGATAACCCAATGTACCCATGTTCCTCTCGGTGCATCCGGGTCTTCACAGATAAGGGCAAGGCTTTTTGCCCCCTCTGGAACGGAATCCCATGATAGAGGGGGAGATATATCCTCACCGTCACACGTGTACCTCTTAGGTATCATCTCCCCTTCCTTGAATGCCGTGCTATTCATTTTAATCTCCATCCCTTCTCCCTCCTATCGGGACTGTATCAGGTACGGGTGAGACTGTGGTTTGGGCGTTTCTACCCCTTGGGTTTCCCGATGTAGTGGGATATTCCCGATACGCCTTAATTTTATTACTCCCTCTAGTCCCATTGTCTCACAAACGGCAACCCGTTGTCAACATACGCTCAAGGGATCTATACGGTTCCAGAGGCCACTGCCATGCTATCACGGATCGTCTATTTTGCTTAGTGGACATGCAGCATGATCATGGGGTCTTGCCGGACAGTACGTTCTACCATACTCGATGAGCCTATAGGTGAAATCAAACCATTCCTCTTTAGGGAGGATTTCCATTAAATCCCTCTCTATCCTATCCGGGTTTGTTTCATCTGTAAGGCCTAGGACCCTGGCGAGGCGGCTAATGTGTGTATCCACGGCGATCCCCTCGACGATCCCGTATGCGTTTCCAAGAACCATATTCGCCGTCTTACGGGCCACACCTGGAAGCGTTAACAGTTCCTCCATCGTGTGGGGCACCTCGCCTCCAAACCTCTCTTTGATGATCCTCGCGCAGGAAAGGATATTCTTAGCCTTCTGACGGTAAAAACCTGTGGGTTTAATGTCCTGCTCGAATTCCTTGGGATCCGCATTCACGTAGCTATCGAGCGTGCGGTATTTCTTAAATAGCCTTTGGGTCACCTCGTTGACCTTTTTATCCGTGCACTGGGCAGAGAGCATCACGGCCACCAATAGCTCCCAGCTATTGGAATAGTTGAGGGCGATCTTCGCACGTGGGAATAGCTCTTTGAGCGCCTTGACGATCCTTGCGGCCTTTTTTTTACGGACTTCAATGTCTTTGGAGGGATGCTTCTTTATGCCTTTTGACATGTGGTCTCCCCATAATTATAACAGAGACTCGCCGTGGTTTTTCCCCAAGGTTAAAAAACGGGTGTCGTTTCCGCTGTGGATGGATACCCGAAGGGATTCACCTCTAATTCCTCTATCGTCCTATTTTCGGACAACTTACATGTCATGATATTGGATTTGACTCGTTTTCTCCGGATTTATTGAATGGCATAGTATTTGCCTAATAACGATCTGGGAGAATCGAAATGGTCGATCTATTTAGATACGCCGATGACCTTGGACCTACAAAGATCATCCATGTCTATGAGCCCTCGATTCGGTTAAAGGCGATACTCGTTGTTGATAACATAGCTAGGGGACCCTCTATCGGCGGTCTACGCATAGCCCCTGATGTGAGTGTAGAGGAGTGCTTCCGGCTTGCGAGGGCCATGACGTTGAAGAACGCGGCAGCGGATCTTCCTTACGGGGGTGGCAAGTCGGTCTTATTCGGGGATCCAAAGATGGCTAGGTCGGAAAAGGAGGTACTCATCCGGGGCCTGGCCAGGGCACTCCGCAATGTTGAGGAATACATATTTGGGCCGGACATGGGTACGGATGAGGAATGTATGGCTTGGGTAAGGGATGAGATAGGACGATCGGTTGGATTGCCACGTGAGGTGGGCGGTATACCACTTGACGAAATCGGCGCCACCGGTTGGGGGCTGGTTCACTCGGCAGAGGTTGCAGCCGAATTCTGCGGCATCGAACTAAGGGGAGCGCGCTTTGCCGTTCAGGGTTTTGGCGCTGTGGGTAAGCATACCGCACGCTTCCTCTCTGAGAAGGGGGCCATTATGGTTGCGGCCGCGGATTCGGTTGGTGCCATCTACAACCCGGATGGCCTCGATGTTGGTGAGTTGATCGGACTGAAAGAAGGGGGAAGGAGCGTCTCGGATTACCGGAATGGAACCCCGATCGAAAGGGACGGTATTATCGATGTGGATTGTGATATCTGGATCCCCGCGGCACGCCCGGATGTGGTTAACGAGGGGAATGTCCATCGCCTGAAGGCAAGGCTCGTTATACAGGGGGCGAATATCCCCATCACAGAAGGCGCAGAGAGGGTTCTGGCTGAAAAGGGTATACTCTGCGTTCCCGACTTCATCGCCAATGCGGGGGGTGTGATCTGTGCGGCGATGGAATACCAGGGGTCCACGGAGTCTATTGCCCTCACCACGATTAAGGATAAGTTGCTGAGAAATACGAGGGTCGTGCTTGAGAATGCCGCTAAGAGGGGTGTTCTGCCACGGCAGGCGGCGGTCGATCTTGCGGTGCAAAGGGTGAGGAAGGCTATGGGCTTTAGGAATTATTCCCTCTTCTCATCGGCACCCGGCTTCGTGTAGGGAGTTAAGGAGAAGGCTCGTGTTTCGGATTCGGTTTCATGGAAGGGGAGGACAGGGAATTAAGACGGCCTGTCGTATTCTTGGGACGGCCTTTTTCCTTGAGGGTTTTGAGGTACAGGATGCCCCGCTCTACGGTGCGGAGAGGCGTGGTGCACCGATCTTCGCCTACGTCCGGGCATCGAAAAGGCCGATCTACGAGAGGGGTTTAATCAGGCGGCCCGACCTCGTAGTCGTTGCGGATGATACTTTGGTGGCCCTACCCGCTGCCAATGTGCTAAGCGGTGTAACGAGGCGAACCGTTCTATTAATCAAGAGTCACGATTCACCGGAGATTTGGCGTAACCGTCTGAATATAGAGTCTAGGGTATTGATTCTACCAGTAACGGAGGATGAGAGAGATCATGCCGAACTACCCCTTATTGGGGCTACCTGTGCTGGGGCCGCGGCCTCTTTGGTAGGGGTGATCTCACTTGAGTCTCTGGTGAGGGCTATCCGTGATGAGCTTGCTACCTTGGGAAAAGGCATAGTCGATAAAAACGTAGAGAGGGCTGAAGCCGCCTTTAGGATCATGAAGTGTCATGCAGGGTGTGTGACGGAAGGGGAAGAGGTCTCGGCAACGGCCTATGAGCCGCCCGATTGGATAGATCTCCCGTTTGAGGATGCCCGTAGATCTGCCCCTGTGATCCACGCCAGTTTAACCAGTGTGGAGGTAAAAACCGGTTTGTGGCGTACAATGCGTCCCGTAATCGATTACGGTCATTGCAAGCACTGCTGGTGGATCTGTAGCAGTTTCTGCCCTGATAGCGCCATACTGGTCTCCGAGGGCGGCATTCCAAGGATAGACTACGATCATTGTAAGGGTTGTATGATATGCGTTACACAGTGTCCCTCCCATGCGATCTCTGCCATCCCGGAGCACGGGTCAGAGGCTGAGGAGCTAAAAGGAGGATTAGCGCGATGACCCGCACATTGCTTACGGGAAATAGAGCCGCCGCTTGGGGTGCACGTCTGGCCAGGGCTGACTATATACCCGCCTTTCCCATAACACCCCAGACCGAGATCATAGAGACCATTTCCAACTGGATCGATTCGGGCGAGATGGGCGGACGCCTTGTTATGCTCGAATCGGAGCACTCTATGATTACCGCTGCTGGTAGCGCCGCTGCAACCGGGGTTCGGGTGTTTACAGCCACATCCAGCCAGGGGCTTCTATACGCTATGGAAATGCTCTATACGGTAGCCGGCTGGCGTACGCCCTTTGTGCTTGTGAATGTATCGCGTGGCCTCTCTGCACCCCTCACGATGGAGCCGGATCACAACGACATACTGGCGGCAAGGGATTCTGGTTTCCTCCAGATCCACTGCGCTACCTGTCAGGAGGTCTTAGACAGCGTACTTATGGCGTTCCGCCTTTCTGAAGACGAGAGGGTGCGTTTGCCCGTCATAGTGAATATGGATGGCTTCTACCTCTCCTTTACACGTGAGCCGGTGGAATTGCCCGATGCCGACTCGGTGGATGATTTTCTTCCGCCCTTTGATCCGGAGAACATATCGTTTCGTGCGAGCACACCTACGAGTCAGGCGGTCGCCGTACTAGGGGGTTCCCCCTATTCCTATTTCCGCTATGAGACTCATCTTGCGGCCATGAATGGCCTCCGTGTATACGATGAGATCGTAGAGGGATTCTCAAGCATCTTCGGGAGAACCTACGGTGCCGTTGAGTCTTATAAATGCGAGGATGCAGACATCGTATTCTTCATGATGGGTTCATTCGCAACAAAGGCAAAGGCCGCCATCGATAAACTGCGTGATGCCGGAGAACCGGTCGGATTGGTTCGTCCGAGGCTTTTTCGTCCATTCCCGGCGGACAGTATACGACGGTTGCTTGCTGGTAGGCGAGGGGTTGCCGTGATAGATCAGAACATATCGGTGGGTAAGGGAGGCGTGCTCCATTCCGAGTTGGCTTCCGTGCTCTATGGCTTTAAGGATGCACCACCCATCCTCATCAGTTTCATAGGTGGTCTTGGCGGTCGTGATATATCGGCCGAGGAGTTTTTTGAGATGGCAAGGGTTACCCGTAAGGCGGTTGAATCCGGTAAGACGCCTCCTCCGAGGCTTCTATATAGCCGCGGTGAGCTCAGGGAGATACGTAAACTCCAGGCCATCGCACGTGTGGAGAGGGAGAAACTGGAGGGAAAAGATGGATGAAAGCACGTTTAAGCGTATGAAGGATCTACCATCCACCCGCCTCCTCGGTACCGGTACCCCCATGTGTGCCGGTTGCGGGGGGCTACAGGCTCTACACCTCATATACGACATCCTAGGGGAGAGGAGCGTGTTTGTAAACGCCGCTGGATGCATGACCCTTTTATCCGTATATCCATTCACCCCTTTCCGCGGTTCGTGGTTATACACGTCTATGGCCTCTGCTCCTGCCGGAGCCCAAGGGATCCGTGATGCCTTGGATATCCTTCTAGAGAATAAACGGATTCCGCCCGAGGAGGATCTGGATGTGGTGGTTCTTACCGGAGACGGCGCCGCATACGGTATGGGGCTTTCCTCCACATCCGGGGCCATGGAGAGGAAACTCGATTTCATATACATCTGTTACGACAACGAGGGTTATGGAAACACCGGGCAACAGTATTCGGGCGCTACACCCCATGCGGCTAAGACGGCAACCAGCGGGGGTCCCCGTGGTTTTACTGGGTACAAGAAGGATCTCTTTTCCATATGGGCGGCGCATAAACCCACCTACTTGGCGACCGTGATCGGTTCGGAGCCGCTCGATCTTGCGCGTAAGGTCGAAAGGGTTAAGGGCTTAAAAGGCCCCAGGATGATTATAGCCCTTGCGCCCTGTCCGACAGGCTGGGGCTACGATCCGAGTGAAAGTATAGAGATCGGAAGGCTTGCCGTAAGAACGGGTATTTGGCCCTTAAAGGAGTACGTCGATGGTAAGGTCGTGCACACCAAGATACCACATCCGAGGATCCCGGTGGAGGAGTATTTGAAGAAACAGGGGCGGTTTGACCACCTGTTTAAGCCACGAAGAAACGAGCCCCTACTCGCAGAACTCCAGGCAAATGTAGATGAGTATTGGAGGGGTGTAGAGTGAGTGTTTATTATTCCGTTTAAATTCCACCATGGTTCGATTCTAGTTTATCCTTTGACAGTTGTCCTTTCCTTTTATCCTACGAGGCTTTTCTGGTTCAGTAACGGTTTGGGTAATCGAGGGTATGGAAGTGTGATTTTATACTTTTATCTTCCTAATGGTAAGCGCCGGATACGATGACGGGACTCTTCAACTATAATAATGGCACCCTCTTCAAGAGCCGATGCGGATTCCTTCAAGACAGCTCTCAACCTATCTATCACATGTGGAGTACGTGTGTTATGAAGCCGAAAGAGTATGACGCTTACTGTCCGACCTCCAGATAAGGCGATTATCTCTCCGAAATCGAGATCAAAAGTTAGCAAAATTCGATGCTCCGCAGCCGCTTTTTGAAAGATTTCCCCATTCGGTAAGCAATGGAGTCCTTCTTCACGAAGGTGGCTTACATTATGTCCTTCAGAACGGAGCCATTCAACTATTCTGAGGGCGATTCCCATATCTGCCAGAAAGCGCATCCTTTTACCTAAGCAAAGCGTATCTCTTCATTGGTGAGCCAGGCGGCGTATTCCAGTGCCTGCTGTATATCTGCGGGCTCAAGATCAGGATAATCGGCTAAAATCTCCTCAATTGTAGCCCCATGTGCAATCTGTCCTACAATCACTGAGACAGGGATACGCATTCCGCGGATACAGGCTCGGCCTCCCATGATCTTTGGGTCAAATGTAATACGATCAAACATTCTCAGCACCTCCCCATACATAGAATACAAAGCCGAGAAGGATTAGCAAGGTATTATAAGGAAGGAGGTTTCTTTAACCATTGTCATGACCTTTTTGGTGTTTCATCATCGCTTGAACACCCTCAAGCCAGTGATGCTTCTGACTTTTTTCTGGATAGAGGGCGCTGATGCAAGAGCTAACCTATCAAAAATGCTTTCGTCTTCGGTTTGCAATTCCACCCATAGTTTGATTTTAGTATCCATTGCTCATTACTCTTCACCCATCACTTGATTGTTTAAATTCCACCATGGTTCGATTCTAGTACCTAAAGCCAGAAGTTGAATCCGGGAAAGAGAGTCGTTTAAATTCCACCATGGTTCGATTCTAGTCCTCGAATAACACAAACTTTCAGAGAATCGAGCTTGAGTTTAAATTCCACCATGGT
>CAZWVA010000050.1:0-6112 GCA_964636885.1 uncultured Spirochaetia bacterium
AGGTTGCCTTCCGAAGGATACTGGAGGCAATAGAAAGGGGCAGGTTTTCCCCATTCCTCCTTCACGGGGTTACGGGGAGTGGAAAGACAGAGGTGTACCTGCGGGCAATCGGGGAGGTTATTAAAAGAGGGCGGGAGGCCATAGTGCTTGTCCCCGAGATCTCCCTTACCCCTCAACTCGTAAAGAGATTCCGTGGAAGGTTTGGGAGAAAGGTCGCCGTAATCCATAGCGCCCTAAGCGAGGGGGAGAGATTTGACGCATGGCGTATGGCAAGGCGGGGGGATGTGAAGATAGTAATCGGAGCAAGGTCCGCTATATTCGCCCCCTTTAAGGACGTGGGAATCATAGTGGTCGATGAAGAGCATGAGCCCTCTTACAAGCAAGAAGAAGCCCCACCCTATAACGCAAGGGATTTATCCCTGGTCTTGGGAAAGATGACAAACGCCGTCGTTGTGCTCGGCTCCGCCACCCCCTCCGTTGAATCCTATGCCAATGCGCTCAGGGAGAAATTCACGTACCTCTCGCTTCCACTTAGGGTCGAGGACCGATCCCTTCCAGAGGTTGAAATAGTGGATATGAAAAGAGAAGGGGGTGCAATATTCTCTAAAAGGCTAAGGGACGAGATTAAAGGAAACCTCGATGAGAAAAGGCAAACAATCCTCTTTCTTAACAGGAGAGGGTTCTCAACCCTCATAATCTGCCAGGCCTGCGGTGATATACTAACCTGCCCTAACTGTAGTATCACCCTTACTTATCACATAAAGGAGGATTCGATAAGATGCCATTACTGCGGGACATCGGAGCGTTTTTTTAATGCCTGTAAGAGGTGCGGGGCACAAATGAGGAGATTGGGAATGGGAACCCAGAAGATAGAAGAGGAACTCAGAAGGATCCTTCCCGATGCACGTATAGAGAGGATGGATAGGGATTCGGTATCTGGAAAGCTAAGTCTCCTAAGGCTCTACGAGAGGCTTGAGAGGGGAGAGATCGATATCCTCATAGGGACCCAGATGGTGGCAAAGGGACACGACCTTCCGGGGGTAACCCTTGTTGGCGTGATCTCGGCCGACATCTCTCTAGGAATCCCAGACTTTCGTGCGGGTGAGAGGACGTTTCAACTCATTACTCAGGTTGCGGGACGGGCTGGAAGGGGGGATGAGCCGGGAAGGGTTATAGTACAGACCTATAACCCGGATCATCCGAGTATAAAATTCGCGGTAGAGCAGGATAGCACTGGTTTTCTAAACGAGGAACTCCTCCTTCGGGAGGAACTCGGTTATCCACCATTTTCAAGGCTCGTGAACATAAGGTTTCAGGGCAGTGTTGAATCCGAAACAGCGGAGGTGGCAAGGAGTGCGGGGGAGACGGCAAGAAGGCTAATATCCAAGCTTCCCATAGGAAGCATAACCATCATGGGGCCCTCCCCTTCTCCTCTATACAGGATAAGGAACCGGTACAGGTGGCAGATGCTCCTTAGGTCCTCAAACGTAAACACGCTACACAGGTTCTCTAAGCGACTCATGGGTATAATCTCAAGAGGATCGGGAAGGGTGAAGGTCTCGATCGATGTTGATCCGATAGGTTTTATGTAGACATGCCGTTCTTCCGATTAATATTAAACGGGTTTATGGTAGAATTGAGATATGAAGAAAAGAAATCTTAGGGATTTTAAGAGGGCAAGAAACCACTTTATAAGGGCCGTTACCGAAGGGATAATAGGTACTGGATTTGCCATAAAAGGGGCAAGGAACCTTTTAAAGGAGCGCAAGGGTAGAGGGCTCGTATCGGCTTTTACGGGGAGATTCATGAGAAGGGGATTCGGTTTTATTATGAGGCTGGCCGAGAGCCTAGAGCGCATGGAAAAGGGAAAACCCGGAGCTTCAAAGAAGAGAAAGAGGAAGATCAAAGTTGAATAGGATCCTTCCAGACCCAGAGAATGCAAAAAACACGGTGGAGCTTTTCAAGGGGTTTCATAAAAGGATATCCCCAGAAAAGAAAGAGGTTCTTTATCTCCTCTCCTCCTATAGCCGTTTTCTAGGAAGGGCAATTATAAAAGATCCAGAAATACTGGACATCCTTTTTACGTCCGATTATATAGAGAGGAAAAAACCGATTGAGAAGACACTCGAGGAGTGCACCGGGATCATAGACCATTCCAAATCGACCGAAGAACTCATGGCCCAGCTAAGACGGTACAAATACAGGGAACTCTCAAGGATCATATACAGGGACATAAAGGAACTCGGGGGATTCCCCGAAATAATGGAAGAGCTTTCGGATTTGGCAAGTGGGATTCTTGAGGCGGCCTTTAGATACCTCTCAAGAGAAATCCGGTTGGAAAGCCATGGAAAATTCGTCATAATCGGGATGGGAAAGCTCGGAGGAAGAGAGCTCAATCTAAGCTCCGATATCGATCTAATCTACATTTACAGGGACTCCGGAGACCCAGACCCCTTCTTCAAGCTAGCCGAAAGGCTCACCAAGGCCCTCAGTGCGATTACGGAGGACGGTTTCATATACAGGGTCGATCTCGGACTTCGGCCGGGCGGCGGAAAAAGCACCATTGCGGTCTCATTTGATGGTGCCCTTGAGCACTACTTCTACTGGGGAGACACATGGGAGAGGGCCGCCCTAATTAAGGCAAGGCCAGTTGCCGGGGATATTACACTCGGTGAGGAATTCATTAGAGAGATCGAGCCCTTTGTCTACAAGAGGTTTCTCGATTACGCCTCGATAGAAGACCTAAAGGATATGAAAACCAAACTCGATAGGCTCCACAAGAAGCGGGATGTAAAGCTTGGAAAGGGCGGAATAAGGGAGATAGAGTTCTTCGTACAGGCATTACAACTCGTAAACGGGGGAGCCATAAGCGAAATAAGGGAGAAGAATACACTGAAGGCACTGGAGAAGCTCTCTCAAAACAGGATCATTGACCAGGAGGTATTTCAGTCATTAACCCATTCGTACCTCTTCCTAAGAAGGGTTGAACACGCCATCCAACTGGTGGATGAGATTCAGACCCACAGGATACCGGAGGACCCAGATGAACTCGATAAGCTCGCAAAGAGACTGGGTTTTAACGATAAAGACGAATTCGAAACGGAATACAGCGAGAGGACATCTCAGGTCTTGCGAAGCTACGATCAGCTTTTCTACGAGCCGTCAAGGAGAATCGAGGAGGAGGGAAGGGAGTTTTGGGAGCTTGCGGATTTTTTAACGGAGGGGAACATCGCTCAGGACGAGGCCATAAGGGCTTTAAGCAGGCTGGGCTTTAAGTATCCTGAAACCGCAATAGAGCTTCTCGACGTTCTTCTCGACACAAAAAAGGGAGGGCTTACACAAAGGGGAAGGACATTTATAAGAAGGGTGGTTCCTGCTTTTCTAAGTAAGGTCATAAGCTCTCCCGACCCAGATGCCGCACTTCGTAACCTTGAAAGGTTCATCTCCGGAATCAGGCTGCGCACATCTATTTACGCCATGCTCGCCGAAAACCCGGATATACTTGAGCTACTATCCAGGCTATTTGCGACTAGCGGATACCTATCCGGTTTTTTTATAAGGCATCCCGAATACCTAGACGTGCTCACGCTTAAGGACGGATGGAAGGAATTCGGCTCAAGGGAGGAGATGGTAGAAGAGCTTAGAAGGGTCCTCGACGAAGAGGAAGAATACGAGGGCAAACTCGACGCCATAAGGAGGTTTAAGCACGTAGAGACCCTAAAGCTCTGCCTTAGGGATCTAAATCGGGAGGTGGACCCAGCGTATGTCGGCAACTATCTTTCAATGCTCGCCGAAGCCGTAATGGAGGTTGGACTCTCGATCGCCGGTAAGGCCGTGAAGGGGAAACCCAGAGGGAAGAACAGGGCTTCCGACATGGTGGTACTCGGTATGGGGAAGCTGGGCGGAAGGGAGATGAGCTACAACTCCGACCTCGATATCATATTCATATACGATGGGGACGACCACGAGTTCTTTTCAAGGCTCGGACAGAAGATGATATCGATCCTCTCAACCCCGACTGGGGAAGGATTTGCCTATAAGATCGATATGGGACTCAGGCCGTCCGGGAGGGCCGGAGCCCTCGTCTCGTCGTTTGAATCCTTTAGAAAATACCATGAAGAGAGCGCAAGGCTTTGGGAAAGGCAGGCCCTTATAAGGGCACGGCCCTGTGCCGGGAATATGGGTTTGGGAAACAGGGTCATGGAGACGGTTGAATACTTCGTCTATGAAAAACCGCTTGCCGAGGATTTTCATAAGGAGATCTATCACCTTAGGTCCCGGATGGAGAGGGAACTCGCAAAAGAGAGCAGAACCAAGCTAAACCTTAAGACCGGAAGAGGGGGGATAGTGGATATAGAGTTCCTGGTTCAGATGCTTCAGCTTAGATTCGGGTCTAATTACAGGGACGTTAGAAGGCAAAATACGCTTGAGGCCCTCGAAGGGTTAAGGAGATGCGACCTGATTAAGGAAGAGGTGTTTGTCGTTTTAAAAGACGGCCTTTATTTCTTAAAGAGACTGGAGAATCTACTGAGGCTCCTCCACGATGGGTCTACAAGCGAGCTCTATGAGAGCGATTTCCACAAGCTCGCATTAGAACTCGGCATGAAGGATAACGGTGATAGGCTTAGAGAAACGTACGTCTCAAAGACAAGCGAGATAAGGAGGATCTACGAGTGGTATTTTTCTTAACCCTTTATAGCCACAAACGAATACCGGTAAACACGAATGGGAATCAGCGGATTGCACATATACAGGATATATTTAAAGACCCTCACGTATCATGAATCTAATACCGATGTAAACCCGTGTTTATCAGTTGCTAAGCAACCAAAAACCTAGGAGATCGGATGGGACGGTTTAAAAGCTGCATATTCATAATGGCAGACGGAGCAAGGGCGGACGTCTTCCAACACCTCCTCCAGCGTGGGGACCTACCCAATATATCGAAATACATCGTTGAAAAAGGGAGTTATAAAAACGCCGTCTCGGTCTTTCCGTCCACTACCGGACCTGCTTATGCCCCGTTTCTTATGGGCAAGTTTCCGGGAAGATGCAACCTTCCGGGTATCAGATGGTTCGATAGGGAGGTCTATGCAAAAAGGACATTCTCCCTTTATCGATCGAGAAGCTACGTTGGCATTGAGGGTTTTCTCATGAACTGGGATATTTCCAAGGATATGCCGACTCTTTTTGAAATATTCCCCAGGAGTGTGAGTATACTAAACGAGCTCTCGCGCGGGGCTGGTTTTAGGGGCGATAAGACCAGATTCGCAAGGATCTACTATAAGGTTAAGAGCCATTTCACAAACCGTTGCGACGAGGTTGACATAGCCGCAAGGAACATACTCCTAAACTCCCTGAGAGAAGACCCCATTTTTACATTCGTCGTGTTTTTAGGGATAGATACCTATTCCCATATCAACCATCCTTTTCACACCAAAGTCATAGAGTCCTATCTGAGGATAGACGAGGCCGTAGGGCTTCTGGGAAGGGTTTTAGAAAGGGAACGGAAACTGGATGAAACCCTCCTTATCATCGTAAGCGATCATGGGCTTACTCAAACCCACTCGCATTTCGATTCGCTGGAATTCATGAATCGACTCGGCCTTAAGACGTTCTATTACCCAAACATATTCAGATACTATAGGGATGCCGATGCCGCCAATATGGTGTCGGGAAACGCCATGACCCATATCTATCTGAAGAGCCCGGAGGGATGGGGGAGAAGAAGCACATTTGAGGAACTAAGCCACATCATTGACCGCCTCCTACAAAGACCCGAGGTGGACATAGTCGCAGGACTCGATGAGGGCGGTCGTGTAAGGATTAAAAGCGAAAGGGGAGAGGCCCTAACATGGCTGGAAAACGGCAAACACATTAGATACGAAAGGGTTTATGGCGATCCCTTTGGGTATAACGGCATACCCGATAAAATGGATAGGGAAGAAGCCCTCAAGTACAGCTTTTATACCGATTACCCAGATGCGCTTCTTCAACTCATTCAGATCCTTGAATCTCCACGCTCAGGAGACATCGTGGTAAGTGCAAAGCAGGGTTTTGATCTAAGGGCGAGACACGAAAAACCAGAACACCGTTCGTCCCACGGCGCGCT
>CAZWVA010000050.1:6122-20612 GCA_964636885.1 uncultured Spirochaetia bacterium
GGAGCACATACTCGTTCCGCTATGCATAAGTACGAGGATCAATAAGGAACTCGTAAGAACCGTAGACATCTACCCTACCATACTCCGCCTCCTCGATCGCCCTATTCCAGACGGGGTAGACGGGGTGAGCTTGGTCGATTGATCCTACGGTTACTTTGCAAATAGGGCTCTAAGAACCGACTCGGATATAAAGAGCGTGATAACCCCCCAAAAGAAGTAGCCCCATACCTCCTTAAAGACCTTAACCAATCCGCTTGTCGTACCGCCTCTAGAGGAAAGACCTCCAAGAGAGATCCTCTCTAGATCCGATTCTCTAGGGTCCGTATTTACGGAGAACCTGTAAGAAACTCCTCCCTCTTCAACACTGTAGATGCCGGGGATAAGGGTTTTAAGGAACCTGGGATTCTCCCTAGATACCTTGAACGATTCTCCAGATGGGGCTCTAACGGTCGCATCGCTTGCCCCTCCATAAAACTCGATTTCAACTGGATCACCCACAATAAAATTCCCTCCCTGGGATTGAGTCCTACTAGAGAGATCGAATATCTCCTTTATAGTCGGAATAAAAACCGGGGTGATTGGAAAGCTACTCCAGCTCGTATCCGCGGCTGAGGCGAATAGAAAAACGCTTCCCCTTCCCACATCTCCTCTAATGAGAAAAGGAGAGCCATCTGAAGAACTCAAAATCACACGGGAGCTTTGAAACGCCCGAAGTTTAAAAAGCCTCCTCACCTCTACTTCGCCGTACTTCTCATTTATTCTCGCCAAAGGTCTGCTTGCTTCACTAGCGATAAGGGAAAAACCCCCATCCAACACCGTTCCTAGTTCAGCTGGAAGAACCTTTAGGAGCGTATTATACACGTAGCCTTTTACACGGTCTCCAGGAAATACCACGGCAACCCCTCCCCCTTTTAGAAACCCCTCTATCTCACGGGATTTTTCCGGCGTTATGTCCCCGACATTTGCTAAGAATACCAGATCGTATCCCTTGAGATCCTCTTTGAGAAAGGCATCGTTATCCCTTATCCGAAGTTTAATCGGCACTATCTCCGAGATCGTCTCGACGGCTCGAGCAAGGTAGTAGGCTTCGCTTAACCTCGCATCCTCTCTCGGATCTCCATCAACTATAAGAACGCGAAGCCCTTGGGTTCTGGAAAGAACGAAGTATCTGACATCATCCACCGTAAGACCGTCATGTGAGATTTCAACCCTTCCAGGCAACTCATCTTGAGAAAGTCCCTCCCGGGGAAAGATAAACTCCTTCGTTCCCTTCCCTCCCGGCTCGATATCGAAAGAAAGCCTTACCTTTTCATCGCCTAGATACGTCGTAGAGAGGAGCCCCTTAACCCGTGTTTTTGAGTGGTTTGATACCGTAACCGCCACCTTTATCGATTCCCCTTGTTCTTCAAAATCTACCTGTGATACGGCCAGGTTCCTCATATCCAGACCGTGGGCAATATCGATCGGCAAGAACCATTCCCTTTGGAAGTCTCCTCTATTCCAGCCGTTTTTCTGAAGATCGGTAAAAAGCACCACCTCCTTCCTCTCGTTCGGTACCTTTTGGAGGAAACCAAAGATCCCATCTAGCCTCCTCTCGTTATCCGTAAAGGAGTAGGATAGCCTTAGGCTTTTTAGATCCTCCTTCATCCTGTTCTTGTCCTGGGTGGGCTCCGGTTTAAAGTCACCTGTATCAACGAGTGGAAAAACCACGCCGAAACTCCCATCCGGTAGAGATTCTACGAATTCTTCGGCCATCCTCTTTGCCGTTTTGAAATTATCGCCGTATCCCATGCTGAAGGAGTTATCCACAACAATGGCAACCGATCTCGGGGATCCCAAGCCCATAGTGGAGAAGGAGAAAACGGCAGGCTTTGAAAACACGAGAACGAGAAGCACAAGGATTAGGGATCTCAGAATAAGGAAGAGCAAGTCTTTTATCCTTGATCTTCTTGCCATATCCCCCTGAGAGGCAAGAAGAAAAGACACAGCGGAAAAGCGCTTTCTTGTACCGCTCCTTCTGGATATGAGATGCGCTATAATGGGGAGCGCTACCCCTAGAAGCCCAATCAGGAATAAAGGGTTTAAAAAGGAAAGATTCAACCTCCCACCCTAATCATACGCAATCTGGATAAGAACCTCTTCTATAGGCGTGCTCGACTTAGAGAGCACGTACCTGGATCTATTCTCATAGCATATGAGTTTTAGCCCCTCTATGAAATCCCTTATCCTCTTCATGTAGGCGTTTCTAATACCCCTTGCATCAACCAGAACCCTCGTCCTCTCTTCCATGTCCTCAAACTCTATAGATCCATCAAAGCCGAAATCCATTTCATCCGGGTGTAGAACGTGAAATATGACTGTCTCCTTTTTCGATGACCGAAGGAGTTTAAAAGACTCCTCCACCTGGGCTAGATCCATGAAGAAGTCAGATACTATGACAAAGGCCGAATCCCCACTTATCCTCTCTATAGCCCTTAAGATCGGCTCCTTGAGCGCTGTCTTGCCAGCGGGCTCTAGGGATTCTAATCTCTCTAATATCGGGGTAAGATTTGAGAGCCCGGGACGCGGCGGGATTATATTTATATCACCATCACTAAAGTCGACTATCCCTACGGCGTCTCCCTGCTTTAGAAGAAGATAGCTTAGGGTTCCTGAGAGCCTTAGGGCATAGTTGAGCTTGCTTTCCCCCTCCGACCCGTAACCCATAGAACCGCTTCTATCGATGAGTATGCACCAGCTTAGGTTAACCTCATCCTCGAATTTCTTTACGTACAAGCGGTCGAGTCTGCCGTATAGGCGCCAGTCTACGTGTTTAAGCTCGTCTCCACGGGAGTACTCTTTATATTCCAGAAAATCGGGGCTTATGCCCTTGTAGGGGCTTTTATGGATGCCGGCCTTTAGACCCTTTACCTGAGATGAAACCCGAAAAGAAAGAACCCTGAGCTTTAAGGCTGCCTCTACGTCTATGATGTCTCGCGGCATAATTTAAGGATCGAGTATCGAGTAAGGAAAATCCCAATCACTGACCGAGAAGCCTATCAATCTCCCCAGCAACCACTTCCTCTTCCAATCCCTTCGCTATGGAGATCTCTTTAACCAGCAACGCCCGTGCGGCGTCCATTATCCTTCTCTCCCCGAATGAAAGCTCCTTTTCATTCTGAAGGAGGTGTATATCCCTTAAAACCGCGGCCACCTCAAATATGTTTCCGCTCTTCAGCCTCTCGGCGTACTCACGGTACCTTTTGTTCCAGCTTTGATAACCGTTTGTAGACGTATTAGTCCTTTTCTTACTTCTCAGTATGCGGTATATATCGGGAATCTGGCTCTCCGTAATTACGGGCCTCAATCCTACCGTTTCGGCATTATCAGTTGGTACCATGACTGTAACATCGCTGTCAATGACCTTAAGTATATAAAACGCCTTTTTGGTACCACAGATTTCCTTAACCTCGATCCCTTTAACCTTAACAACGCCATGAGCGGGATAAACGGCCTTCGCACCTACCTTGAACATTTTTTCCTTTCCTTGGCGTTGGTTTTAACTACAATATCATAATTTGGACCCCCGGTCAACTATAGAGACAAAACGTAGCGGCGTTCGTAAGGATTTCTAGAAACCCTTTTTAGCGGATATTATAGTTAGGAGAGATGGAGTTAAGGTGCGAGGTTTTGATCATAGGAGCTGGGATAACCGGCCTTACCCTTGCCCGCGAGCTTCTGGGTCGCGGTGTGGAAGGAATACTGGTCATTGACAAGGAAAAAGACCTCGGTGCCCATGCGAGCGGGAGAAATAGCGGTGTCCTCCACTCCGGGGTTTACTATACGCCCGACACGCTGAAGGCCAGGTTCTGCATCCAGGGAAACCGCCTTATGAAGGGGTTTTGCATAGAAAAGGGCCTCACCCTTAGGGAAACGGGAAAGGTGATAGTCGCAAAAGACGAGCCCAAACTAGAAGGACTCTATGAGCTTAAAAGGAGGGCAGATTTAAACGGGGTCAGGTCATCTATTATAGATAGTAAGGAGCTCTCCGAGATAGAGCCATATGCCAGAACGTATGAGAAGGCTCTCCTCTCTCCAGATACGGCAGTGATAAACCCCAAGGAGATTCTAAAGGCGATTTCAGATGAGATCGAGGGTTCGAGAAAAGCCAGAATCCTATACGGGACGGCCTTTCTGGGGCTTAGAGAGAACCGCACCGCCGTTACCCAAAATGGAACCATATGTTTTAATAAGCTCATAAACGCCTCTGGGGCATATGCGGACAGGGTGGCTCACCAGTTTGGGGTGGGAAAGGAGTACAAGATACTCCCATTTAAGGGGACATATAAGAAGATAAGGAAGGAGCGTTCCTACCTCGTTCGGGGGAACATATATCCGGTACCGGATCTGAGAAACCCTTTCCTAGGGGTTCACCTCACAAGAAGCGTGGACGGCAGTGTCTATGCGGGTCCTACGGCCATACCGGCCTTCGGTCGTGAGGACTACGGGTTCTTTGATGACCTATCAATGGAGACACTCTCAATCCTCTACAGGGATGGGGTTCTTCTACTTACAAACGACGCCTTTAGGAGCGCCGCAATGAGCGAGATCAAGAAGTACTCAAAGCGCTTTTTCCTCGAAGAGGTAAAGGGACTCGTTCCGGAGCTTCGCCCAGGAGACCTAGAGGACACGGATAAGGTGGGTATCCGTCCCCAGCTCGTCCACTGGCCGAGTAAAAGTCTCGTTACGGATTTCGTTCTTATAAAGGAAGGAGACTCACTCCATGTTCTAAATGCCATATCCCCGGCCTTTACATCCTCCATGGCGTTTGCCAAGTACGCAGCCGATGTTTTTATAGGAGAGGGAAATACGAAGACCTAATAGACTCGCTTACGGTTAAACACCCGCAATGTAACTAACCAACCCGTTCCAGAGAACCCTTCTCAGATTAGGGCTTTTTAGTATCTTAACCACGGCATCCTTGTGCCAATCGAATTTTCCATTCTGGGCTATAAAGGAAAGGAGACCGTCCTCCCTTGCGGCATGGAAGAGATCGTCTATGGAGTCATCGTGGAGATTGGAATAGAACCTGTGAAAATACTGGCCGAATTTGATCTCCTTACCTATACTCCTCTTCCAGATCCTCTCGTACTCAGAAAGGGTTCTCGAATCGAAGTTCCCCTTCTCGAATGCCTTTTTGATAACGTCTGAGGCGATCTCAGCGCTAATAAGGCCGTAGTAGATCCCTCCACCCGTTGTGGTTTTTATTTGCCCCGCCGCCTCGCCCACGACTACGACTCTATCGGAGTAGCTTTTCGGTATAGCACCAAAAGCGATACCCCTTCTCTTCGCATTCCCGATCTCCACACACGGGTCGCTATACCGATTGACCTCGGATAGGACGTTCCTTAATCCCTCTACGGCGCTTCCAACGGTCATTACCCCGACCCTCGCTCTTCCATCTAGAAGCGGGATAGCCCATCCAAAGAAGCCGTCTGACCATCTGCTACCAAAATATATCCTCAGCCGATCGAGTTGCTCTGCCCTTATCTCTATCTGAATGCCCTTTAAGATCCTTTTAGGACGCCCAAGACCGAGGGCGATCTGGAGATTAAAACTCACACCAGTTGCTATTACAGCGATCTCCGCACGTACCCTTTTTTCTCCCTCTGGGGTCTTTAGACCGGCTTCTACAAACCCATCCCTTACGTCAAGCGAGATTACCTTTGTGTTTAGGTGGATTTCGGCACCCTTTCTCCTTGCGATTTCGCCCAGCTTTCTGTCAAAGATATGTCTGTCAACAACCACAGCCGCCTCTTCAGGGTGGGAATATGGAAGACGAATGCCGCTTGGAGAAAAGAGTTCCGCTTCTTTTAGCCTGCCTATTATAGATTCTTCTGGAAGACCGTATCTTGAAAACGCCTCCTTGCTTATAACGCCAGAACACACAACGTCCTTTCCTATTTCCGAATCCTGCTCAAACAGGGAAACACTGAGCCCAGAGTTGGCAAGAAGAGAGGCGGCGTGAAGACCGCTTGGGCCGCCTCCTATGATGATCACGTCACACCGCATAGAACCGCTTTTACCCTGAGATTCTATTTTAGCTTCCTCTGGTCTTCGAATTTTCGGCGATTTTTGGAAGAGAAAAAATATCCAATAGTCTTAAAAAGGTCAATACGCGTAAATTGACAGCACCTGGTTTATCCATTACAATTGAAAAAAATTCTCAATTATCAACGAAAAGGGTACAGTGAAGGATCTAGACCTCAGAAGAGCCCTCGGACAGAAGAAAAAATCGGTTGGAACGCTCTTTCACAAGAACCGACTTAAATGCACACCCCAACGCCTTGCCGTGCTATGCGTACTCGACGGGAGTAAAACCCATCTCTCAATATCCGATATTCACAAAAGGGTTAAAAGGATCCTCCCCGGAACCGGACTCGCCACGGTCTATCGCGCCCTGGAGACCCTTGTCGATTTAGGACTCGTCGTAAGGGTCCATCTGGAAGACGGTTGCCACAGCTATGCAATCGCCTCGGACGAACACCAGCATCCGATAGTGTGTATGAAGTGCAATCGTGTGGTGAAATTCAAAGAATGTCCACTTGAGGACATATCAAAGGAACTATCCAGGAAAACCGGCTTCATAATCCAAAAACACTTCCTACAACTCTTTGGGAGATGTGAGAGGTGTCAGACCGAAATTGGCGGAAGAGGAACCGATTAGATGTCACACATCCATATTCCCGATGGCGTATTTCCCACCTGGCTTGTAATTGCCGGCTGGATTCTTACCCTGGGAATCCTTTACCTGTGCATAAGGAGCGTTCGAAATGCCGGGCTGGAGCACAGGCTTCCCATTATCGGTATTGTCTCCGCCCTAATGATAGTAGGTATGACGCTTGAAATCGTTCCGATAGCCTACCATATAAATATGAGCGTGATCGCGGGCATAGTGCTAGGCCCCGCCCTTGGGTTTATATCGGTTTTTATCGTAGATCTTATAATAGCCATGTTTGGGCACGGAGGAATCACAGTTGTGGGACTAAACACCCTGGTGGTGGGAGCAGAAGCGGTGCTTGGCTTTTACCTCTTCCGTGCTTTTTGTGGTGTCTTGAGTAGAGGAAGACTGTCGGTCGGATTCTCTTCTGCCCTGGCAACGGTATTTAGTCTTATTCTGAGCACCTCCCTTATGATCGGCATTATTTACGTATCACAGGTGAACCCCGAAAGGGTGCTGTATAAAAACAGACAACCCAATATCGAAGAGACAATACCTCAAAAGGAGCACGGTGACAATGAAAGATACCCGGCTAAAGACGGAAAGATAGACATCGGGGTGTTTGCCAAGACCGTTTTTTTCCTTGGCGTGTTTGGATGGATACTGGAATCCGTGATCACCGGATTCGTAATAGGATACGTCTCTCGTGTAAGGCCAGATCTCATCTTTTCAGATGTAACCTAAGGAGACGGTGGACTTGGATATAGGAATAATAGACCATTTTGCAAATAACGGGAAGAGTCATCTCCACAGAACCTCGACGGTTCACAAGATGATCCTTGTAGGGTTTATACTCGCATCGATTGTGGTTTCTGATGATCTGATGATACTCTTGAGCATCTATCTCATACTTTCTGCCCTGGTAATCTCAACGAGACTCCCCTTTTTAAAGGTCATATCCATAGCCGCCTATCCCTCTATATTCGCACTACTCTTCGCTATAGCCAGCTGGAATGGAAACTGGTTAAGGAGTGGAGTCATTGTTTTTAAGGCCCTCTCCGCCGCCCTCTCTATGGTGCTTCTAATCACAACTACGCCTTACCCAAGCGTATTTGCCTCTCTAAGTCCTTTTCTTCCCAAGATCGTCCTAGATGGTCTATTCCTTACGTACAGATCCCTTTTCATACTCCTTGAGCTGATGGAGAATCTCATTCGGGCCCTTAGGGTTAGAGGCGGACTCACCCCAAGGAGATACATAAAGAACACGGCCAACCTCTCCTCAGGAATAGGGCTCCTTCTCATCCGTGGATTCGATTTGGCTCAGGGGTTCTACGGTGTGATGAGGATAAGAGGGTATAGAGGGGAGATATCAGAGGGAAGAGAGAAGAGCCCAGGTCGTATAGACCTCATAACAACCCTAATAGGCGTCTCCGTTTTTGCTGCATCACTTGGGGCAAGACTCGGAAATAGGCACAGTCGATACGGTCTTTATCTGCTTATAACCTCCGTTTTACTCCTCCTCTTTACGTCTTTTTACTTCTATCTATTAAAGAACCGAGGTGAAACTTGGAAGAGCTCGTAAGGGTAAGCGATCTTAGATACACATACCCGGATGGTACGTTCCTTCACTTCCGTGGACTGGAATTCGTTGTCCATAGGGGGGAGCGCGTCGTTATTTTGGGGCCTAATGGAAGCGGTAAATCCACGTTGCTCTTTCACCTACTTGGCCTTTTTAAACCATCTAAGGGGGATATAACCGTTTTTGGGTTTAATCCATACAGGGACTATATAAGGATAAGAGAACGCATAGGTGTACTCCTCCAAAACGTTGAGGAGCAGATAATAGCACCCACTGTAAGGGATGACATCTCTTTTTCCCCCAGGAACTACGGGTATAAAAGGGAGGAGATAGAGAGGCTTGTAGAGGATATAGTCGAGAAACTCGATATCAAACACCTTATGAATAAGGTGCCACACTATCTGAGCGGGGGGGAGAAAACAAAAGTCGGACTCGGAGGGGCCCTAGTTACAAGACCTGAGCTTCTCATACTCGACGAGCCGTTTGAGGGACTCGACCCCACGTGCAGGATGGATCTTATAAACCTCCTAAACAGGACAAATAGGGAGAACAAAACCGCTATAATCCTCTCCACACATAACATCGATACAGTCCCCCTCATAGCGGATACCGTATATCTAATGGCCACGGGTGGGGAAATAGTCGCAAAAGGCACTCCAAAAGAGGTCTTTACCCGGGTCGAGCTCCTTGCCAGGTGCCATATAGAGCCACCCGTACTTGGCTCTCTCTTTTTAGAACTCAGAAAATACGGTATAGATCTCGATATGTCGTTGACGATTGAAGAGGCGGCCCGCATCATAGCCGAGGAAATCTCATCGTTTAGGAAGAAATCGAGTCTAGGGTGATAGAGGGAAAATACGAAGTCAAGTAGACCATGTTAATCACCCTTTAATAGACCGGGAGGATACCAAAAACGACTTGCCATACAAGAAAACCCATTTAGAATACTCTGGCAAGAGGAGCTAAAAGATGCCAGAGATGAGGATCATCCGTACATACGTAGATAGACCTGATTCCGAGTCAATCGAGTCCTATATGGCTTCAGGGGGGTATACCGCCCTTCCCAAGGCACTAAAGATGGATCCACTTGAGGTAATAGAGGAGGTAAAGAAATCCGGTCTCCGCGGTCGTGGGGGAGCGGGGTTTCCAACCGGAATCAAATGGAGTTTTATTCAGAGGGACTCTAAAAAACCGATCTATTTATGCTGTAACGCCGATGAGAGCGAGCCGGGGAGCTTTAAGGACAGGGAGATCATAGAACGCGATCCGCATCAGATGCTAGAGGGCATCATAATCGCTTGCTATGCGATAAACTCCCACAAGTGCTACATATACATAAGGGGCGAGATGCCAAAGGGCGCAAGGATCCTTGAAACGGCGATCCGCGAGGCTTACGAGAAGGGTTTTCTTGGAGAGGATATACTGGACTCTGGATTTAATCTCGATGTCGTCCTATTTAGAGGGGCAGGCGCGTATATATGTGGAGAGGAAACGGGGCTCTTGGAATCGATAGAAGGGAAAAACGGAGAACCCAGGCCCAAACCACCGTTTCCTGCACAGGTCGGGCTCTTTGGATGCCCTACTATAGTAAACAACGTTGAGACCCTGGCATGCGTACCCCATATAATCAACAGGGGTGCGGATTGGTTCGCGAGTATTGGTACCCCCAAGAACACCGGGACAAAGATCTACGGGCTTAGCGGAAAGATAAACAGGCCCGGTCTCTATGAACTCCCCCTCGGAGTTCCACTTCGTGAGCTTATATACGAGTACGGAGAAGGAATACCGAATGGAAGACAGATAAAGGCGATATCCCCTGGTGGGTCGTCCGCTCCGGTGCTTACGGCGGAGGAGATAGACATCCCTATGGATTTCGATTCGCTATCAAAAGCGGGTTCCATGCTTGGCACCGCTGGGGTAACCGTGATTGATGATGAAACCTGTATGGTAAGGGTTGCGCAGAACCTGGCCCACTTCTATAGGGATGAATCCTGTGGCCAGTGCGTTCAGTGTAGGGAGGGGACATGGTGGCTTGAAAAGATGCTTACTAAGATAGAGGAGGGAAAAGGACGAATGGAGTTCATAGATACCCTTCTCGATGCCTGCTCTCAGATGAAGGGAACAACGATATGCGCCCTTTCGGACGGCTGTGCAATGCCCATTGAATCCATAGTAAAGAAGTTCCGTCATGAATTCGAGGAACACATAAGGCTTAGAAGGTGTCCATTTGGAAGTAGGTATATGGGGGATTGGGAATAAACGCGATGCGCAGCGATATACTCTCGGCCCAACTTAGACACCTGGAAGAACGCCGTCAGACGAGGCAGAGTATACGTTGGTTCGGCATGCGCTGAATCGTATGCGTGAGGGGATCAAACTATAACCTTAGATAAGAGATTAAAAGGGAAAATAGAGTGAATCTGACCCAAAAATCAACTTGGATTCATCCTGGATTTTAGAAACTCCTTTAACCTCATTCTGATCTCAGGAGTGACGAAGCTGCTCTTCCCAAGCCTTCCGGTAACTTCGAGCATCCTTTTATATGTCCTTATAAACGCCTGACACTCCGGGCAATCTGAAGCGTGCTTCTCAAGCTCCTCCAGTGTCTTGTCATCCAACTCCGACTCTATATACCCAATGATGTTTTCCACCACGTCTTTACATAGCGCCATTGTCTTTACCCGTTATTCATAATACAGCTTTTATTTTAAAAAGTCATGCCCCGGAGCGTATCCATAGCGGGAAGGAAATACCTGTCACGCCTCTACTAGAAGCCCCGCGGTTGTTTAGATGAAAGAAACGGTCTCTAGGGCTCCGGATACGGTTAGACGGGAAGTGGCCCTTTTTTCCTAAAGAAACCCAGCCCTCTATCCCCTCGTGCTTAGAACGAGGTATATAAAGGACAGGGCTCCAATAAAGGCCAGTACCGGTGTTATCCTTCGCCACTTTCCAGTAGCCAGCGATACTGCGACATAGCTCGCAATACCGAAACAGAGCCCGGTTGAAATACTATAGGTAAGTGGCATAAGAAGGATCATAAAAAAAGCCGGAGCCCCTTCATCCCAATTGGTAAAATCGATCTCCCTTATGTGTTTTATCATGTAGATCCCAACCACAACGAGTGCTATAGCGGTGGCATAGGATGGGATAACGGCAATAATCCCGGCAAAGAAAGGTGCGAGAAGGAAAAGAACACCCGTAAATAGTGCGGTCCAGCCGGTACGGCCGCCTGCCGCCACACCTGCACCCGATTCTATATATGCCGTTACGGTCGAGGTTCCCAGTAGGGCCCCGGCGGTTGCTCCAAAAGCATCAGCCATAAGCATCCTACCGAGGTGTGGGATCTTCCCGTCCGAACTAAATCCAGCCTGATATGAGATAGCGGTCAATGACCCTAGGCTATCAAACAGGGCAACGTATAAGAACGCAAAAACAGGGACCCAGTATACGGGTCTTAGGGCAGACAGGATATCGAGACGAAGGGCAAGTGGTGAAATGGAGGGAGGCGAGCTAAACCATACCTCAGGCGGCTGAACCCATCCCATGCCCAAAGAGACAAAAGTAACGATAAGAATTACGACGAGAAGGCTTCCAGGAACCCTAAAACGCTCCATAACCACAGCCGCTAGCAGTCCCACAAGGGCTAAAACCAGGGTTGGCTTGAAGGGACCGAGGGTTACAAGCGTCACAGGATGCTCGACGACCAACCCCATATTCCTGAAGCCGATAAAGGATATAAAGAGCCCAATCCCAACCGGAATGGCAAGCCTCAAATTAGGTGGAATAGCATAGAGAACGTGTTCACGAAGTCCTCCAACCGTAAGAAGGATAAAAAGAACACCGGCTAGAAATACGATCCCCAAGGTGACCTCCCAGGGGATGCCATCCTTAATACAAAGCGTATACGTAAAGAAGGCGTTTATACCCATTCCGGGAGCCATAAGAACGGGAACCCTCGGCCAGAAGGCCATGAGAAAGCACCCAATGGCACTCGCGTAGCAGGTCACCGAAACCAGGGCATCGGTGGGCATTCCCGCCTCTCCCAGGATATGGGGATTGACAGCAATGATATAGCCCGCCGTGAGAAAATTCACTATACCGGCCACTAGCTCACGGCGAAGGGACCATTCCTTTACCTCCGGTAAAACCAGAACATTCATCCAATCCCTAGACATGGGATAAAAATACCATCGACTAAGCCGTCATACCTACCGAATTCAGATATATATCTATTATCAGGGAGGCCATGATGGCCAGCATATAGAGTATCGACACACCGAAGGCCTTCCCGTAGTTTGAATTCTTAAGGGCACTCTTAATCATAACGTATTCAAAGTAGGTACCAGATATAACGGCCGTAATCGCGTAGTACGAGGAACAATACCCGAAGAACCATAGTGAAAGGGAGAGAGGAAGCAGGGACAATGAGTAGAGGAGCATAAAAACGTTTGTATATTTCGTACCAAGCGCAACAGGCATCACGGGAATCCCCGCCCTTCTGTAGTCCTCCCTGTACTTTTGGGCGAGCGCCCAGAAGTGAGGTGGCTGCCAGAGGATCATAAAGAGGAAGAGGATTATACCGTCAACCCCTATCCTTGGACTTACGGCGGAATAACCAATGAGAACGGGAACGGCCCCTGGAACCCCCCCAAGGATAGTCCCGTAGGGAGAGCTGCGCTTTAGATAAAGCGTATAGAGAAGAGTATAACTCAGGATAGCGGATAAGATGAGTACCGTATTTACAGGATTAAGAAAATAAAAGGAGATAGAGAGAGAAACCAGTATAAAGAGAACAGCAATAGAGATCGCTGCCCTTTCACCAACCACCCTCATCGCCTCGACGCGGCTAGTCAGCCTCTTCATCAAGACGTCTATCTCTTTGTCCAGAAGGTTATTTAAAATCGCGGCTCCAGCCGCGCTTAAGAGCAGGGACGACACGGCAAGGAGTATTAGATTTAAGGACGGGATCCCCCTGTAGGCAAGCACCATACCCGCAAAACCCGTAAACGCGACACTCAGTATTATTCCGGGTTTTGAAAGAACTATGGTTGAAACCACTATCCTTCCGGGCGTAGCCCTATCTCTTGACTCCATACCTTTTTTCTCTCTCTTTAACGGGTATCCGATACTTGAATTATACATGGTTCCCCTTCATATTTTGAAACCACGTGTAGAGTACCATAGAGAGTATTAGAAGAGCCACCCCAAGATGAAAGGCGGTTGCCCCGAAGTGGAGTTTAGAATGAACCACTCCTACACCCAGTATGATCTGAAGGAGTACAAGGGAGAGTAAGATAAGGATCCTTGAGCGGTCTCTATTCAAACCGGGATTCGAGTAGGAAAAGGCATAGAGTAAAAGCACAATAGCCAAAATGACATAGGCAAGGGTCCTATGCGCAAAGTGGATAAGAACCGCCCCAGAGAGCCCAGGCGGGATCCAGTACCCAAGGCACTTGGGGAAATCCGGACAGGCGAGTCCCGAATTTGAGTGCCTTACATAGGCCCCTAAAATCGCCTGAATGAAAACGAGAGACACAAGAAGGAAAAGCGATCCCCTATAACCCCTTATCGAAAAGACCGGCTTCTTCCCCTCCCCATCAAAGAAGGCCATGTAGAATACGAGAGAAAATATAACCAGGGCGGTCGCAAAGTGAAAGGTCGTTATATTAACAGGAAGCCTTAAAAGCACGACTATCCCCCCAAGAACCACCTGAAATAGGAGCAGGAACACGGTAACGAGTGGGATCGCCCTTGCGGGTCCAGAGTAGCTACGGAATCTCTTATGGGCAAGCACGAGAAGAAAGATCGAGGACACAAGCCCTATATTTCTATGCATC
This sequence comes from uncultured Spirochaetia bacterium, assembly GCA_964636885.1. Taxonomy (GTDB): domain Bacteria; phylum Desulfobacterota_D; class UBA1144; order Nemesobacterales; family CSP1-2; genus CAZWVA01. Next base: position 20,239 of record CAZWVA010000050.1, read on the forward strand.
CACTCCATGAAGATATCGAATCGAAGTGGAGGTATAACCCTTCCGTGGCAAAGCGGCCAGTCGGGACAGGCAAGCCCGACCTTAAGCCCGGCGACGATATTTCCCCATATGAGGAGAAGGAAGAAGAGGGAAACCGTTATCTTTCCCAGCATCAGACCTTAAGGAGAAACCCTGTAGAACACATCGCTTGCGGTGAGACCTATAAGGAGCGCAAGAAGGAATAGGGGATAAATGGCAAAGGCCCAGGTGAGTTTATCCTCGTACTTAAGGTGCATAAAGAATAGGGCCACAAGGGATGCCTTTATAGAGGCGATCCCCAGTGCAATCACGATGTTAAATACCCCAAAGTCGTGACGGGCAACCCAAACCGTAAT
>CAZWVA010000051.1:0-19756 GCA_964636885.1 uncultured Spirochaetia bacterium
CTCCCGCCCCTCGATCTACTCGATCCCAAGAAGGACTCTAAATTGGAGTTTGATAGGGAGGCCATATACGAGAAGGCGAGGCTCACGGAGGAGAAGCTCGCCCACCTAGGGGTTTCGGGAAGCATCACAGAGATAAGGCCCGGTCCTGTAATCACTATGTTTGAGTACAAACCCTCTCCCGGTATCAAGATAAATAAAATCGCATCGCTTGAGAACGATCTGGCAATGGGTCTTAGTGCACTGAGCATAAGGATCATCGCACCGATTCCCGGAAAGGACGTTGTTGGAATCGAGGTTCCAAACGCAAAAAGGGAAACGGTCGTTCTAAGAGAGCTCCTTGAAGATCCGGAGTTCCTGAAGAAGAGGTCAATACTTACGCTTGCCCTGGGAAGGGACATCTCCGGGATGCCCTTCTACACTGACCTGAGAAAGGCCCCGCATCTTATGATCGCAGGTACTACGGGCTCTGGAAAAAGCGTTCTTCTCCATGCCGTGATTACAAGCATGCTCTACAAGGCGAGTCCCTATGAGCTAAAGTTCATAATGATAGATCCAAAGATGATCGAGCTCTCCATCTACGAGGATATACCCCATCTCCTTCATCCCGTGGTCACGGAACCCAAAAAGGCGGCACAGGCACTCAGGTGGGCCGTTGAGGAGATGGAGAAGAGGTACAGGATCCTATCCGAAGAGGGCGTGAGGGATATAGAGAGCTATAACAGGAACATAGAAAAGCTCCAGTCAGAGGATAAGTGGCAGAGATGGCTCCCCTATATAATCATAGTGATAGACGAGCTTGCTGATCTGATGATGATCGCCCCGCGTGAGGTCGGTGAGTCCATTACGAGGCTATCCCAGAAGGCGCGGGCCGCCGGGATCCACCTCATAGTCGCCACACAGAGGCCCTCTGTGGACATAGTGGCGGGTCTTATAAAGGCGAATTTCCCGGCAAGGATATCCTTTCTCGTTTCTTCTAAGGTAGACTCCCGAATAATCCTAGACACTACGGGGGCGGAGAGGCTTCTCGGAAAAGGGGACATGCTGTTTCTCCAGCCGGGAACGTCGAAACTCACGAGGATTCAGGGTGCTCTCATATCGGATGGGGAGAGGGAAAGGATCACCGAGTTTTTAAAGGCCCAAGGTGCACCTGAATACAATCGGGATATTACAAAGATGGAGGAATCAGAGGATTCCAGAGAACTAGAGGACGAAAAGGACGATCTATACTACGAAGCGTTAAAGATAATAAAAGAAACCCGACAGGTTTCGATATCAATGCTCCAGAGGAAGCTCAAGATCGGTTATAATAGGGCGGCTCGGATCGTCGAGATAATGGAGAAAGAGGGATTGGTAGGGCCTCAGGAGGTCGCTGGAAAACCGAGAGAGGTCTTTATCGACCTAGATCAGATTAAGGAGAGGCAAAGGAATTGAGAGGGATCTTTTTTGTTTTGGTCGTTCTTTTTTTTGCGACGCAAGGCGTGGCCCTAGAGAGGGACGGTAGCCTTGATTCTGTGCTAAACGGGGTTCAGTCAACGTATGAGAGGATTAACGACTTCCATGCCAGGTTCGTACAGGAGGCCACCGTTAGGGCTTTAGACGAGGTTCAGAGGGCAGACGGTGAGGTCTGGCTGAAAAAGCCCGGAAAGATGAGATGGAACTACTATAGACCCGATAAACAGGAAATCGTATCGAATGGCATAAAGATGTGGTTCTATAACCACGAGGAAAAGCAGGTCGTCGAGTCATCCTTGACAGACGTCATGGAAAACCCCACAACGACCACCCTTCTTTCGGGGCTTGGAAACATAAAAAAGCAGTTTAACGCCCGCTTCTCGGATTCTGCTTTTCCCGATGAGAATGGAAGCTATCTCGTTGATCTTACACCGAAGGAAAATAGGGGAGACGAAGGGTACGATAAGGTCACTATAGCGATTGATAAGAAGAACATGTTTGTAAGGACCATCTACCTTTACGATCCCTTTGGAAATCTGACCAAGGTCAGACTGGAGGATATGGAGATCAATAAAGGGATCCCGGATTCCCTCTTTGATTTTAAGGTGCCAAAGGGGGTCGAACTGATAAAATCGCCTTCCGTTAAGCAATAGGAGGCAAGAAGAGGAGGGAAAGCAATGCGTAAGGTAGCTCTCTTAACGGTATTACTTCTCTTTCTTTCAGGGGTGGGTTTCGGTGAAGAGGGCTTTACTCCCGACCAACTGCAGTCCAGGTTTGCAGAGTCCCTTAAGGATTCCGTGCCAGGCGTTCAGGGTGCGGTGTGGAGATCACATATAGATCTCTGGGTGCAAACGACCTCCACGGATAAAAACAGGGCAAAAGGGATAGCGACAGATGTGATCGCAAAGGGGATGAAGGATCTGGGGCAGATGTTTTGTGTTCACGTCCATAGTGGGGACTGGAAGGAACTCTCAAAGATGTGTTGGACGTACTGATACTACCTATCGACCTCTCCAAGCACTATGTCGATGCTCCCGATTGCCGCTATAACATCTGCGATCAGCCTTCCCTCTACCATCTTGGGAAGCGCCTGAAGGTTTACAAACGAAGGCCCCCTTACGCGCATTCTATAGGGCTTTCCTGAGCCATCGCTTACTATGTAGTAGCCGAGTTCCCCTTTTGGGTTCTCAACGGCGTGGTAGACCTCGCCTGGAGGCGGTTTAAAACCCTCGTATACGAGGACAAAGTGTCTTATGAGGGATTCCATCCTCGTATATGTGAGCTCCTTTCTGGGAAGGACGATCTCAGGAAGATCCGCTATATAAGGGCCATCCGGAAGGTTGTCTAAAGCCTGTTCTATTATTCTCAGGCTCTGGTTCATCTCTTCTAACCTACAGAGGTACCGGGCATAGGCGTCTCCGTCTGTAGAAACGGGAATCTCAAAATCGTAGTTCTCGTATCCAAGATAGGGCATTGCCTTCCTGACGTCATAGGGAACCCCGCTACCACGGAGGGCGGGTCCCGTAAGCCCGAGGTCAATGGCATCCTCCGCACTTATATAGGCAACCCCTTTTGTCCTCTCAATCCATATCCGGTTTCTCGTAAGGAGCTTATCCACTTCCTTGAGTGTTGAGGGGAATACCCTTATGAAGTTTCTTACCGCTTCCTCAAACCCCTCTGGGAGATCGTCTGGCAGACCACCCACCCTTGGGTAGGACGTTGTGAGTCTCGCCCCACAGACCATCTCAAGGATGTCGTAGATCCTTTCCCTCTCCTTGAAGCAGTAGAGAAAAGCGCTCATGGCCCCCAGGTCCATCGCATTCGTTCCGATCCCTATGAGGTGGGATTCTATCCTTCCAAGCTCAAATAGGATGACCTCGGCCACCTTTGCCCTCTCCGGTACCGCCTTTTCAATGCCGAGGAGCTTTTCCACCGTAAGAATGAACCCTATGTTATTACAGATGGATGCCACGTAATCCATTCTATCCGTATAGGGGATGCACATCTGATAGGTTATATGTTCGCAGAGTTTTTCGATTCCCCTATGGAGGTAGCCTATGTAGGGAACCGCCTTTACGACGGTCTCACCCTCGAGATGAAGCACAACGCGGAGCACACCGTGTGTAGAGGGGTGCTGAGGTCCCATATTGAGCATCATGGTCTCGGTGCGGATTCTACCCTCTTTCCCGGGTTCCTCTTTAATAAACTCTATTCTCTCCATTAGTCGGTTCCCTCTTCCAGGGCCCTCTGGAAACACCTCTTCGATGCCTCTCTGTCCCTAACGTCAAAATCCTTTCTGAGAGGAAACGGTTCGTAGTCCTCGGGCATAAGGATCCTTCTTAGATCGGGATGGCCTGTGAACTCAATACCGAACATATCGTAGACCTCGCGCTCAAGCCAGTTTGCACCGCTCCATACAGGGACCACCGAATCTATCTTTGGGTCCTCTTCAGAGACCCCCGCCTTTAACCTTATCCTTATGTTCTCATCAAACCCAGGGCCGAACCTATGGAGATAATAAACGACCTCAAAACGTGGAGACTTGATCCCGAGATAATCGACGGCAGTAATATCGGCTATGAACTTAAAATCAAGGTCTTTTTTTAAGTGTAGGCAAACCTCCCGTATCCTCTCCTTTCTAATGAGAAGAGAGATCTCTCCTCTAAAGGTCTTTACGTCTAAAACCGAACCTGGAAGGTTCGTGTTTATGGAATCGATTACGACTTGGAGATCGAGGCTCATACAAGAGGTGCCCCTTGCATCTCGATTTTCTTCTGGATCTTCATTACGGCATCGATCAGTGCCTCCGGCCTAGGAGGGCATCCACCCACGTATACGTCAACCGGAAGGAACTCGTCGATCCCCTGAACGACAGCGTAGCTATCAAAGGGCCCTCCCCCGCACGTACATGACCCCATGGCGATCACCCACTTTGGCTCAGGCATCTGATCGTAAATCCTCCTGCATACGGAGGCCATCTTGTATGTAATGGTTCCTGAAACTATCATAAGATCGGCCTGCCTAGGTGAGAACCTCACAACCTCTGCCCCGAACCTTGAAAGATCAAATCGGGATGCAAAGACCCCCATCATCTCAATCGCACAGCAGGCGGTGCCAAATGGCATAGGCCAGAGGCTGTTTTTCCTGGCCCAGTTTACGAATGAGCTCAACCTCGTTGTTATAAAGCCGTCTCCACCAAGGAGAGGGTTCGAGTTTATTCCCATTCGAGTGCCCCCTTTTTTAGAACGTAGAAGTATCCTCCTAGTATTACTATAAAAAAGACCACGATTTCTATAAAGGCGAGCATGCCGAGTTCCTTAAACACGACAGCCCAGGCAAAGAGGAATACGGATTCGACGTCGAAGAGTATAAATAGCGCACCGATTACGTAATACCTTATCGGGAATCTCTCCCTCGCATCTCCTACGGGCGGAATGCCGGACTCATAAGGGGTGAGCTTTCTCTTTGCGTACCTCCTTGGTCCGAGAATGTGAGAAATCCCAATCAACCCCCCTGCAAGTAGTATGGAGAGAACAAGTATTATCAGTATCGGTATATAATCCGTAAGCACACTTATAAGATTAAGAGGAACGGGAGGATTGTCAAGGAAACTATGCTTCTTGCTCTTGCTTAATAAGTGTCGTATAGAAAAACATTGCAAATAGAGTAACGATGAAGTAAATAGAGGATATAAAGAATACGGCGGATGTATTATATGCCCGGCTATTTATGTTTAAGGAATAAGAGTGAGCCAGATCAATCGAGACCGAAAAGAGGAGACTGAATAGAAGTCCAAAGGTAATGATCATTACAAAGGTGCGGGAAAGAGAGCCGGTTTCCCCCTTTTTTGCCTCTGTCCTCGAGAGTCTGTATTCAAATGCCGCAATGGCTATTATTATCGAGAAGAATATCAATTTAGGACCGATAAGGGACCTTAGAGCATCTTGTGAGGGAGAAGGGTTAAACATCGCCAGAGTTACAATGGAAAGGAGAAGTGTGAATATTATCCAAATTATACTTACCAAAACACCATCCCTCGAAACCATGGCTATTCCTCCTTGTTCTAAAGGTCTTCAAAAAAGATTCTATCACACTAAGCAGTTCAATTCCACTTACGTATTTTATTGAGATTACTCAAAATATCCGTTGAATATCCTATGGTTCCACTAGGGAGGTAGAGGGTATATCCGAGAGTGGGGAGCTTCACTATTAGATCATGCCCCATGGGTTTCTCGGCTTTTCTAATTCGGTTTTGAAATACCGGTTTAAAAGCCGTATTGCCAAAAAAACCGAGTGGCATTACATTTAAACTATGATTTCTCAGACGGATAGAGAAGTGGACGACAAGGTTGTAAGGGCAATAGAGATAATAGATAGGTCATCGAATATAACCGTTCTTACGGGGGCCGGAATCTCGGCAGAAAGCGGGATCCCAACCTTTCGTGGAGAGGGAGGGCTTTGGAGGAATTTCCGTTCGGAGGATCTGGCAACACGAGAGGCGTTTCTAAGAGACCCAAAACTCGTCTGGGAGTGGTACGAGTGGAGAAGGGGGATAGTAAAAGGGGCAAGGCCAAACCGCGGACACTACGCAATCGTCCAGCTTGAGAAACGCAAATCCAGGTTCACCCTTATAACCCAGAATATAGACGGCCTTCATCAAGTGGCCGGAAGCAGAAAAATCATCGAGATGCATGGAAACATCTGGCAGATAAGATGTACCCGTTGCGGACTCGTGTATGAGAACCGTGATGTACCGCTTAATGAACTCCCTCCGAGGTGTAAGAGCTGTGGTACGATCGGGCGGCCAAACGTGGTTTGGTTTGGAGAGATGATACCGATGCAGATAATAGACAGGGCCCTTATAGCTATAGAGGAATGCGATGTGATGCTTATAGTCGGCACCTCTGGTGTTGTAGAGCCTGCGGCGTCAATGGGGCTTCTGGCGAAGCAGACGGGAAAAACCGTGATAGAACTAAACGTAGAGCCCACATTTAACTCTCGGTTCTACGATTTGACTATTATCGGTAAGTCGGGGGAGGTTCTACCGCTCCTCTGCAAATCGGCAGAAATCTAAGTCATGGCCTGAGTTCCTTTGTTTCTCACCAAGTTGACCGCTATCCTTATAGCTGCAATCATACTAGATGGATTTGCTTTTCCCTTCCAGGCTATGTCATATGCCGTACCGTGGTCTGGTGAGGTCCTTATTATTGGAAGCCCAAGGGTCACGTTTACGCCTTCATCGAAGTATAGCATCTTAAATGGGATTAATCCCTGATCGTGATACATGGCTATAACCGCATCCCACCTCCCCTGGGCGGCGTAATAGAAGAGGGTATCGGCGGGCATCGGCCCGGTAACGTTTATACCCTTTTCCACTGCCCTTCTAATCGCCGGGATGATATGGGTTATTTCCTCTTTCCCGAACGCCCCGGCTTCTCCGGCGTGTGGATTAAGACCGGAGACGACTATCTTGGGTTCCGGTATCTTGAAGAGCCCGGTTAGAGACTCTTGTGTAAGCTCGATTATGGATAGGATCCTCTCTTCGTTTATTAATCTGGGAACCTCCGATAGAGCGCAGTGGATCGTGACTAGTACAACCCGGAACCTTCCACCCTCAAACATCATGGCAACCCTTTTTGCACCGGTTAACTCCTGAAGCATCTCCGTATGGCCTGGGTAATTCGCCCCTGCAAGATGGATCGATTCTTTGGTTATTGGAGCCGTGACAACGGCATCTATCCTACCCTCCAGGGCAAAGCGAACCGCCTCCCTTATATAGGAAAGGCTTGCCTCTCCCGCCTCTTTCTCAGGACGCCCGGGGCTAAGCTTTTCTCCGCCAAAATCGCCTATACTTACAATGTCAAACGAACTGCCAAGGCCTGTGAGTTTTTTCGCCTCTTCCATAACTTCAGCGCTTCCAAACACAAGCGGGGTGCAGATGGTCTCTATTTCGCTACAGGCTAGGGCCTTAACGATTACCTCGGGACCGATCCCGTTTGGGTCCCCCATAGTAATTCCGATTCTGGGTTTGCTTGTCATGTTTTAACCTTTCAATAGAGTGACTTCTCTATTCGAATGAGAAAAGGTCCTTTGCGTTCTTTGTGGTCTCCTCGGCTATCCTTCCGAGAGACACCCCTCTTAGTTCCGCCAACTTCTCGGCTACATGCCTGACATAAGCAGGCTCATTCCTTTTTCCCCTAAATGGGATGGGGGTAAGGTAGGGAGAATCGGTTTCAATGAGGATCCTTTCAATCGGAACCCTTATTGCCGCTTCTCTTACGTCATCTGCGTTTTTAAATGTAACGATACCCGAAAACGAGATGTAGAATCCCATTTCTATGTATCTCTTAGCGGTTTTATAATCGCCTGTAAAGCAGTGGATAACCGCTTTTATGTGTTCTTCCCCTTCCTCTCTTAGCACCCTGATCGTATCCTCGTGCGCGTCTCGAACGTGTATAACCAGAGGGAGATCGAGCTTCTTTGCAAGTCGAATGTGCCCTCTAAAGGAATGGATCTGAACCTCGCGCGGTGAGTACATGTAGTGATAGTCGAGCCCGGTCTCACCGATCGCTACGACCCTTTTCCCCCTGCTAAGCCCCTCTATTTCTGAGAGGGCCTCCTCGCTAAAGCCCGAGGCTTCGTGCGGGTGGATACCAACCGCCGCAAAGACCGTGGGGAATTCCGACGCTATTTCAACCGATTTCTTTGAGGATATAAGATCGGATGAGGCGGTAACTATCCCTTCCACCCCGGCTTCTTTCGCCCTCTCTATAACATCCGTCACATCCTGAAGCATCTCCAGGTGCGCATGGGTGTCAATAAGCACCTATTCCTCACCCTCGCTTTTAATGAGCTCTAGCGGAAGCCTTGTGCCGTGTCCACCTTCGGTTCTCTCGGTCGGTCTTTGGGATTCTTTCTGCTTGTCCTTTAGGAGCTCCTTTAGCTCTTCCATGAATTGGTTTATGTCCTTAAATGACCTGTAGACCGATGCGAATCTCACGTAGGCAACTTCGTCGAGATCGTAGAGCTTCTTGATTACCCTTTCTCCTATCTCCGGGCTTTCTACCTCCCTTACCCCTCTTTCCTGGAGTTCCCTTTCGAATTCAGAGACGAAGTCCTCTATGACCTTTACGCTTATGGGCCTCTTCTCGCAGGCCTTGAGCATGCCCTTTATTATCTTGTTCCTGTCAAAGGGCTCTCTTCTTCCGTCCTTCTTTACCACGAGTAGGTCCACTTCCTCCACGCGCTCGTATGTGGTAAAGCGCCTTTTGCAATCGAGGCATTCCCTGCGTCTTCTTATGGCCAGGCCGTCTTTGCCGAGACGCGAATCAATGACCCTGTTTTTTAAACTGCCACAGAAGGTACACTTCATTTAGTTTAGCCTGTGTCTATAGATTGGGAATCTGCCACAGAGTTCCCTCACCTCTTCTCTTATCCTCGAAAGGATCTTCTCGTCGCCGACGTTGTTTAGGGCTTCGTATATGAACCCGGCTATCTTTTCGATCTCACCCTCCTTCATCCCCCTCGTGGTAACGGCTGGTGTCCCGATTCTTATTCCGCTTGCCACTGCAGGGGGTCTTGGATCGAAGGGAATAGCGTTTTTATTTACGGTAATTCCGGCCTTCTCCAGGGTTTCCTCGGCCATCTTTCCCGTAATTTCCGTATCCCTTAGGTCTATAAGAACGAGATGGGTATCCGTACCACCTGAGACGAGTTTAAACCCCCTTTCTTTAAGGCACTCGCCAAGGGTCTTTGCGTTCCTAACGGTCTGGTTTTGGTATTCGATGAATTCCGGTTGAAGGGCCTCATAAAACGCCACGGCCTTGGCCGCTATTACGTGCATGAGTGGGCCTCCCTGGGTTCCGGGGAAAACCTTACTGTTTACCACCCTTTCGTAATCCTTCTTCATCATGACCATGCCGCCTCTTGGCCCACGGAGCGTTTTGTGTGTGGTTGTGGTTACAAACTCGCAGTATGGAATGGGGTTTGGGTAAAGTCCGGCTACTACCAAGCCCGCAGGGTGTGCGATATCGGCCATGAGAAGCGCCCCGCACTCATCGGCTATGTCACGGAACCTCTTAAAGTCTATCTTTCTCGGATAGGCGCTCCATCCGACCACTATGAGCTTCGGACGGTGCTTGAGGGCAAGCTCCCTTACCTCCTCGTAGTCTATGAGGTTATCGTCCTCCCTCACCCCGTAGGAAACCACATTGTAGAGGGTTCCAGAGAAATTCACTGGACTTCCGTGCGTAAGATGTCCGCCGTGGGCGAGGTTCATCCCGAGAATCGTGTCTCCGGGCTTTAGTGCGGCGAAGTAAACCGCCATGTTTGCCTGTGCACCTGAATGGGGCTGGACGTTTACCGCATCCGCACCGAAGAGCCTCTTTGCCCTCTCGATTGCCAGGGATTCGGCGATGTCCACAAACTCGCATCCACCGTAGTACCTCTTTCCTGGGAGGCCTTCTGCGTATTTATTTGTAAGCACAGAGCCCAGTGCCTCAAGCACCGCATCGCTCACGTAGTTCTCAGATGCTATGAGTTCGAGCTTCCATTCCTGACGTTCGGTCTCTAGCCTTATCGCTTTCGCTATTTCAGGGTCAACCCTTTCGAGATTACTCATAAAAAGACCTCCATAAATTCAAAAAAGCGTATCTAAATTTAACGCAATTGGCAAGCAACGACGACCAGGAGACTACTGTATGTAGCCCAAGGCCTTCAGGTTCTTTTTCGTTTCCTCATCGAATCTAGTCCCTTTTGGGCTACTTATATTATTACCGTTCCTTACCTCTTTTGCCACTCGATCGTATTCTCTTAGTATGGTTCTTGCCCTCTCGACCTTATCTGGAGACGAGTCCGAGATGGAGACCCTCTCCTCCGGATCACGGGTTAGATCGTAGAGTTCCTCCTTTCCTGTCACAAGGGAGCGTATGTATTTTAGACCGTGAAAAACAACGGATTCCCTGTCTTCGTAGTATAGTAAGCCGGTACTCATTATCGGTTTCTCACCGAAGTCATTGGGGTTTTTCCCCCATAACGGAGAAAGAGAAGCGGCGGAAAAATAATCGCCCCTGTGTTCTATTCCACAGAGATCTAAAACCGTGGGTGTTATACTTAGGGTTGATACGGCTTTATTTATCTCCATATAAGAATTGGACATGGGGGGCTTTATTATAAGTGGAACCCGAAGCACCTCGTTATATAGAGAGTGCCCGTGTTCGTAGCCACCGTGCTCCCAGAACTCCTCTCCGTGGTCGCTCGTAAAGATAATAAGTGAGCTATCATACAGGCCTAGCCTTTTTAGGGTATCTAGTAGCCTTCCTATATTCTCATCCACATAACGAACCTCACCGTGGTAGAGCCCTTCTATCCACCTTCTTTCGGCTAATGAAGGGGTGAAATTCCCGCCTCGGATCTGCCAGGGTTCGGAAAAGCTCGTCCCAATAGCGGGGGGTGGTTCCCCTTTCGGGAGGAAATCGGCAGGTGGAGAGTATGGGATGTGTGGGTCATAGTAATGTATCCATAAGAAGAAATCCCTCTCATGGTTCGACTCAAGCCACCTTATGGCCAGCTCCGTTATATCGCTGGTCGATGCGTCAGACATGAATTCGTTGGGAAGGATCCATCTAAGGAGTTTTACCCCCAGGGAGTTGCCGATGGGGTATCTGGGGAAAAAATCGTACTCAAGAAAGCCCTGAGATACGTTGGATTGCGGGCTAAGAAACCCGTTTGATACAATCGCGGCTGTAAAGTACCCAGCATCCCGCATGCGTTCGGCCAAGGTCAGGAGGTTATTTGGGAGTTGAGAGTTCATTCTTGTCGCCAGATGGATAGAAGGGGAAAGGCCAGTCATAATCGAGCTTATAGAGGGTAACGTCCAGGGAGCTGGGGATATTGCGTTTTTAAATAGGATACCGTCCCTAGCCAGCCGGTCTATGTGAGGGGTGGATACGCTTTTGGAATCGTAGCAGGAAAGGGCGTCTATTCTTAGGGTGTCCACGGTGAGAAGGATTACGTTCCTAATCCGATTATCCGTTTGCTTAACCTCAAGTGGCGAGTTTTTGTGATCCCTAGTAAGTGGGGTAAGGGGGCTCAGAATGACGATCACAGTGAAAAAAAACAGTAGTTTCAGAACACTGATCTTTTGATCTATAAAGCGGAATAGCCCTATTGTGGATAGAACTATAAGGGCCCCCACGATTGTAACGAGAAAGGACGGTATGCGGTGGAAAAAGGAGTCAACCCTATATGTGTAGAACCAAAAGAATAAAGCTATCTCTGCAATCACGAAGGGAATCGAGAGCATAAAGACGGAGGCTGTTTTTTTATATTGGGGGGTGTTAGTAACGACCTTTGTGGTAAAGTAGGCTCCTATCGAAACCAAAAGGGAGATTAAGAGCGCTATATACAATTTGAATGAATCGGTCTGAGAGAGCGGGGAATAGATGAGACCGTTTAATGAGACCAGGGTAAGGGCGGTTCCTAAGAAGGATGAGAATGAGACGGCAAGAGGAATCGCTTCGAGTTTAAATAGGCTTCCTATATGCCTAGCGAGAAGGAACCACAATACGATGTAGATTAGAAACACGAAAACGGAAGTGGCCGTAAGAGGCGGTAGCACCGCCGAAAACGAGGACAATCCAGACGGGCCGGATGAGACGTTGATTGTAACGTCAAGAAGGCCGGTAACAAGGCCTAGAACCAGAGCTATGACGCAAACCTCCCTAGCTCTATAGTAGTCACACAGTAGTTTGGTTATCCGGTTCTTCATAAGTCTATTACTTTAACCCAATAATCGGCCAATTGCCACCCAATCTCATTTTAACGTACCGTGGATGGCACTATAACGGTCTTTAAAATCGGGTACTTTCAAGGTATTATAAGAGATGCCGGTTATCGATAGGGTAGTTCCTTGGGGATTCCTCTCTGATTCAACGAGAGATCCACTGGTTTAAAGATGAAGGGCTTCATTTTCACGTTTTTGGTACTCGTTTTTGTGGGGGCTTATTCGGGAAACGCCAAAGATGACAAAAACGCCATAACCCAAATTCAGGTCTTAGAAGGCAGGCTTCTCGGTATCAAGAACGAGTCCGCCTATATTCCGGTAGAGGAATTGGAGAAGGCCTCTCGGTGGATAGAGGATGCAAAGGGGACTTTAGATGAGGGGGAACCCACTAACCCTAATGCTGATCTCCTTCTTAAGAAGGCCTCTTATCAGATAGGGTTTTTAGAGGCCCTTCTTGAGGAATCAAAGGCAAAGAAGAAGGTAGACGATATGAGAGAACTACTCCAAAGGATTAAGACCCAGATTGAGGAGATACAGACCACGAATGCGCGAGTCAAAGAGGAGATTAGCAAATTAGAGCAAAAATGAGGGGGCTTATAGTTCTTATCCTTGCTTTTACGCTGTCCTGCGTTTCGAAGGCCCTTCCTCCCACACAGGAGATGGCAATGACCTATGCCCTTATTGAGGATGCAAGAATAGGGGGTGGCGACGTGTACGCTCCACATATGATGAAGGAGGCAAGGTCTCTATACGACGAGGCTGAAAGGGAGTACGCGGCCGGAAACCACGAAAGGGCGGAGGAACTCCGTCAGATCTCTGAGATAAGGGCAAAAACGGTGATTTCCATGGGCAGAAAAAGGCTCTACGAGGACGAGATCCAAACGCTACAGTCGGAGATAGACGAGGCGAATTCCGTAAAGAGGGCCAGCGAGAATGAACTAAGGGAGAACGTCCTTAGGCTCGAGCAGATCAAGGATAGAATCGCCGTTTCTCAGGATGTCATGTACTCGAAGGCGCTCGATTCGCTTGAGAGGGCGGAAGAGAAGATAGAGGCCGCCAAAGGGGTATCTGCAGAGGATTTTAGTCCGCAACTCTTTAGCGAGGCAAACCAGGCCTATAAGGCCGCTCAGGATAGCTTGAACCTGGGGCAGAGCGAGGCGTCGCTTAAGCTCTCTGAGAAGGCGATTTCCCTTGCCGAAAGGGCTTATGATGAGTCGAAAAAGAGATACGATCTGAGAAGCAAGGTCGTGGAAAGGCTGTCTTCTATATACGGGGGTCAGGTGGAACCTGTAAGAGGCGGGGTAAAGGTCGTTTTTAGAGGGCTTTTTGCCCCTTCCGGGACGGGTATCCTCTTTGACGCCTATCCCTCACTCGATGCCCTTGCTAGTATCCTCTCCGAATACCCGCATTTTCCTATTTCTATAGAGGCCTATACGAATGACCAGAGGTCTGAGGAGGAGAACCTAAGGCTATCCCAGAGGCGGGCGGAAACGGCTAGGAACTATCTGATCTCTAAGGGTCTTCAGCCGGAAAGGTTTAAAAGGGTGGAAGGGCTCGGTCTTGATAAATCCCTAGGTAGTGGGGTCGAGGATCGCCGTATAGAGTTTATAGTGAGTCTTCTTGAGTCGGATAATACCTAGGCATTTGAGGAACACTAGGAGGAGGGTTGGGATCTGGAATCCACCTCATCGTAGTAGATTTCTACGTCTTTTGATACTACCCTTTGCGGGTCTGATTTTACGGATATACTGAAAAAAGCCCTCTCCAAAGGGTTGAGCACACGGTTGGGGTCTTCCCCCAGAACGGATGAGGACGTTGCCTCTAGTAGCTTTCCCTCCTCGTCTCTAAGCATTATAACCACGTAGACGTTCCGTACCGGTCTATCTCCAGAATTTACTACGGCGCCATTAAATTCAAGATTGCCATCTCTATTTATACTCTCAAGAATAGGGCCATCCAGTACAACCGTTCCATTCTCATCGGGACCGGCGCATGACCAGAAGAATAAAACCATAAGGGTGATTAGTAAAGCAAGGGGTCTTTTCATTTCTTTCTCTTTTCTACGAGTTCAGAGATCGAAATCACCTTTTTGATATCCGAGGCCTGTTTCTTATTCGGTTCTACCTCGCCTTCATGGTCTTGGATTATATCCCCTAGTACCTTATGCATTATCTTAAGTGCGCCTATGGAGTGTTCCTTAAGGTACCCCTTTTCGAATACCACCTCTTTCTTTCTCCTTAGAAGGAGATAGAAGATAAAGGCCTGGTTGTTAAAGACCACGAGCATTGCAGCATACAAGAGGAAGTTATCGGCAATTACCTGCTTGGCTATGGTCTTTGTATCAGAGTCGATCTTAACGATGCCAAATGGCTCCGTTTTATCCTGTATGCTGAAAGGAACCGAGACCGAGATTATACCGTTATGCTTTTTTACGGCGTATCCTCCTTCTGGATAAAAATCCTGCATGAAATAGCCAGACGCCCTTCCGCTTTCCACGTCTCTTTTGAAAACGACGCTGAAGAACTTGGGGGCTATTTCAAATGTGTTAAATAGCTTTTTGCGTCCCAATCTTTCGTCAAGAAACATGAAGAACTCATCGCTTGTCTTCTCCTCCCCTAGGTTTGAGAAGAAGCTGCTGGCCTGGTCTCCTATGGTCTCGGCAATGGCCTTTGTCTTATTTACGAGATCCGTCTTTGCCTTATCGAACTGGAAGAGAAACACCAGTCCTACAAGAGCAAGGATACAAAGCTCTACTCCAAGAGCGGTGGCTATGGTTGATAGTCTGTTGCTTAAGCGCATTTCATAAACTCTTCAAGGATCTCCTGAATCCCTTCATCCTGTGAACGTCTAAGAAGCATGTAGATCATCCCACCGAAGTCGCGCCTCATGTCCTCATCTAGGCTTCTATAGAGCTTTATAAGCATCCTCTCCACTTCGGTGAGGACCTCACGATCCTCCTCGTATATTCCCTCTCTCTCCATAAACCTTTTAAGTCTTTCTTTCCTGGCAACGTTCCATAGTTCGTCTATTGGTACCCCTAAAACCTCAGCTATCTGTTGACACCTCTCCATGGATGGGGCATCGACCTTTCCCGTCTCAAGCTGGTGTATAAATACACTTGAAACACCAAGCGCGCGAGCCAGGTCCTCTTGCGTTATGTTCTTTTGCTTCCTCTTGTTTTTAAGGTAATCACCGAATCTCATTTTTCTACCTCCAGAAAGACCAAGGTTTACAAATTACGCTCAGAGAAAAGTAACTTAAATTTTATACTAACCGTGTATAAAAAGGCAAGGGGTTTTTAGTGAAAAGGTGAAAATACGACGGCTTGAGAAGGAAACTGATTAAACTTGCTATTTACTCTGCCCCTGCGGTTATTTTACTCGGACGGGTAACAGGAGCCAGGGCAAGTGGGACTATTCGTAGACATACGTGGAGTGCTAAGGACTGTGAAATCTATAATATAAAATGTCCCTAATCGGAAGTCGGTTAAACCAACTTCACCGATTGAAGATAGATCATATTATCAACAGCCGATTTTATCTTTCTCAGATCCTCTCCAATGAAGTTTTGGAAAAGGGAACCATCATGGTCTTTTCTCACAACCAGAAGGACAGCCAATATATTGCGGGCTAAGCAAATCGGGTAAACGATCATCTTTCTTATCGAAGGTTGCGTGTGCCCCATGGTGATAAGGTTTAGATGGATAATATCAGCTTCACCCTGGAAGTCGTTTACTATAATCGGACTCTTATGCATAACCGCTTTCCCCAAAATGCTCTGATTCATCAGTGGGATGGTAATCCCCTTAAGCTCTTCTGGATATGTGAATTCGAGAAGGTTGTAGTACTTCTTTGGTTTCAGTACAAAAACGCTCTCTTCTTGAAGGTTAAAGGTTTTGGAAAGTTCTCTATCAAGCTCAGCGAATTCCATTTATCTCACTAATCTAATTTAAACCTTATACCTGGGAAATACAATTAGACCTTGGAATGGATTTTTTTTGAAAAAAAGGTTTATATTTTGTGAATCGTATTATATTGGTCTTAAATCCTGTGTTAACATAAGGATCTAAGATATGCCCGGAGACGGAATCGAACCGCCGACACGAGGATTTTCAGTCCTCTGCTCTACCGACTGAGCTATCCGGGCTTCCCAAGGATCTCAAAGAGTTACAACATTTCAGGTCTTCCTAGTTGAGTAAGGGTTGATTGTACCTAACTGTTTTAAGCCATGCAAGAGGACGTAAGGATCTGATCTGCTAGAACTTCGGCTATCTGTCTCGCACGCCTTCCCGTAAAGTGCTCTATCTGCTGGCGACAGGATACCCCTGAGACGGCGATTACGGTTCCTTGAGATGCCTCACGAACCGCCGGGAAAAGACGGTCTTCACCTATGGCCTTAGAGATTTCATAATGCTCACTTTCGTATCCGAAACCCCCTGCCATGCCGCAACAACCGGCGTTACTGTCCTTTACTGAGCAGCCTGAGAGCCGTAGGATCTCAAGCGAGGGTTCGCTTCCGACAATGGCCCTTTGATGGCAGTGACCGTGGAAGAAAACGGTGGGGCCGCCGGATTTCCACTGGATGTTTAGTTCCCCCTTCTTATACAAATCGAAAAGAAACTCCTCGAGGAGGAACGTATTCCTGGCTAGGGTTTTTACATCGGTGTTACCAGGTAGGAGGTCGGGGTATTCGTCACGGAAGGTCAGGATACAACTCGGCTCGGTTCCAACGATTGGTATACCCTCTCTGGCATAGGGGGCGAGTAGCGCTACGTTCCTTCTGGCACGGGAGCGTGCCTCTTCCACCATCCCCCTACTCAGCATGGGACGGCCACAGCAAACGCGACCGGGCACCAGTATTACGTCAAAGCCAGCGCTTTCTAGTAGATCCACAGCCGCCTTTCCGACCTCTGGGTAGTAGAAGCTTACCCATGTGTCATGAAAATAGACCGCTTTGGTGTTCGGGGTGGTCTTATGATTGGCCGATTTTCGGTGTTTAAACCAATACATAAATGTCCTGCGGGCAAGACGTGGGAGGGAACGGTTCCGGTGAATGCCCATCTGTGTGAGGAGCCAGAGTGATAATGGGTTTCTCAAAAAGAGATTAGTTAAAGGCGCTGAGTGTGAAGATAAGCGGCTTATTTCGTGTATGTAGCCAAACAGACGGTCACGGAGGGTCATTCCATGAGAGGCGTGGTAGTGGGCCAGAAATTCGATCTTCATCTTGGCCACATCAACCCCCGAAGGACACTCCCTCTTACAGCCCTTACAGGAAAGGCATAGGTCATAGACCCCGTACATATCATCGCTTGTCAGGTCTTCTTCAGACAATACCCCCGAGATAACGGCTCTTAGGGCATTGGCACGCGCCCTCGTTGTGTCCCTTTCGTCACGTGTTGCGATATACGATGGGCACATAATGCCCTCTCCTAGTTTCCGGCATAATCCCTGACCATTACACATCTCTACCGCTTTCGTAAATCCCTTGTCCGCCGACCAGTCTAGATAGGTGAGGATTTCCCTAGGTCTATAGTTCTTTCCGTATCTCAGGTTTTCCTTTGGTGAGGGGGAGTCCACCACCTTACCGGGATTTAGTATCCCTTTTGGATCAAATGCGAACTTGAGCTCGCGCATGGCCTTATAAATGGTAGGGCCAAAGAGCCTTTCATTCAGGTAACTCCTTTGCAAACCGTCACCATGCTCCCCACTCATGACCCCACCGTAACGTATAGCGAGTTTGAAGGCCTCCTCGGTGAGCTCATCCATTAGTGTTAAGCCCTGGGTCGTCTTTAGGTTAACGAGTGGACGAACGTGGAGGCACCCAGCGCTTGCATGGCCGTAGAATGCGGCCCTCGTGCCGAGTCTCCTAATCACGTCCACTATATCCTTCACATAGTTTGCTAGGTTGTTTACGGGTATGGAGACGTCCTCGATACAGGGAATGGGCTTGAAATCGTCGCGCTTACTCATAAGAAGACCTAGTCCCGCTTTCCGTATCCCCCAAACATTTGCCTGGGCTTCGGGAGAAAGCGCATAGTTTATCGAAAACCGTAACCCTCGTCCGCTGAGATATGACACTAGGTCTTCGGCCTTTAGCTTCACTTCTCCTTCGCTTTCCCCATAAAACTCAACGGCAAGAACGGCCACTGGATTTCCCTCCATCCATGTGAGCATAGGGGCGTATCCGATATGTTCCCTGGTCAAATCTATCAGCATCCTGTCTATTAGCTCTATCGCCGAGGGATTTCTCTCCAGAATGATGGGTACGACCTCCATTCCGGCGACCAGATCATCGAATTGGAGAACCACCACCCCTGTATGAGAGGGGAGGGGTACGAGATTAAGGGTAAACCCCGTTGCGACGGCGAGTGTTCCCTCTGAGCTTGCCAGGAGTTGGGCCGGATTAAAAGGAGTGCTAAGAAGGTAGGGAAGGCTGTATCCGGAGGCCCGTCGCCAGTGTCTAGGGAAATCCCGTCTGATGGCCTCACCGTATCTCTTACGGAGTTCTAAAAGAGCACTGTAGAGACGCCCCTCTCTGGAATCCCTGCAGGCCTTTCCGTGTAAGCCCTCCTCATTTAGAGGAGAGAGTTCCACGAGGCTTCCATCGGCTAGAACCACCTGTGCGGATCTTACATTGTCCCCGGCCATTCCATAGAGGATGGAGTGAGAGCCTGTGGCGTTGTTTCCGACAACGCCTCCTATGGTGGCTACCCTGGCGGTGGCGGGATCAGGACCAAACATGAGTCTATGGGGTCTGAGTTTACGGTTTAGTTGCTCTAGGTAGAGGCCCGGCTGAACACGGACCGTTCTTTCCTCTGTGTCTATCCATTCCACATCATTTAGGTACTTAGAGAAGTCAATTATAAGAGCGTGGCCGACTGCCTGACCCGCAAGGCTCGTCCCTCCGCCTCGGGGGAGAATCGCAACACCGTAACGTGCTGCGATTTCTACCGTCCCTATCACGTCCTCAACGGTGCGTGGGATGACGACTCCAATGGGTTCAATCTGGTAGTTGCTTGCATCCGTGCTGTAGAGGACCCTACTAAAGGAATCGAAGCGGACCTCACCATTTAGTTCGGCCTTTAGGGCGAATTCGAGTTCCCGATATAGAGAATCCTTAGGCATAGTATGTATATCAGTATAACCGTGTCAAAGGGAGCTCACTATGCTAGTGCATCACTTTTATATGGTTTTCTAGAGAAGAATCAGATTACAGTAGGGACAAGAAAACAGAGGAATACGGTTGTGAAGAGAGGTCTACTCACTATCTAGACTAATCGTTACCCTCTTTACTAAACACCTTTAAGATATCGTATGTAGTTGACCTCTGTGCAGGTATTCTTCCAATCTCCCTCGTGAGGCGGCGAAACTCCTCAGGTGGGAAGTACTGACCGTGGTTCGCTCCCGCTGCGCGTGAGATATGCTCTTCCATGAGCGTCCCGCCAAAGTCGTTTGCCCCGGCGGTAAGTGAGAACTGGGCGAACTCCGGCCCTTGCTTTACCCAGGAGACCTGGATGTTATT